>CAZZKA010000021.1:0-22173 GCA_964654745.1 uncultured Bordetella sp. | reverse complement strand
AACGGGTCGCTCGCGCCCATGCACTCATCCGCGCATCAAGGCCAGCGGTCCGAGGACGATCTGCGGCCAGATCGTGATCGCCGCGATCAATGCAAGCAACAGCAGACAAAATGGCAGCGAGGCAAGCGCCACGCGAGTCTGCGAGTCGCCGGTCATCTCCTGGATGACAAAGAGATTGAAACCCACCGGCGGCGAAACATTGGAAAGTTCGATTGTGATGATGATGAAGATGCCGAACCAGACCGGATGGAACCCCGCGCCGACCACCATGGGCAGGACAACAGGCAAGGTCATGACCATCGCTGACAGACCATCCAAAGCCGTTCCCAGGATCAGATAAACCACCAGCAGGGCGAAGATGAGCATGTAGGGCGAGAGCCCGAGCGAACCGACCCACTGCGCCGCCGCCGACGGTACGCCCAGGGTGACCAACACGCGAGAAAGAAACAGTGCCCCTGCCAGAATGAGTCCGATCATCGAGCAGGTCCTGACGGTCGACAACAGCGCCCTGCCCAGTAATTTCAGGGACAGCGTTCGCTGAGCAGCGGCGATCGCAAGCGATCCCGCGACGCCAATCGCCGCCGCTTCGGTGACGCTTGCCACACCCGAATACATCGAGCCGATCACGAGCCCGATGAGAAAGACGACAGGCAGCAGGTCCCCCAGCGCTGCGATCTTCTGGCTCCACGTCGCCCGTTCCCGAACCGCAGGCTGCACCGAGGGGTCCACCGTGGCCCGAAACATGATCCAGAGTACGTAGAGCGCTGCAATGAGCAGGCCAGGCACCACGCCAGAGATAAACAGATCGAGGATGGATACCTCGGCCAGTACGCCGTAGACGATCATGGGGATTGATGGGGGGATCATGAGGCCGATGGTGCCAGCCCCGGCAAGCGACCCAATCGCCAGATCACGCTGATAGCCGCGTTTGAAGAGTTCGACCAGCGTCATCTTGCCTACCGTAGCTGTCGTCGCTGCCGACGACCCCGACACCGCAGCAAAGAGCGTGCAACCCAGCACATTGACATGAAGCAGCCCACCCGGAAGGCGCTGTACCCACGGCGCAAGCCCCCGGAACAAGGATTCGGACAGACGGGTATGAAAGAGGATGTCACCCATCAAAATGAAAAGCGGTAACGTGACAAGTTCATCGGCGTTGAGCCTTGCCCAAATGTCCTGAGCGAGAACACGGGCGATCGGCATGTCGCGAAACCACTCGAGCGCAATCACGCCTGTCCCTAAAAGGGCAAACCCGATCCAGATGCCCGAGCCCAGCAGCCCGAGCATCAGGCAGAGAATGAAAAGCCCCGGCACCATGAAGCGGGTTGACCTTACTGGACCCGCGCGCTGGCGGACTCGGCATCGCTGCCGAGATCGGGAGGGTCACCGATCAGCAGGCGAAGGAGACGCGCCAACAGCGCGAGGGCGAGCAGCAAAGCGCCGGCAGCCATCATCGCCTGGGGCCAGACAAGCGGCGTCTGCATCGCGAAATACGAGACGCTGTGCCGGACAAGGCTGCGCCACGCGAGTTCGCCAAGCCCCCAGGTCAGCATCGAGGCGACAGCCAGCGCACCGAGGGTGCAGAACAGCTCGACCGGCAGTCGCATGCGACGCGGGGAATACTCCAGGATCAACATGACCCGGATGTGGGTCCCGTGACGAAGCGCGTAGCCCGAACCCGCCATCAGCGTGAAGGCGCAAAGGTAAGCGCCGTATTCGACCGCCCACGGCTGCGACCAGGCGAACAACGAAGTCGCCGCGACCTCGGCGATGAGCATGACCGCAAGGAGCGCACAGCTCGCCGCAGCGACCATCGCGCCAGCCAGGTTCACAGCGTCGATCAGACCGCAAAACGATCGGAGCGCTGCGACCGTCCGGCTAGGCGATTCAGTCACGGCAACCGGATCTGCAAGCCGCAGCGGATCGCCGACGGAACCTCACTTGCGCCCTGTGGCGCCAAGATACGCATCAAGCACCTTGGTGGCCTCAGCGCCGTTACGCTTGGCGAAATCGTCCCACATCGGTCGGGTAACCGAGCGCATGCGATCGACCATCTGGGCGGGCGGCGCTTCGATGGTCATACCGTTGTCGCGCAGTTGCTTCATCCGCGTCTCGTGCTCCGCCATGCTGACCTTCCAGAAATCGGGCTCCATCTCGGCTGCAAGCTTCTCGATCGCCGCCCGGTCAGCAGCGGGGAGCTTGTCCCAGGTCCGGGCGCCAATCACCATGAGATTGGAGGCCCAGAGATGGTTTGTTGTATAGGTGTGTTTGAGAAATTCCCAGTATTTCTGTGACACCGCAGTGGTGCCCGAGGTCATGACCGCATCGAGGCGACCCGAGGCTAAGGCAGGGACGATATCGGGGTTGTTCATCTGCTGCGGCACCATGCCGATTTTGGTCACCATCTCGGCAGTGACCCGGTCGTAGGTACGCATCCGAACCCCCTTGAGGTCGTCAATCGTTCGCACCTGCTTTTTCAGGAAAAAATTCTGACTCGGCCAAGGTACGACATAGAGGACTTTGTTGCCGCGCTTGGACAACTCGGCGACCCACTGAGGGCGGACAAAGCTGTGCATGGTGCGTAACTGCTCATAGTTGTCCACCAGGAACGGGAGGCTCTCGATGCCGAGCATCGGCACATCGCCGACATTTTGAAAACCAGCGAACTCAGCCATCGCAACCGTGCCGTCCTCTATCGCACGAACCGTCTCGTTGGCCTTGACTCCGAGCGAGCCCCCCGCGTGAACCGTCATTTGAACCCGGCCGGCGGTGATCTCCGCGACCCGCTTGGCGAAGTTCTGAGCATTGATGGTGTGGAACTCGGTGGGCCCCCATGGCATGGAGACATCCAGCTTGGTCTGCGCTGAGGCAAGGCCCGCGACGGCAAACGCGGCAAGCGCGCCGGCAATTCTGTAAGCAATGCGCATGTCAATCCTCCGATGAACTGAAAAATGCAAGCAAAGATCTCTGTGATGCCAAACTGCCGCAACCCCACAACAGTATCGACCGATGTGTCGTGTCCGTCAATTGTCTGGACAAGCTAAACATCCCGAGCGCTGCGGGTTTTCCTGGTTGCCGCAATGGCCGGCTGTAACGCCTCTGCGATGTCACTACCCGCCCGCCGGATGGTCATCGCGTAACCAAACCGCTCCGCGGGGTGCAGACTGTCTGAAACTTCCAGGAGCGCTCCGTCATCGCCGTGGTACTCGCGGACAATCCGCAAGGCGGGCGATCCAAGCCGCGCCAACAGCACCCGCGCATCGTCACGACCGAGCGAACAGGCGCTGATACGTTGCTCGACTCGCGCCACGCGCACACCGAATCGCGCTTCGATCTGCCGGTAAACCGGGGTCGAAGAGCGGGCTATCTGCGCCGCGAGCGGCGCAAACGGCGCAGCCAGATAGACACGCGTGAGGCATACCGGCTCTGCATCCCCCGGGACATGTCGCAAAACGCTGGCAAACATCCACGCCTCGCCAGCCGGAATCGGCGGGGCGCGGCGGTCATCATTGCGTCGGGCAACCCAGCCGCGTTCAAGCAAGCGCAGTCTCGTCACCGACGAGTATTGCAGCAGGTCGTCAATCGAGCCGAGTGTCTGCACATAGGGCTGCCGCCGTACGGCAGAAACCACCACCGTTCCGGAGCGCGGCCTGCGGCTCACCATGCCAGCCTCGGAAAGTTGCCGAAGTGCCTCGCGGACAGTGAAGCGGCTGCTGTCGAATCTCTCGCACAGCTCATGCTCGGTCGGCAACAACGAACCGACCGGATAGCGCCCCGAGGCGATGGCTGCGATCAGCTCGCCGGCGATGCGCGCGTAGCGGGGTTCCCCGCGAGAATCCAAAGGCTTGCTGCCGCGTGTCGCGGCTGCGGGGCGCCCAGTCCGAAGCGACGATGGTTTACGGCGTGCGGTACTCATGGTGTCGTTGACAGTATGCCCGAATCATCATAGATTTTGTCCAGACAAATCGGTTTTATAAACTGCCTGTCGATGGGCGGAGCAGGCTTATCCAAGCCGTATTCGCTCGCGCACCGACACCCATCGTCACTGCTTCGGAGACCCTACCGTGACCGCCCGCCGCAGCCTGCTCTTTGCCCCCGCCTCCCGCCCCGATGTCCTCGAAAAAGCCACCCGCTCGGGCGCTGATGTCGTCTGCGCGGACCTCGAGGACGCGGTAGGGCCGGCGGACAAGGACTCAGCCCGCATCGAAGGGGTGCGTTTTCTTGGCAAGCCCCGTGACTCGTCCGGCGAGCGCTCGCTTCGGATCAATTCGCTTCGCACCGGCGACGGACTCAAGGATGTGCTGGCACTGCGCGAGGCTGCTCCGCTTCACGGCCTTCTCTGCCTGCCAAAGGTTGAGAGTTCGGACGAAGTCCGCTGGGCTGATGAGTTGCTCGCTGCGCAAGGCGGCCTTTCAATCGCGGTATTCATAGAAACGCCGCGCGGCCTCGACGCAGCGGCCGCAATCGCGTCGGCGAGTCCGCGGCTTGCCGCGATTGTGTTTGGCGCAGTCGATTTCTGCACCGAGCTCGGCGTGCCGTTGACCGACGAGGCGCTCGCCTGGGCGCGCGGCCGGCTGGCTAGTGCAGCGCATCTGGCCGGCGTTGGCCTGCTCGATGCGCCCTGTATCGAGTTTCGCGATCTGACCGAAGTCGCGCGACAGGCGCGGCTCGCGCGTGCGCTCGGCTTCACCGGCAAGACCTCGATACATCCGTCCAACATCGCCGTGATCCACGAAGCGTTCGCGCCAAGCGCAGCCGAAATCGAACAGGCGCGCGGTATCGTTGCCGCCTTCAAGGCCTCGGGCGGTGCCGTGGCCACCTGGCAGGGTAAGCTGGTCGAACTCCCCGTGGTCAAGCGCATGCAGCGTTTGCTCGATCTCGTCGACAGCGTCAACGTCCCGCATTGAGCGCGGCCCGCCGCCATAGCAATCCACTCAACCCCCCTTCATCGGAGACTCTTCAATGGCCGGAACCGTCAAAAAAGTCGGCGAAAACCGCTACCGCGAATCCTTCGGTCGTTACTTTGAGGACTTCAACATCGGAGACATCTACGAGCATCGTCCGGGCCGGACGATCTCCGAGACCGACAACACCTGGTTTACGCTCCTCACGATGAACACCCATCCCATGCACTTCGATGCCGAATATGCCAAGCACAGCGAATTCGGCCGCTGCATCATCTGCTCGCCGCTTACCGTCGCACTCATCGTTGGTATGAGCGTGACCGATGTCAGCCAGAAAGCCATTGCCAACCTCGGCTGGAAAGAGATTCGCCTCCCATTTCCGCTATTTGCGGGCGATACCCTCACCGCGGAGTCCGAGGTGCTCGACAAGCGCGAGAGCAAATCTCGCCCCAATGCTGGACTCGTGACCGTCAAGAGCCGCGGCTTCAACCAGAACGGCAAGCTGGTATGCGAATTCGACCGTACCATCCTGGTCGCTCGACGCGGCTTTGAAACTGAAGAAAAAGCCAACTACTGAGAAAAGCCATCTACTGAGCGCCGGACGCCCGGCCCCTCCGATGCATCAACCCAAGGAAATCTCAATGTCCCAAGCCGCGCAGGATGTGAGCTCGCACGAGCAGGAAGCCGAAATTCTCGATGCCATCGAAAAATGGCTCGAGCGCGATGTTCGTCCGCATGTACTAAAGATGGAACACGCCGACGAGTATCCGTTCGAATGGGTCGAGCAGATGAAAGAGCTCGGCCTGTTTGGAGCGACCATCTCGACCGAATATGGTGGGCTGGGTCTACCGGCTGGCACCTACGCGCGGATCGTCGAGAAGATCGCCGAAACGTGGATGTCGCTGAGCGGTATTTTCAATAGCCACCTCATCATGGCCGCCTGCGTCGAGCGTAGCGGGACGCCCGAGCAAAAACGTACGTGGCTACCCCGATTTGCGACGGGCGAGATCCGCGGCGGACTCGCGCTCACCGAGCCCGACGCGGGTACTGATCTGCAAGGCATCAAAATTCGCGCTAAGCGCGACGGCGATCACTACGTCGTCAACGGTACCAAAACGTGGATTTCCAACGGTATCCACGGCACCTGCTTTGCACTCCTCGTCAAAACCGACTCATCGGCTAATCCAGCCCACAAAGGCATGTCCTGTTTTCTCGCTGAAAAGGGTCCTGGCTTCAGGGTCTCCAGGAAAATCGAGAAGCTGGGTTACAAAGGCATCGACAGCGCCGAACTGGTTTTTGAGGACTTCCGTATTCCCGCCGACCGCCTGATCGGCGGCGCCGAGGGCAAAGGCCTGCAGACGGCATTGGGCGGGCTGGAGCTCGGCAGGATCAACGTAGCCGCGCGAGGCTGCGGGCTGGCAAGTGCAGCGCTACGCGATGCGGTGCGTTACTCGCAGATCCGCAAGACCTTCGGCAAGCCGATCTGCGAACACCAGGCCATTCAACTCAAGCTTGGCGAGATGGCGACCCGACTGCAGGCGGCCAGGTTGCTGACCTATGAGGCAGCTCGAGCCTATGATCGCGGCGAGCGCTGCGACATGGAGGCAGGTATGGCCAAGTACTTTGCCTCGGAAGCGGCGGTCGAAAACTCGCTGGAGTCGATGCGCATCCACGGCGGATACGGCTACTCAAAAGAGTTTCACGTCGAGCGCTATTACCGCGATGCGCCGCTGATGTGCATCGGCGAAGGCACCAACGAACTGCAGCGCATCATCATAGCCCGGCAACTGATAGCGCGTAATCCGGTCTGATCATGACAAATTCAAACCTACCTCTATCCGGTGTTCGAATCCTGACGATTGAGCAGTACGGCGCCGGTCCCTACGCGACGATGCATATGGCTGACCTTGGGGCCGAAGTCATCAAGGTCGAGTCCCCGCCGCGCGAAGGCTTTCCGCCGGGCGATATGTCGCGACAGTCGGGTCCCTATTTCCTCGGCGAACACGACAGCCAGTTTTTCCAGAGTTTTAACCGTAACAAACGCAGCGTCTCAATCGAGATCCGCAACCCGCACGGCAGGGAGCTGTTCCTCAAGCTGGTCAAGACCGCCGATGCGGTGGTTAACAATCTTCGGGGTGACCAGCCCGGCCGACTCGCCGTCACCTACGACGACCTCAAGTCGGTCAATCCTCGTATCGTGTGCGGCCATCTGTCCGGCTACGGCAGGACGGGCTCGCGAGCCAACTGGCCCGCCTACGACTACCTTGCGCAGGCCGAGGCTGGCTATCTCGACATTACCGGCGAGCCCGGTACACCACCTGCTCGTATGGGCCTGTCGATGATCGACTACATGGGCGGCGTCACCGCCGCCTTTGCCGTCACATCGGCACTGTACGGCGCACTGCGCAGCGGCAAGGGTTGCGACGTCGACGTATCGCTCTACGACGTGGCAATGCACCAGCTCACCTACCCGGCGATCTGGTACCTCAACGAGGGCCATATCACCGATCGCCGACCGCGCTCTGGCCACCCGTCGACGGTTCCCTGCGAGCTGATGCCCACGGCTGACGGCTGGATCTTCATCATGTGCATCACGCCGCGGTTCTGGACGCTTCTCTGCGAGAAGGTCGGGGCTCCGGCCCTGGTAAGCGACCCCCGCTTCGTCGGCTATGCAGAGCGCCGCGCCAACCGTCAGGCTCTGGTTGACATTCTTGACCCGATTTTCAAGACCCGCACAACGGCAAAGTGGATGGAGATCTTCGCGAGTACCGTCCCGGCAGCACCGGTGCTGACCCTGCCGCAGGCGCTGGACAACCCTTACTTCGCCGAAACCGAAGGCATCGTGACCGTCGCGCATCCGGACAAGCCTGGCGGGCTGCGCATGATCGCAAGCCCGGTCCGGGTCAACGGGCACCGCCCGGGAGCGGTCGCTGCTCCCAAGATCGGGGCCGATACCCAGACCATCCTTGGCGAGTTGGGGATCACAGCCTCCGAGCTTGCCGCCCTGAGGCAGGCCGGCGCGATCTGAACCATGCAACCATGAAACTCGAAGGCATACGCGTCCTCGACCTGTCTCTTTTCCTGCCCGGGCCACATCTCACGACGATGATGGCCGATCATGGCGCCGAGGTGATCAAGGTCGAGCCTCCAGGCGAGGGGGAGCCGGTGCGCCATGTCGGTTACCGGGCGGGCGGACAGAGCGTCTGGTTTCGCAATACCGCACGAGGCAAGCAGAGCATTGTTCTCGACCTCAAGTCCAAAGACGGCCGCGAGGCGCTGCTCGCACTTGCCGAGCAGTCCGACGTGATGGTCGAAGCTTTTCGCCCCGGCGTCGTGTCGCGACTGGGGATCGACTACGACACGGTCTCGGCTCGCAACCCCAGGATCGTCTACGCCTCGATTGCGGCCTTTGGTCAAACAGGCCCGCTGCGCATGCGCCCGGCGCACGATATCGGCATGGAAGCCATGGCGGGTGTCTTGAGCCTGAACATCGATGCGGCCGGACGGCCGGTCAATCCTCACATGCCGATCGCCGACATCACCGGGTCAATGATGGCGCTCACCGGAATTCTGATGGCGCTCCTGCGTCGGACGAGCACCGGCCGTGGCGATTTTGTCGACATTTCAATGCATGACTCGACGCTGTCATGGCTACCCAACGCAACCGGCGCGGTCTTTGCGGAAAATCGCGCGCCGGTCGTCAAGGAGGAGCGATCCTGGGGCGGGCACTCTTTCTATAACGCCTACGAGACGTCCGATGGCCGTCATGTTGTGCTCTGCGCGGTCGAGCATAAATTCGTCCACAACCTTCTCAACGCTTTTAAGCGACCGGACCTGATCCCGATTGCCACGCAGCCGCCCGGGCCGGCGCATGAGTCTGTGAAGGCCGCACTGGCCGATATTTTTCGAACCCGGAGTCGGGATGAGTGGGAAAGCTGGATTCAGGATCACGACGTCTGTCTTGCGCCCGTCCTCGATCTTCGCGAGGCTTTCCATCAGCCCCATGTCCGCGCGCGCGACATGCTGATTCAGGACGCGCAAGGCAATCTCCATATCGGCAACCCGATCAAGTTCCGCCATGAACCTGCGCAGATAGACACGACCCTGCCGGACCTCGGACAGCATACCGAGACCGTACTTGCACGCCTTGCGCCTGGACATCGTGCAGGCGGCTGATCAACGTGATGAATACCCAATCGCCGACTGAAGCAACGACCGCGGCGCTGGTCAAACTCCTCGCCCGGCCGGTGACCGATCAGGACCGCCAGCGCGCGGCACTCCATGTGCTTGACTGGGTGGGTTGCGCCGCCGCCGGCGCTCTCACGCCTCCGGGCGTCGCAATGCGCGCCTGGGCGAGAACCCTGACTGCAGGCCCCTGCCGTGCCATCGGCGGCCTGTCACTCGATCCTCGCGATGCCGCGCTTGTCAACGGTGCTGTGGGCAACGTCCTGGAAATGGACGACTTCCATCGTGCCGCTATCGTTCATCCCGGCCCGGTTGTAATCCCAACGGCACTGGCCCAGGCCGAAGCGTCGGGTGCCGACGCGCGCGCGCTGCTCGATGCCATCGTGCGCGGGATGGAGGCGATGATCCGCGTCGGGACGAGCGTCGGACCGACGCATTACCGGCATTTCCACACCACTGCGACCTGCGGTGTCTTTGGTGCAGCCGCCGCAGCGGGATCGCTGCTCGGGCTCAGTGAGCCTCAAATGGCCGATGCGCTGGGCAACGCCGGCACGCAGGCCGCCGGATTGTGGCAGTGCCGGCTCGAAGATACGATGAGCAAACAACTGCACAACGGCCGCGCCGCGCAGTCAGGGCTGCTCGCCGCGCAACTCGCGCGTCACGGATTGACCGGCGCTCATCGGATTCTCGAAGGGCCTCTGGGTTTCTGGGCGGGACTCTGCCCCGATGCGAGACCGCAGGCGCTGATCGCTGCGCCGCGGGGACCCTGGCAGATTCACGACTGCAGTTTTAAGCCCTGGCCTGCCTGCCGGCATACCCACCCGCTGATCGATGCTGCCCTCGCCCTGCGGCCCAAGATTACGATCGAACGTATCCGCAGCATTCGCGTCTTTGGCTACCGGGATGCGATCACGATGTGCGATCACGCGCAACCCACGACGCCGGTCGAAACCAAGTTCAGCCTGCAACACGCTGCTGCAG
This sequence comes from uncultured Bordetella sp., assembly GCA_964654745.1. Taxonomy (GTDB): domain Bacteria; phylum Pseudomonadota; class Gammaproteobacteria; order Burkholderiales; family Burkholderiaceae_E; genus SYIM01. Next base: position 12,103 of record CAZZKA010000021.1, on the reverse strand, counting down.
TGGTACTGCTCCGCGGCGAACCGGGGCTCGACGATTTCGATATGGGCGCGGTCCGCTCGCCGGATGTTGCCGCACTGCGCCGCCGCGTCGAACTGACCGAAGACGATGCACTGACCGCCCGCTACCCGGCGCACTTCGGCGCCCGGCTGGACATCACCTTCGACGACGGGAGTCGACTCACCGAACATCGTTCAGATGCGCTCGGCGACACTGAAAACCCGCTCTCGCATGGACAGCTGGTGGGCAAGGCGCGGATGCTGATGCAGGCGGCCGGTTACTCGCCGGAGCGGATGGACCAGCTGACAGAGGCATGCCTCGCCCTCGCTGACGGCGGCCCGGTTCGCGCGATCAGCAGCCAATTGCAATGACAATATCCTTTCGCCAAAGGCAACCGGCCAAGTCATGACGCTTCTAAACTATTTCGACGCCGCAGATATCCCGGGTATCCGGCGCGACTATCCGGTCGGGGAAGCCTTCCTCGAACGTTTCAGGGCTATGAGTCGCGACGAACTACGCGCGATTCAGTCGGCGCGCTTTCGCAAGGTTCTGGACTTCGCCTGGAAAGTCCCCTTTTATCAGCGACTCTGGCGCGAGAGGGGAATCGAGCCGGGCGATATCCGGGGACTGGATGACATTGCCAGGCTGCCCACCTACTCCAAATCCGATCTGATGGCCTCGGTCGAGCGCAATCCGCCGCTTGGTGACTTCGACGGACAGTCGGCTCACCCTGAAGGCCGCAGGCCGCAGATCATCATCCAGACGACCAGTGGCACGACCGGTCGACCGCAACCCCTGCTGTACGGCCCGTACAGCCGCGAATTACAGAACGCTCTGCTTGCGCGAATTTATATGCTCCAGGGAATGAATGATCGCGACGTCGTTCACTCCGTGTATGGCTTCGGCATGGTCAACGGCGGTCACTACATTCGTGAAACCGTATCGCACTGGATCGGCGCGCGTTTATTGAGTGCTGGCACGGGCGTGGAGACCCGCTCGGCCCAGCAGGCCGCTCTGATGCGCGACTTCGGTGCGACAGTGCTTGTCGGCTTTGGAGATTTTCTGCGGCGACTGGCCGAGGTGGCCCGCGAAAACGGTATCGAGCCGGGCCGAGACATTCGACTGCGACTCATTACGGGTCATCTCGGACCCGAGGGGCGCGAGCCAATCAGCTCGGTATGGGGCGGATGCCCCGTCTACGACTGGTACGGGGTGGGCGATACCGGCCTGATCGCCGGCGAAGGCCCCGACATGGACGGCATGTATGTCATGGAGGATGCGCAATATCTCGAGCTCGTCGACAGCGATAGCGGCGCACCAGTGGGCACCGGCGAGCGCGGCGACATGGTCTGCACCTGTCTATACAAGAACGATATCTTTCCCATCATCCGGTTCAACACGCATGATGTCACCGAAGAGATCACCGGCCAATCGGCGTGTTGGCTGCCCTTTCGCAGGATCCTCGGCTTCAGGGGCCGCAGCGACAATATGGTCAAGCTTCGCGGCATCAACGTCTTTCCCTCCGCAATCGGCGCGTTGCTGATGGCCGAGCGGAGCGACTATGCGGGCGAATTTCTTTGCGAGGTCAGCCGGGAGGCAGGGCGCGACGAGATGACAGTCCTCGCCGAGGTGCGCGGCGCGCCCGACGAGGCTCTCCGCGAGAGCTATGAGGCGCTCCTGCGCGCGCGCCTCGGGGTCGAGATGCGCGTACAGTTGTGCCCGCCAGGATCGCTCGCTGAGCGCACCGGTGTGGAATCGCGACAAAAACCGGTGCGCCTGTTCGACCGTCGCAACGCCTGAAGCGGCAAGACATGAATTCGCCCAGCCTGTCGATCGATTCACTGCGCTCGGGTCTAGCCAATGGCGCGATCGATCCCGTCAAACTCACCGAAGCCCTGCTTTCCCGCATCGAGTCCGCCCAGCCAAGATTCCATGCCTTCATCACCATCGCACGCGAGCGCGCGCTCGCGGACGCGCAAGCGAGCAAAGAGCGTTGGCGCAGGGGTCGCCCCCTCGGCCCGCTGGACGGTATTCCGCTCGGGATCAAGGACAACATCGACGTTGCCGGGCTGCCCTGCACCGGCGGCAGCGATGCGCTGCGTCACCGGATTCCCGCCGGGGACGCCGAACTTGCCGCCCGCCTGCGCGCAGCAGGCTCGATACTCCTGGGTAAGCTCAACATGCACGAGGGGGCGCTCGGGGCGACCACAGACAACGACGCCTTTGGTCGCTGCATCAACCCGCTTCATCCCGGACATACTCCGGGCGGCTCGAGCGGCGGGTCGGGCGCTGCGGTCGCCGCCGATCTCTGCAGCGTGGCAATCGGCTCGGACACGATGGGGTCGATACGTGTGCCAGCATCGTACTGTGGCGTGTTCGGCTACAAGCCCAGTCACGGAGCTGTACCTTCAGCGGGCATCATCCCTCTGTGCCATGCGCTGGATATCGCCGGGCCGCTCGCCCAGACAGCGGCAGACTGTGCGCAGGTGACCCGGGTCATGATGGCCCATCAGCCAGCGCCCGCTGTTGGCAGTGATCCGTTAGTCCTGTGGCGAGGCCTGCGCATCGGTGTTCCGCGACAACTCGATACGATTCCGCTCCATCGGGAGGTTGCGCAGGGCTTTGAAAATTTTTTGGGTGCGCTGCGTGCGGCCGGGGCGACCATCAAGCCGATCGATCTGTCCCATTGGGAGGTCACCCGATCGCGACGGGCCGGGTTGCTCGCAAGCGAGGCCGACGCCCTGATCTGGTGGCGGGCGCATGTCGGTGAGGGGCTGGCTGGCGTTTCCGAGGCCTTCGCCGCCATGATGCGATTCTCCGAGCGCGCAGGCACTCAAAAGGTAGCCGCCGCAAGACAACTGCTGCGGGAGCTCCGCCTTCAGGCTCCCGGTGCCTTCTCGGGCGTTGACCTGATTGCCCTGCCGACTACGCCGCACCCGAGCTTTTCGCACGCTGAGACCACGCCTGTCGATCAGGCCGATCTCACCGCCTTGGCAAATTTTTACGGCTGCGGCGCGTGGGCAATTCCGATCGAATCAGAAGGCCGCGCAGTTTCAGCGCAATTGCTCGCCGCCCCGGGTCGCGACGAAGCGCTGCTCGCGCTCGCTCCTGCCCTCGACACACTCGGCAGACGATCGACCCGATTTCCCCACGCCCGCGCACTGGAGGCTTGACGATGACTGCCACTCCCTCCAGCGTCACCGAATGGTTCGACACCCTTTCGCGTCTCGCTGAGTCGGCATGCGCCGCCGAGGACCCCGAGGCGATGATCCGCGCGCTGATCGCACCAGTGATAGGCATCGCGGGCGACCGAGACGCGTGGCAACGCCCCGGCAGCCTCAAGCCTGGCGAGCGGCAGTATTACGTCGGCGGCTGCTTCGTGGTGACGCCTGACGAGGCCTGGCACATGCTGATCGGTAATGTCGGTTTTCCTGCTGAGCAGCGGCGCCTCATGATCCCGATTGACGGGGGCCATCCGGCACGGGTGCGGCAGTCGCGCAAGGCACTACTCCTGGCCAACACTGACGAGCATGGCGACTTCAAGCAATATCTAAAATCATCGCGAATGGGATCGTCGATCTATGCGCCAATGATCTGGCGGGGGCGCTTTATCGGTCAGGTGATCATCGCCGCGCAGGCGCGCAACACGTTTCGAGAACAGGATCTTCATATGATGCGCGCGCTGGCGGCGCAGGCGGCAGCGCTATGGGTTGCCATGGACGGTTCGTCCTGGCTTACCAGCGACTATCCGCCCCCCGATGGCTTTCGCGTCAGTCAGGGCGGCTTTGACCGCTAGCCCGATACCGGGTTGAGCTTTGCGAAGTGCCGGGCGATCGCGAGCCGGCTCGTCACCCACACGTCTCGTCGGCTCGCGACATGCTGCATGAACCGCTCCAACGCGCCGATACGGCCGGGGCGGCCGATGATGCGCAGATGCAGCCCCAGATTCATGATGCCGGGCTGATCGGTCCCCTCCCGGTAGAGCTGCTCGAACGTCTCGATTGCGTAATCGAGCCATTGCTGCGGCGAGTAACCCGGTGAGAGCCAGAATTTCATGTCGTTGGTGTCGAGCGCGTAGGGCACGATCACGATGCCGCGACGTTCGCCGCCGGAAGTCTCTACAAAGTCCCAGCGCGGGCGGTCGTCGGAGTAGTCGTCCATGTGGTATTCGTAGCCGGCCTCGACCAGCAGACGACGCGTATTGTCGGTAAGCAGATAGCGGGACAGCCACCCATAGGGGCGGGTACCTGTCGTGCGCGCGAGGCTGTCGGTGGCTTTGAGTATGAAGTCACGCTCGCGGTCTTCTTTGTAGGAAAACTGATGGACCCAGCGCCAGCCGTGGCTGCAGACTTCATGGCCCGCACGCGAAATCGCCTGGGCGAGCTCGGGAGCCTTTTCAAGCGCGACAGCGGCGGCAGTAAACGTGCAGTGAAACCCGAACTTGTCGAGGAGTCGCATCACGCGGGGCGCGCCGGCGCGAATACCGTAAAGATAATTGCTCTCGTTGCCGTAGTTGCGGATCGGAATCTTGAGCGCCACACCGAGTTCGTCGACCGGCTCCGGCGACTTGTCACCCGAGGCAATGCTCTGCTCGGAGCCCTCTTCGACATTGACCACAAACGACATGGCCAGCCTCGCATCCCCGGGCAAGGTAAACCGCACACTCATCTGCTCATCTCCCAGCGACTCAATCAACCGCCCGGCACCTCAGGCGGGCACCTCAGGCGGGCACCTTAGGCGGGCACCTTAGGCGGGCACCTTAGGCGGGCACCAAACACGCGTCAACCCCACCGGGTCAGCCGCACAGCGAGAGCGCAGCTCGACGCATACACGCACATGCCAAAGGCGATCAACGCGAAGTAGGTCCAGAGCGGCGCTCCGGCGTTATGCAGGGCCATCCCGATCGCAGCGACCAGCACGAGTCTGATCGCTGCAGCAATGACCGGCCCGGCAATCCGTCCGGATCCCTGCGCGGCGAAATAAAGCGTAAGTCCAAAACCGAACAGTCCGAACGCCGGCCCGACGAAGCGAAGCTGGGTCGCCGCGGCTTCGAGCACGACCGGATCCTCGCTGAAAAGATCCGTCCACGCCCAGGGGAAGGCGGCAACGAGAAGTCCGATGATACTCAGGTTGACCATGGATACCGAAGCGGCGGTCCAGGCGATGCGCCGCGCCCGCTCCACCATGCCGGCCCCGATCGCCATGCCGACCATGGGCACTGCCGCAACGCCGATGCCGAACGATACGGGAATGAGCAGAAACTCAAGGCGCTGCCCAATCCCGTAACCGGCGAGCACCTGGGTGCCGAAGGGCGCGATGAACGCCGTGCAGATCAGCATGGTCACGATCGCCTGCGTGGGCGACAGACAGGCGAGCGCGCCGACTTTGAGGATGTCGGCAAAGAGAGGCCAGCGAAGCGGAACACCGGAGAATTTCAACTCGAGCCGCTCGCGCCCGGAGGCGAGCCGTTGTACCAGCCACACTGCGCCAAGCCCGTAACCAGCGATCGTGCCGCAGGCAACGCCGCCCAGGCCCCACTGGGGAAAAGGTCCGAGGCCCAGTCCTAAGGCAGCTCCCACCGCGATCTGGACTAACGAAGTAACCAGGGTCACGCGGGCAGGCAACATCATGTTGCCCGTCCCGCGCACGACCGACAGCTGCGCATTCATCAGCCAGACCAGCGGTGCTCCGGCGAACAGTACCCAACCGTAGGCGATCGCCTCCTCGAGGACCGCATCGCGTCCGCCCAGCAGGCGATAGATCACGGGGCCCAGTGCGAGCATAAGCAGCATGTGCAGCAAACCGGCCACCAGGCCGATTACGCACGCATGAAGTGCGAGCGCCTGCGCTCGGGAGCGGTCGCCCGCGCCGAGCGCCCGGGAGATCGCCGATGAGACCCCACCCCCCATCGCTCCCGACGACAGCATCTGCACCAGCATGCCAAACGGGAAGACGAGCGCCATCGCAGCCAAGGGAACCGTTCCCAGGCGACCGATGTAGCCGGTCTCAGCGATGCTCACGAGCACGCCGAGCGCGAGCGTGATCACGCTAGGCAGCGCCATCTTGAGAAGCGTTGGCAGAATGGGCCCATCGAGGAGCGGATTGGAGCGCACAGGACCGCTTTCCGAGCGAGTTTCTATAATGGGACGTCCAGTTTGTCTCTAAAAGGGGCCCATCATGCCCGACTTTCGCAGCGACACCGTCACACAGCCGACAAAATCGATGCGCGAGGCTATGGCGCGGGCCGAGGTTGGCGACGATGTTTTCGGCGACGACCCATCGGTCAATGCGCTTGAGCGTCACGCCGCCCAACTATTGGGCTTCGAAGCAGCCGTCTTTGCACCTTCCGGGACTCAGACCAATCTGATGGGCCTGATGTCGCATTGCGAGCGCGGAGAGGAAGCCATCGTCGGGCAACAGTGGCATACCTATCGCTGGGAGGCCGGTGGCATGGCGGTGCTCGGCTCCATTCAGCCACAACCGATCGAAAATGCCTCCGACGGCACGCTCCCGCTTGCTGCGATCGAAGCGGCGATCAAGCCTGACGACCCGCACTTCGCGCGCACGCGGCTGATCTGCATGGAGAACACCACCGGTGGCAAGGTGCTCCCCATGGATTATCTGCGCGCGGCGCGCGCGCTTGCCGCCTCGAGAGGATTAGCAACCCACCTCGACGGCGCCCGCCTCTTCAACGCTGCCGTCGAAATCAGCCGGCGGCGTGCTGCCGGTCAACGCGACCAGGACAGCGCAGGGCCCGGGGCCGCCGACCCGCGCGTTGTGGCCCGTGAAATCTGCTCACACTTCGATACCGTGTCGATGTGCCTGTCCAAGGGGCTGGGGGCGCCGATCGGCTCCCTGCTGCTGGGATCGGACCGTCTGATCACCAAGGCGCGACGCTGGCGCAAAATGTTGGGTGGGGGTATGCGGCAGGCCGGCTTCATCGCTGCAGCCGCCCACCACGCGCTTGAGCATCATATCGATCGCATGGCACTTGACCATGCACGTGCGGCCCGCCTTGCTGCGGGGCTGACCGATGCCGCGGCCGCCCGAGCTCCCCTCCTCAGCGTCGTTGAGCCACCGCAGACCAATATCGTCTTCGTCCGTATCGACGCGAGTATCGCTAAGGCCTGGAGTAGTCATCTTGGCGAGCGCAACATCCGGGTCACGGGGCGCGCCACCGCCGACGGCTCCTCCTTGATCCAGCGCTGGGTCACACATCTGGATCTGACCGATGCAGATATCGATCATGCGATCCAGGCGGCCAATGAATTTTTTGGTGAGTCATCAAATCCCGGAAGATAAGTGGAATTCCCCGATTGCCGGAAGAAGGTTTTTTAAGGATGATCGATGCGTTCCATCAGGGAGATGCCGATGAGCCAATCCGGGCAGGTGATCGACGACGCCATACGAGTCTACTGGCAGCCTGGCTGCACCAGTTGCCTGCGCACCAAAGAGTTTCTGACCCGGCACGGCGTTCCGTTTCTCTCGCGCAATGTGCTGGGTGACGAGGGTGCCTACGACGAGCTCAAGCACTTTGGCCTGCGCCAGGTCCCCATCGTCACCCGTGGCAAGCGATGGGCTAACGGCCAGGTTCTCACCGATGTGGCAGAGCTTGTCGGCATACAGGGGCTCAAGACCTCCATCCTGCCCGTCACAACGCTCCATGAGCGCGCCACAGCGGTGCTCGAGGGGGCCGAGCGCTTTTATCGGCAGTTCCCCGATGAGAGGCTCAAAGAATGCCTGCCCAATCGCCCCAGACACTACACTGACCTCACGTATCACATCTTCAACAACGTCGACGCTTTCCTCGAAGAAAAGGCCGGTATTCCCCTCACCTTCGATTCCTACAACCGTTTCCCAGAGCCTGGCGCCGATGGCCGCGCCGACGTCCTGGCCTATGCCCAGGATGTGCAGAGGCGATTCGCGACATGGATGAGCGGACCGGGCCGCGATATCGACTGGACGGCGCGCGCCGATGTCTATTACGGCGAGCAGAGTCAACACCAGTTTCTCGAGCGCACCACCTGGCACAGCGGCCAGCATGTCAGGCAGCTGATGTGGGCGCTGGAGCGCATGGGGATTGCGCCTAGCTCCCCGCTCACAGCCGAAACCTTCGCGGGCCTTCCGATGCCCGAAAAAGTCTGGGATGACGAGGCTGCCGCGTGAGTCCAGCGTGACCCGGCAGCACGCATCATCCCCGTCCCCTGATGCCCCCGATTGACCACCGCCCCGGTAGGGTGGCGGCTGCGCCTTTGGCCGCAGTGATCTGGTTTTTGGTCCTTGATTGCTTAAACGACAGGAGAATGTCAAATGAAAAAGCGTGAACTTCTCGGTGCTGCCGCAGCCGGCGCAGCCCTGGCGGCCGCACCTGCGGTCATTCGCGCGCAGCCTGCTTTTCCAGAGGTCAAGCTGCGCATCGCCTCCAACTATCCGGCGCCGTCACTGTTTACCCGCGTTCAGCAACAATTCGCCGCCGAGGTCACCAGCAAAACTGGCGGCAAGGTGACGTTCGAATGGATGCTCGGCGGCAATCCGCTCAAGGCAGGCGATGTCTATCCCGGCATGGCGCGCGGCGCGGCCGATATGGGCTTTACCGTTCCCGCGGCGTTTAACCCACGAGAGTTTCCCGTGTCCGGCGTCACGCTACCGTTTGTCACCGAGAGCCCCTACGCCGGTTGCATGGCATTTCGCGAGTGGTACCAGAACACCCCCGAAGTGCAGCGTGAATTCCAGCGTAACAATGTTCACCTGCTGCTCACGCTCTCGACTTCTGAGAATGTTCTCTGGAGCATGAAGCGGGTCAGCACGGCCGCGGACCTCAAGGGGATGCGGATCCGTACGCTGCTGGGCCCGGGCGATGCGCTGCAGGCGCTCGGCGCGACCGCCGTAACGGTGCCCTACACCGATGCGATTGATCTGCTTCAGCGCGGCGGCGTCGATGCAATCTCGACCACCCCCTTTGAGCAGGGGGTCAAAGACGGCCTGGCAGAAATGACAAATTTCCTTTCAACGGGCGGGCGCATGGGCATCTTCGCCACCGTGATGACCTCGATCAATCTGGACCGCTGGAAGAGTTTCCCCAAGCCGCTGCAGGATATTTTCTCCACGGCGGCTGACAACGCTCTCAAGTGGTACATCGACGCCCAGGACAAGGAAACCGACGAATGCGTCGAGATCCTGCTCAAGTCCAAGCGCATTACCGTCGCACCGCTCGATCCGGCCGAAGAACGGCGCTGGCGCGAGTCGACCTCACAGGTGATCTTCAACAAGTACGCTGAGGCGGTCAAGCGCGTCGGCGCTAATGCCGAACCGCTAACCAAGAGCTTCAATGCCCTGGTCGCAAAGTACGAGGCGCAGCAGAAGTATGTGACCGGCATTGATCGCTACCTTGCGCGCAAGGCCCGGGGATGATCCCCCCTGCCGCCAGGACTCAGTCAGCGTGGCTTGCCCGGGTGGCTTCGGCCTCCCGGGCGATGGCTCGTCTCACCGGGGTCCTGATCATCATCATCATGATTGCGGTGGTGATCGATGCAGTACTTCGTGGGATGCTGGGTATCGCGGTTTGGGGCGTACTGGAACTCGGCGTACTCCTGCTTCTTGCGCTGATCTACCTGGGACTACCGGCCACTCAGGCCAATCGTGAAAATTTTCGGGTGTCGATTCTTGCCGAACGCTTCCCGCCCTGGCTCGATCAGATCGTGACCTGGCTGCTGCTCGGGTTGCAACTCCTCATGATCGGGATCCTGGTCTGGACTTCGTGGCGTAGCACCGTCTTCTCTTACAACCGCGACGAAGTTTCTTTCGGCATGGTGCAGATTCCTTTGTGGCCCAGCCGCAGCATGGTATCGCTGGGCTTGAGCCTCCTTTGGCTGCAGTCGCTCGCCGCTGCGGTCGAGTACGGTCTGCTCGGCAAACATCCCTATCAAGTCGATATCGAAACCGAGCTCAAGGGCGAAATCGGCAAAACCGATACCGATCTGGTCAGGGAGCGCGCGTGAGCCCGTTTGAGCAAGGTTTTCTGCTGATCAGCGGTATGTTCGTATTACTGGCGCTGGGCTTTCCGATCGCTCTGGCCCTCCTGTCCGCTGGCGTGATCGGGCTCATCGCCATGCGCGGATGGTCGGCTGCCGACTATCTGCTGGGCAGTCTGCCCTATTCGGTCACCGCCGAATTTGCCTTCATCGTCGTGCCGCTGTTTCTTTTCATGGGTCACATGGCGTATTCGGCGGGGATTTCTGAAAAGGGCTTTCGCGCTGCCTCGGCGTGGTTCGGTCATATCCCGGGCGGGTTGGCTATTTCATCGGTAGTCGCCTGCGGCGCATTTGCCACAGTATCGGGCTCGTCGATCGCTACCGCAGCGACGATTTCTAAAATCGCCGTGCCCCAATTGCTTAAAGCGGGCTATACCAAGCGCCTCGCGGGCGCAGTGGTAGCAACAGGCGGCACGCTCGGGGTATTGATCCCACCATCGACAGTCATGGTGCTTTACTCGATTGCGACCGAGACTCCGATTCCTGCGCTTTTCATGGCTGGGATCATTCCTGGCGTTCTTACTATCATCGTATACGCGATCGGCATCAATTTCATGGTGCGCCGCGACCCTGCGATGAAGACCCTCACGCGCAACCCGCGCGTCGGATGGGGCGAACGCTTCAAGATCACATTTTCCTCGTGGGAAATCCTGATCGTCTTTGGCGTGGTGATGGGAACGCTTTATACGGGGGTTGCCACCGCTAATGAAGCGGCTGGTTTTGGAGCAGCCGCTGCGCTCGTTATCGCGATCATCCGCGGCGCAAAAATGGCTGAAATCAAGGAAGGTCTGCAGACCTCGGGGTCGAGCACCGCCTCAATTTTCTTCCTGATCATTGGCGCAGGGGTGTTTGGTGCTGCGCTGGGCACCACCCAGCTGCCGCAAAATCTTGCTTCCTGGACCATGGGGCTCAACCTGCATCCAACGCTGCTGCTGGTTCTGGTCTTAATCCCGTTCCTGATTCTCGGCTGCTTCATCGATGCAGCCTCGATGATCCTGCTCACGATGCCGGTGGTCTTCCCCATCATCAAGCAGGCCGGTATCGATCCGGTGCTGTTCGGCATTCTTGTCACCAAAATGACCGAGATCGGCAACATCACCCCGCCCGTGGGACTCAATGTTTTTGTCGTGTCGGCGGCCAACCCCGAAATCACCATCCGGGAGTGTTTTCGGGGCATCATGCCGTTTTTTCTCATGGAGCTGCTGATTGTCGGTCTGTTGATCGCATTTCCAGAGATCACCTTGTTCGCGGTGGTCACCCATTAACCTCGCAGCGTTCAGCGCGGCCCGCTTCGGAATTCGAAGCGTTCCTTTCGGACTATTTCAAGGAGCCTCCCATGTCTGATCTCGGCGTTTACGAAAAACAGCACTTCGGGAAACCCATCGGCTTCGGTCGCCAACCCGCGCTGCTGATCATTGATTTTCAGGTCGGCTTTGCCAAGCCCGATGTACTTGGCGGGTTCAACATCAACGAAGCCATCGAGCGCACCGCCGAACTGCTCAAAATCGCCCGCGCCAACCATGTCCCGGTCTGTCATGTCCGCTTTGCGTCCGCGGCAAAAGGCGAGGATATCGGGACCTTCGCCACCAAGGTTCCCGCACTCAAATCGCTGGCGCCCGAGAGCCTCGATGCGCAGTTCGTCGACTCAGTCGCGCCGATTGACGGCGAGTATGTCTCGATCAAGCGGCACAGTTCAGCCTTTTTCGGTACCAATCTCGCCACCTGGTTGTTCCATCAAGGCGTCGATACCCTTTTCATCACCGGGTGCACCACCAGCGGCTGCGTGCGCGCGAGCACGGTCGATGCGTCCGCCTACTCGCTAAGACCGATGGTGGTGACCGACTGTGTCGGCGATCGCGCCAAGGGTCCGCACGAGGCGAGCCTCTTCGATATGGGCCAGAAATATGCTGATCTGGTCGATATGAAGCAAGCCGCTGCACATTTCACCGGCCGCCAGAAAACCCGTCGCGCAGCCTGAGCCGCACCGTAGGGCACTCAGCGCCCGAAGCGCGCTGCGGCCCCGACTCGGGTCATGCAGGGGCTCAGATCACGCCCTCGGCCTTGAGGCGTTCGAT
>CAZZKA010000020.1:0-22184 GCA_964654745.1 uncultured Bordetella sp. | reverse complement strand
GCCGGCGCCTCATAGTGTCGAAATGCCCGCACGCGTGGTCTGGGATGAGGCCCGTACCCAGCGAATCTACCCAGCCTTCGCCGGCAAGGTAAGCGCAATCCGGGCGGATGTAGGAACGCGGATCACGGCGGGTCAGGCCCTCGTCGAGTTAGCCTCACCCGAGTTCGGGATCGCCCAGACTGAGGCAGCGAGAGCACGTGCGGAACTCACGCAGGTAGGCCGACAGCTTGAACGCGTTCGCGATCTGCACGCGCTCGGCATCGCCGCGCGCAAGGAACTCGAGCAGGTCGAGGCCGAAGCGCAGCGCGCCCAAGCCGAACTCGCGCGAGCCCAGGCCAGGATTCGCCTGTACGGCGGGACCGAGCAGGTCGACCAGAAACTGGCGATCGTGGCAGGCGTTTCTGGCGTTGTCGTCGAACGTAACATCAACCCTGGCCAGGAGCTTCGTCCCGAGCAATACGGTCCCGGCTCAGCAGCCTTGTTCATACTGACCAATCCAGACCAACTGTGGCTGCAGATCGATGTCCGCGAGAGTCATCTGGCGCTGCTCACCCCAGGGCGAATCATCGAATTCGTCGCTCATGCCTACCCCGAACGCTCATTTGCAGCAAAAATTCTGGCTGTAGGCGACGCTATCGACCCGCTCACTAGGACGCTCAAAGTCCGGGCTGCAGTAGGCAACGTCGACCGTCTGTTGAAGGTGGAAATGCTGGGTAAGGTACGGTTGAGCGCTCCGCCAGGCGAAGGCGTGGTCGTCCCGGCCGCCTCGGTGCTGGGTCAGGCCGGCGCTCACAGGGTTTACGTTTCCACGAATACCGGGGTATTTGAGCCCCGCCCCGTGCAGATCTCCTACCTTGGAAGCGACAAGGTACTCGTCACGAGGGGCCTGGGGCCAGGCGAGCAGGTCGTAGCCGACAACGCGTTATTGCTCGCGCGCATTTACCGGACCGCGATGGAGGCCCGGGAACACAGTTCCTCCGGCCCTAAAGGCCCTGCGCGATGAAGCGTTTGATACGGTATTCGCTCAGCCAGCCGCTCCTGGTACTGATAGCGACCCTGCTCTTCGCTCTGTCCGGGGTGCTGGCATTCCGCAGTCTGGCGGTCGAGGCGTTTCCCGATGTCACCGACACCCAGGTCACCGTCATCGCTCTCTTTCCGGGAGCGGCAGCCGAGGAGGTGGAAAAGCAGGTTACCCTGCCGATCGAGGTCGCGCTTTCCGGTCTGCCGAATTCGATCAGGGTCTTCTCGCACACCCAGTTCGGCTTGTCGTTCAATGTCATTACCTACGACGATAACGCCAACGTCAATGTCGTCAGGCAACAGGTCAACGAAAGGCTCCGCGCCGTATCGCTGCCCGCAGGGGTCGAAGCAACGATTGCTCCCAACGCCACACCGGTTGGTGAAATCATGCGCTACCGCCTGCGCGGCGAAGGCTACAGCCCGATCGAACTGCGCTCGATAGAAGACTGGGTGGTCGAACGCTCCCTCCGACAGATTCCGGGAGTCGCCGACGTAATCGCCATGGGCGGCGCGATCAAGCAGTACGAGGTCCAGCCCGACACCGACCGTATGCGCGCCTACGGCATCACCTACCAGCAACTCTCCGAGGCTTTAGGCCGGGGAAACGCCAACTCGGGCGGCAGTTACGTCTCTCAGGGCGGGCAACAGGTCACCATCCGCGGCATCGGTCTGATACGTAAAGTGGAGGATGTCGGTCAGATCGCTGTGACGACCCGCCAGGGATCGCCGGTTCTGGTCTCCGACCTTGCGCGGGTCACCATCGGCGAAGTCCCACGACTCGGGACGGTAGGCCAGGACGCAGACGACGACGTCGTCACGGGTATCGTCATCATGCGACGTGGGGAAAACCCCTCTGAAGTGCTCAAGCGCGTCAAGGAGCGCATCGCCGACCTAAATGCAAAAGGGCTGCCGCCCGGCATCGAAATCGCCCCTTTCTACGATCGAACATGGCTGATGGATAGGACCTTACGTTCAGTTTTTACCAATCTGGTTGAAGGCGCTCTTCTGGTCACCCTCGTGCTCTACATATTTCTTTCGAATTTTCGAGCAGCCCTGCTGGTTGCCCTGATCATTCCGCTGTCGCTGCTCGCGACGTTTTTAGGTCTCAAGATCATGGGGGTTCCAGCCAACCTCCTGAGTCTCGGAGCACTGGACTTTGGCATCATCGTCGACGGCGCGGTGATCGTGATCGAAAATATCATGCACCGCCTCGCCCAGCGTGGTGAGGGAATGAGCGAACGCGAGCGTACCCGCGTCGTCGAGTCTGCCGCAAACGAAGTCGGACGACCGACGCTCTTTTCAATGCTGATAATCATCGCAGCACATATTCCTATTTTCGCTCTGCAGCGCCACGAGGGCCGTATATTTCAGCCGATGGCTTTGTCAGTGGTGGCCGCCCTTATAGCTTCCTTGATTCTCTCGCTCACCCTGGTGCCACTGCTTGCCCGACATATGCTCAAACGCGGGCTGCCTCATGACGACAACAAGGTCGTCGCGCTCGCAAAACGGATCTACAAGCCCGTGCTCGCCAGGGCGCTTGAATTTCGCAAGACTGTGATCGCTGCGGCACTAGTCGCTTTTGCCGGCGCGATGGGCATCGCTTCTCAGCTGGGGTCGGAATTTTTACCGGAACTCAACGAAGGAACGCTCTGGGTGAACGTACGTCTGCCCGCCAGTGTGTCGATCGAGGAAGCACAGCGGATTTTGCATAATGTCCGACGCAACATGCGAACGATCCCCGAGGTCCGATCGGTCGTCTCAAAGGCTGGCAAACCAGAGGACGGTACCGACCCAAAGACCATCGCCATGGCGGAAATGTTCGTCGACCTCAAACCGCCCGAAGAGTGGCGCCCTGGAATGACCCGAGAGCGATTGCTCGAAGAGCTTGAGCAAGTCGTTTCATCGATTCCCGCGATGCAGCCGACCTTCTCGCAACCGATCCGGGACAATGTCCTCGAATCCATTTCGCAGATTGATGGGCAAATTGTGATCAAGCTTGCAGGCGACGACCTGCTCGAACTGCGCCGAACGATGCAGGCGATCGAGCGGCAGATCCACGATGTGCCTGGCGTGTATCGCGCCGAAATCGACAGGTTAGGTGAGCTACCCCAGCTGCTCATCGAAATTGATCGCGAAAAAGTAGGCCGTTACGGACTCAACGTGGCCGATATCCAGGATGTCATCGAAGCGGCGCTTGCGGGTCGACCTGTGACAAACGTTTGGGAGGGCGAGCGCAGGTTCGGGCTCGCGATCCGCCTCGCGCCCGAGCAGCGCGCCCTGTCGCAACTGCCGAACATCCCCATTCCCACTCCCGACGGCGGTTACGTCGCACTCTCGGCGGTCGCAACGCTGCGCGAGGCTGGTGGCGCAATGAATATCGCACGGGAGTCAGGCAGGCGAACCATGGCGATCGGTATTTTCATACGAGGTCGCGACATGGGGTCTGTGGTGGCAGATATGAAAGATCGCGTCGATCGTAACGTCAAGATCCCGTCCGGCTACACATTGTCCTGGTCGGGAGAGTTCGAAAATCAGGAACGAGCGATGAAGCGGCTGAGCATCGTCGTGCCCTTATCCCTATTGCTCATCTTCATACTGCTTTTCGATGCCTTTAAATCACTCAAGGCCGCTTTGCTCATTCTTGTCAATGTACCCCTCGCGCTGATCGGCGGATTTGTCGCGTTATTCCTTCTGGAGATCCCGCTATCCGTATCGGCTGCTATCGGGTTCATCGCCCTGTCTGGCCAGGCGGTTTTAAACGGGGTCGTGATGTTGGCTGTCTTCCAACAACTTCAGGCAGGCGGGATGAACGTGATCGAAGCGGTCAAGACGGGAGCGTTGCAACGGCTTCGGACCGTATTGATGACAGCCATGCTCGCCGCGCTTGGACTGCTGCCCATGGCTCTGAGCAAAGCGATCGGATCGGAGACGCAGCGACCCCTCGCCGTCGTGGTGATCGGGGGGCTGGTTTCAGCCACCCTGCTCACGCTGATCGTTTTACCGGTCCTTTACGCGATGCTCTTTGGTGATCGGTCAGGTCACCCCGACTCCAAAACGCCTGTGCCCGCCTAGCGCAGCCACCTACTTGCCGTAGGCGAGATCGCGCAGCCAGAGACTGATCTCGGGAACAAAGGTAATCACCGCGAGACAGGCGAGCACCACCACGACATAGGGCAGGATGGGAGGGATGATTTCGTCGTAGGAAATTTTTGCCACCGTACACGCTGCAAAAAGGTTTACTCCGAATGGCGGGGTGATCATGCCGAGCGCAAGATTGACCACCATGATGATTCCGAAATGCACCGGGTCGATCCCGAATTGAATGGCAACCGGGGCAAGGATTGGGGCAAGGACGACGATCGCCGCGCCAGTTTCGATGAACATCCCGATGACAAACAAAAACGCGTTGACGCCAATCAGGTAGGCCCAGCCGGTGCTGAAGTTTTCAGCCACCCAATTACCGACTGCGGCCGGGACTCCCGCCCGGGTGATCAGGAACGCAAATAACCCGGCGGTGGCGATGATCAGCATGATTACCGTCGTGGACACCACGGTTTTTTGCAGGGCTCGAACCAGTTCGCTCCAGCCTATGGTTCGATAGACGAACATGCCCACTATCAGGGCGTAAAAGACAGCGGTGACTGATGCTTCGGTTGGCGTGAAAATACCGCCGTAGATGCCACCGAGCACCACCACTGGCATCATGATCGCCAACGCGGCTTGGCGGATGGCTTCACCGAGCTCGAGCCGCCCTTCGCCGTCGCGCTTGCCATAGCCGGTAATCCGACACCAGACATAGATAAACAGCATCAGCGCGAATCCGATCAGTAAGCCCGGACCGAAACCGGCGATGAACATCTCGCCGATTGAGACCTCCGCCGAGACTCCGTAAAGGATCATCGGAATCGACGGTGGAATGATCACCCCAAGCTCGGCCGATGACGCCTGCAGGGCGGCCGCGCGCTGCACCGGATAGCCCAGTCGTACCATCGCAGGGATCAGAATGGCGCCGATCGCAAAGGTCGTCGCCACGCTCGACCCCGATACTGCGGCAAAGATCATGCAGGTGATGACGCAGCTCATCGCGAGCCCGCCCTGTACCCCGCCTACCATCGCACGGGCAAGGTTAACGAGACGCTCGGAGATTCCGCCCGCCTCCATCAGGTTGCCCGAGAGGATGAAGAACGGTATCGCAACGAGGGGAAATTTATCGATGGAGGTAAAGAGCTGGCGAGCCGATTCCAGCATCGGCATATTGGAAAAAAACTCGATGCCGATCACCGAAGCCAGGCCGATCGAAATGGCCACCGGCACGCTGAGTGCCAGAAGAACGATGAAAGCTGAGAAGACCGCTGCGACCATGACCCGCCCCTATTGCTGCGTTTCGAGCTCGCCACGGCGAGGGTCGACGATGTTTGCAAGCAATCCCAGAATGCCGAGCATAGCGCCCACGGGGATGGCGGCGTAAGCCCAGGAAATCGGGATCTCCAGACCGGCAAGGTTCTGAAACCGTACCCGGTAGACCACATCCCAGCCGAACCACACGATGATCAGCAGGAACAGCATCGAACAGCCGCTGATGAAGGCGTGAAGCCAGGGAAGATACCGGGTCCTCGCCATCGTCCGATACAGCAGATCGACCGACAGCAAAGCCCCGCCCCGAAGCGCTGCGCCAAGGCCCAGAAATACGCTCCAGATGATCAGCGTTCGAGTGAGAACCTCAGACCATGTGGAGGGCTCCTCAAAGACAAACCGGGTCACGATCTGAAAGGCCCCGCAAAGCGCAGCGCCTGCCAGCGCGAGGCAGGCGAGAGCCATGATGACGCGTCCCACAATACGATCAAGATCGAGGATCAGCTGTCGCAAAGCGAACTCCTGGCAGGTGACGCGCTGGGCGTACGAAGAGAGGCCGGGACCGGGAGCCGAGGCGCGCGGGCCGCCACTGCTCCCGAGGAGCCCCGGGCCTTATTTGGCGTTACGAATCGCGTCGATCTGGGCCTGACCGAAACGCTTGGCGTATTCGGCGTAGGCCGGCCCGAGCGAGGCCTGGAACGCGGCCTTTTCATCGGCACTCAGCGCCCTCACCTGCATGCCCGCCGCCTTGAGCGCATCCACACCCTCGGTTTCGGCCGTCTCAACCTTTTTGCGCGTCACGGCGACTCCCTCGCGCGCAATCTGCATGATCAGCTTGCGATCCTCGGGGGACATCTTGTTGTAGGCCGCCGGCGACATCAGGACCAGAGCAGGCGAATAAAGGTGCCCAGACAGGGTCAAGTGCTTCTGCACCTGACTGAACTTGGCTGACACGATGACGCCAATAGGGTTTTCCTGACCATCGACCGTACCCTGCTGCAACGCGCTGAACAGTTCGGGGAAGGCCATGGGGGTCGGCAGCGCGCCCATCGTACGGAAAGCCTGCATGTGGACCTGATTTTCCATGGTGCGGATTTTCAGGCCCTTGGCGTCGGCCGGAGATTTGACTTCGCGGCGGTTGTTGGTGAGGTGGCGAAAGCCATTTTCCGACCATGCGAGACAGATCAGGCCCTTGGACGGGCACTTATCGAGGATGGCCTGGCCGATCGGGCCGTCGAGCACACCTCGGGCATGGGCGTAATCACGAAACAGGAAGGGGATATCGGTGATCAGGGTATCGGGGACGAAATTGCCCACCGGTCCAGTCGAGGTGGTGACCAGATCGATAGTGCCCAGTTGTGCGCCCTCGGTCATCTCGCGCTCGCCGCCCAGTTGAAAATTGGGGAAGAGTTCGATGCGATAACGCCCGCCCATGCGCTCAGCGACTGCTTTTTGCATGTAGGTCGCACCGACCCCGTAGTGAGCATCGGCGGGGAGCCCAAAGCCGAACCGCAGGACGGTCTGGGACTGGGCCGCCAGGGGCAGCGCAGCGATGGAGGCGGCCAGCAGCAGCGCGCGTCCGGCGCCGGAAATTCGATGAAACATCGGATTGTCTCCTGAAGGATGTGTTTGAATATGCCCGGACGAGCCGGAAGAACATGGCTCGAGTCGCTCAACCGGCAGCGATTCCGCCGGCCCCGCGCTTCGAATCAACTGTGAGCTTATTCGTCAACGCGTTTAGACTCAAGCGCTCCGCGCCCGCCCCCTGCCGTCCTGAGGCCGGCAGGGCCACTCCACCGGCCACCCCCACATAGCGACCAGATTCATGAAATCCAACACTCTCCAGGAACCACTTGCCCGGGGCGAAACGGTTATCGGGGCAATGACATTCGAGTTTTTCTCCCCGGGTATGTCGGCAATTCTCGCCAACAGCGGCTGCCGGTTCGTGATCTACGACATGGAGCACACCGGGCTGGGCTTTGAGACGCTTAAGTGGCTGTTTTCGACCTGCCGCGGCTTGCCCATCGAGCCCATGGTGCGGGTCCCGAGGGGGCAGTACGCGTATCTGGCCAGAGCGCTTGACGTGGGCGCGCGCGGCGTGATGATTCCCATGGTCGAGTCGGCCGAGCAGGCCCGCGAAATCGTTGAAGCCTGCCGCTATCCGCCCGTAGGCCGGCGCGGCGCAGGGTTTGGTTTTGCGCAGTGCGACTATCTGGGTGGCGATGTGGGCAACAAGGTCATGGTGGCCAATCAGCGGACCACCGTGATTGCCCAGATCGAGACCGAGCGCGGCCTGGCCGAGCTCGACGCGATCGCCGCCACGCCAGGCATCGATGCGCTGTGGCTCGGACACTTCGATCTGACCAATTTCATGGGAATCCCCGCCCGGTTCAACGACCCAGCCTTCGACGCTGCGATGCGTCGGATCGCTGCGGTCGCCCGCGCCCGCGGGAAATCCGCCGGATTCATGGCGACCGACCGGGACTGGATCGATCGCGCGAAAGACTGCGGCTACAACATGATCGCGATCGGAACTGACGTAGGTCTGCTCGCGGCCGCGACCGCCGATCTCGCCGGCTACGCCGCTGCCGGGAGGGCATGAGCTATGACTTTCAAACTGGGACTCACCAGCGACTTGATCAAGGCAGACGGCAAGCCCTCGTTCGGCGAAGGCCCGCTCGAGATCCTCAACAAGGCGCCCGGCATCGATTGGGAAATCATCCCCGAGAATCTGAGCGAGATCACCCCCGAAGTGGCGGCACGATATGACGGCATCTATGTAAACACGCCACGCGTCACGCGCGCGAGTGTCGCCCGTTCGGACTGCAGAGTGCGGATCTTTGCCCGGCACGGTGTGGGCTACGACTCGGTCGACACGGCGGCGCTCTCTGAGCGCGGTATCACGCTCACCAATACACCCGTTGCCGTGCGACGGCCCGTGGCGGTGGCGACGCTTACCCTCATTTTCGCGCTCGCCGGCCGGCTATTCACCAAGGACAAGCTTACGCGCGGTGGCCGCTGGAACGAGCGGACCAGCCACATGGGGCTGGGTCTCACTACCCGCACCCTTGGCATCATCGGCGCGGGAGGCATCGGCCGCGAGTTGATCGCGCTCGCCAGGCCCTTCGGCTGGACCATGCTTGCCGCCGACCCCTTCGCTGATCCGAAGTCGGTAGCGGCGCTCGGCGCTCACGCCGTCGCACTCGACACTCTGCTCGCAAGCTCGGATTTTGTCGTCGCCTGTTGTATTCTCAACGAGCACACGCACCATCTGATGAATGCCAAACGCTTTGCGCAAATGAAACGCGAGGCTTTTTTCATCAATGTGGCACGCGGGCCGGTCGCAGACGAAGCAGCCCTCATCGACGCACTTCGGTCGGGCACGATTGCGGGCGCTGGCCTGGATGTATTCGAACAGGAGCCCGTCGACCCGGCTAACCCCCTCCTCAGCATGGAGCAGGTGATCGTCACGCCGCATGCTTTATGCTGGACTGACGAGTGTTTTGATGCCATCGCTCGCGAGGGTCTCACCTGTCTGACTGACTTCGCCGCCGGGCGCACGCCCCGCTCGGTCGTCCCCCCTGTTGTCCGCTCAGTTGTCTGATAACTCCAGGATCATCCCGTCATGGCCGAACGTTCATTTGCTCGCGAAGTTGAGCAACTCAGGGTCCCCGCCGGTACCGAATTTCGCGGCGAAGGCATCCTTGCCGTCACCAAGGCCTTGCTCGAATGCGGGGTGGGCTATGTCGCGGGCTATCAGGGAGCGCCGATTTCGCATCTGATGGATGTGTTGGCTGATGCGCGACCCATTCTCGATGAATTAGGCGTGCACTTCGAGTCCAGTGCGAGCGAGGCCTGCGCAGCAGCCACGCTTTCGCCCTCGATGACCTATCCGATCCGCGGCGCTGTGACCTGGAAATCGACGGTGGGGACCAACGTGGCCTCGGATGCACTCGCCAACCTCGCTTCAGGCGGCGTGGTCGGCGGATCGCTCATCATCATCGGCGAGGACTATGGCGAGGGCTCATCGATCATGCAGGAGCGCACCCACGCTTTTGCAATGAAGTCGCAGATCTGGCTCCTCGATCCTCGGCCCAACCTCCCCTCCATCGTCAATGCGGTGCATCACGGCTTTGAGCTCTCGGAAGCAAGCAATACGCCTGTCATGCTCGAGCTTCGCATCCGCGCCTGCCACGTGCACGGCAGCTTCATCACCCGGGAAAATCGTCCGCCAGCTTTCAGCCTCAAGCAGGCACTCGCAGCACCGCGCCGAGATACGAGTCGCATTGTGCTGCCGCCAGCGGCCTTCATGCATGAGCATGAAAAAGTGATGGACCGGTGGCCAGCCGCAGTGCGCTACATCGAAGACCACCACCTCAACGAATTCTTCGAGGGCGATGTGAGCGACCTTGGCATCATCATGCTGGGCGGCCTCTACAACAACACGCTTCGGGCCATGATGCACGAGCAACTTGCCGACCTGTACGGCACGTCGCGGCTGCCGCTCTATGTCATGAACGTCGCCTACCCCGTGGTCGAATCCGAGGTGTTGCGATTCTGCGAGGGGAAAAAAGCCGTTCTCATCATCGAGGAAGGCCAGCCGGACTATCACGAGCAGGCCATCCGGGCGGTGCTCGGACGGGCGGGAGTCGGCACCACCGTCCACGGTAAAGACCTGCTCAGCATGGCTGGCGAATATACGGTCGCCGAGTTGCGCGCGGGCTTACGGACCTTTGCCGCCCGATATCGGCCCGCACTCACCGCACCGGCTGCGCCCATCGCGCTCCGCCGTGAACGCCCACCGACCGCAGCCGCCGCGGCGCTTGCCAACGCGCGGGTGGCTGCCCCGGAACTCAATGAAGTCGTGCCCGCGAGGCCGCCTAGCTTTTGTACCGGTTGCCCTGAGCGGCCAATTTTCTCCGCGCTGACGCTGGTTCAGCAGGACCTGGGTGAGCATCACATCGCAGGCGATATCGGCTGTCACCTCTTTGCCGCGATGCCGCCCTTTCATCTGGGCGCCTCGACCATGGGCTACGGACTGGGTGCGTCGAGCGCTGCAGCATTTGGTATCGAGGGCTCCAAGCGCGCGATTTCGATCATGGGCGATGGCGGGTTCTGGCACAACGGGCTCACCAGCGGAATTGCCAATGCGGTCTTCAATAAATCCGACGGCGTGATCGTCATCGTCGACAATAACTATTCCGCCGCCACGGGCGGCCAGGACATTCCGTCGTCGCGTGCCGACAATCCCAACCGCAGCACGCGCCATCCGATCGAAGACGCGGTGCGCGGCGTGGGCGTAGGCTGGGTCCGCCTGATCAGCGACACCTACGATGTCCGAGGCATGCGCGCTGCCTTGCGCGAGGCGCTCACGACCGACGCGCGGGGCCCTAAGGTCATCATTGCGCAAAGCGAATGCATGCTCAACCGCCAGCGGCGAGAACGTCCGCAGAAAGCCGCCGCGGCGTCACGTGGCGAGAGGGTGCTCAAGGAAAAATTTGGGGTCGATGCGGCCGTCTGTAGCGGCGACCATGCCTGCATGCGGGTATCGGGCTGCCCCTCGCTCAGCCTCAAGCCGAGCGGCGATCCGCTCAAGCCTGACCCGGTGGCGGCGGTCGATGACAGTTGCGTGGCCTGCGGACACTGCGGGGAGGTCGCCGATGCAGCGGTGCTCTGCCCATCGTTCTACCGGATCGAGTGGGTTCGAAATCCCGGTCCTTGGGAAAAAGCCGTTGATGGCGTAAGACGCTCAGTGCGCTCCTGGCTGCAGGCACGGCAAAAACGCTCGCTCGCTGCGCGCTCGCTCACTGTCGAGGCGCAATCATGAGTGACGCACCGATGACCATGGCAGGACCGACCCGCGGCGCCGATTCCAGGCGGCCGATCACTATTGCCATCATGGCAATGGGTGGTCAGGGAGGCGGAGTACTTGTCGACTGGATCGTCGATCTGGCTGAAAACAACGGCTATCTCGCTCAAAGCACCTCGGTTCCCGGTGTGGCCCAGCGGACCGGCGCTACGATCTACTATGTGGAACTTCTCGCCGCCGATCACGCGCGGTCGCGCGCCGCGCATCCGGTTTTTGCGCTGATGCCAGTGCCGGGCGAGGTAGACATCGTAATCGCAGCCGAACTCATGGAAGCGGGTCGAGCGATGCAGCGCGGCCTGGTGAGCGCTGAGCGCACAACCCTCATCGCGTCCTCGCACCGGGAGTTCGCCACTTTGGAAAAGGTCGTACCGGGTAACGGCGTGGCTGATGCTGCGGCAGTACTGGCCGCAGGCGGCAAGCACGCCCGACGCTTCCTGCACGATGACATGCAGAGCCTCGCCCGACGCGAAGGTAGCGTAATTTCCGCGGCGCTCTTTGGCGCGCTTGCGGGCAGCGGCGAATTGCCCTTTAGCGACGATGCGTTTCGGGACACGATCCAACGCGCGGGCGTTGGCGCGCAGGCGAGCTTGCGAGCGTGGGAGGCGGGCTGCCGGGCAGTCCGAAATCCCGTTCGCGAGGAGTCCGCGGCGAGCGTGCTGCCGGGCGAACCGGCACCGCTCCCTGCGCGCGCAGCCAGCCCGCAAACCGAGCGGCTGAGGCGGCGTATTGTCGATGAATTTCCGCCAGTGGCGCACCCGATGTTGGGCGCAGGCCTGCAGCGCGTGCTCGAGTACCAGGACCTGCGATATGGTGACGAATACCTCGATCGCATGCAGGCGCTTCATCGGGCGGCCGAGGCGGCCGGTGGCAGCAACCATGGACATACGGCAACGATCGAGGCGGCTCGGTGGATTGCGGTTGCGATGAGCTATGACGACATCATTCGCGTGGCCGACCTCAAAGCTCGAGCCGAACGCTCCGAGCGCATACGAAAAGAAATCGGAGCCGACCCGCAAGCCATAGTCGGCTCGACAGAATATTTTCATCCAAGACTGGAAGAAGTCTGCAGTCTGCTTCCGGTGGGTATTGCCCGCTGGGTCGAGCGCAGCCCGGGGTTGAGCGGTTTCATCGACAGGCGGTTGTCGCGTGGTCGCCGGGTTCGCTCGCACACCGTAACCGGCCAACTCATGCTCCAGGGTCTTGCAGGCCTTCGTTTCATACGCCGCGCGAGCCTGCGGCATCAGCGTGAGATGGCGCATCTGGAGGCATGGCTTGCGCGGGTACACGCGACCTTGCCGCAAGATTACCGGCTGGCCGTCGAGCTCCTGCGCTGTCGGCGCGCCATCAAGGGCTATAGCGACACCCACTCGCGGGGCCTGGGGCGGTTTGACCGCCTGATGCTAGCCTGCGACTTGCTCAAGGGCCGCACCGATGCTGCAGATGCGCTCGCCTCGCTTCTTACCGCCTCGCTCGCGGATGCGCAGGGGGCTGCGCTAGAGCGCCGTTGGCAGGCACTCGCGCTGCCGGCGCGCTGATCGTCATCGGGCCGGACGAGACTCCGTCATACCGGCCAATCCTGGCAGTTCGCGGCTATAGGCTGCGAGGGCATCGGCTAATTCGTAGAACCTCTGGCAGCGCTCACGCTCGAAGGTTCTCAGGCAGTGCGCCTCTTTGAAATCCTGCATACGGTCCTGCGCAGCAGCGACGAGGTCCGCATAACCGCTCACTGCGTTATCAAACAACGAGGGATCCGATCGATCCGCTGTCACCGCCCCGGCCGCCGGCCTGAGGGACACCACAACCTGCTGCTCCTGCTTGACCCGTATCAGGTAACGCGACAGCAACCCGAGTCTCACCACCGTCTGCTGGCGCTCATCTTTGAGCGAGCCGGCCAGCGCATGCGCCTCGTGCAGCAGGCCATCGGGTACGGACCGGTCGTTCATGCGCGTAACCAGACGGTCCAGGTACGCCGCGAACATGACCGTTGCATAGGGATTGTCGGGCTCTTCAAGTACCGCACGCTCAAACGCGGCGAAGGACCGTTCATGGTCCGGACGCTCGGCCGCAAGCATCGCGACCGCCTCGACATAGTGCAGGACGGTGACACGATGCCTGGCCGCACCCACTCGCCCGAGAGCATCCCTGACCGCAGCGCCAGCGCGTTCGTAATCGGCCGCATACAGCTCGAGTAGCGCGAGCAGCGCCAGTTCGCGCACACGCATCTCATCCGAGAGTTTGCCCTCGGGCTCCGATCGCATCAGATCGAGCGCGCTCCGAAACTCTGCCGTGCCCATCACCGACTTTGGCGTCGCATGCTCTTTGTAGTCGATTGTATTGAGCCTGCGGACGGCCTCACGCATTCGCGGCGAACCCGAATCGCTCACCGGAAAGGGAAGCTGCATCATGCCGTGGCTGGCTTCGCGAAACTGCTGGGCTTGAAACGGCCGGATACCCCGGGTAGCCGAGTAATCCAACACAAGATCCGAACTGTAAGAAAGCGCCGCCGAGAGGAGCGACGCCCCTCCGGCAAGGGCGAGCCCGCCACCTGCAGCCGCTCCGCCCCCCAGCAAGGCGGTTCCGAACCGGGTCGCAGCCGCCCCCGATAACCCGAACATCGTACCGATTCCCGTACCCAAAGCCGAGATGGCGGAACTTTGCGATGTTGAGGATGCCACCGCCGAAGCGGTACCGGAGACTGTTCCCAGGCCCATGGACCACCAGGAGACGGTCCAGCCACCCTGGTATAACGACTTGAAGCTTGCCCAGTCCGCAGCGCGCACACCCGCGCTGCTGATCACGAGGCAGAAAGCCAGTAGCCAGGGGCAGCAGGCGAACAGGCGCACGGTGAGAGGCGGCGGCAGCCGGGTTTTGAACACGCTGCCAGTCTAGCAGCCGGATTCTGCGCTGGCGCGGTGCTACAAACCGCTCGGGACCGTGCCATTAGGCCAGCCTTCGGGGCGCCGGGTAGCGGGCATTGCGGTAGATTGCGCTCATTGCGCCGGCCGGTATCCGACCCGCTGGCGCATGAAAGGCTGCCCATGGATTTTTCGCTCCCGTCTGACCTGATCGACCTTCGCGACCGTACCCGAGCGTTCGTCCGCGGCGAGGTTATTGCCTATGAGTCCGATCCCAGGCGCACTGCGCATGGACCCTCCGACGACTTGCGCCGCGAACTTAACGCGCTCGCGCGCCGGGCTGGATTGCTGGCTCCCCAGGTGGAGGAGCGCTGGGGCGGGCTCGCCCTCAGTCATGTCGGTCGCGCCGTTGTGTTTGAAGAGTCCGGCTACTCGATGCTGGGACCGATCGCGATGCACTGCGCAGCGCCCGACGAGGGCAACATGCATCTGATGGGGATTGTCGGCTCGGAGGCCCAACAGCAGCGCTGGCTGGCGCCGCTTGCGGCGGCCCAGATCCGGTCGTGCTTTTGCATGACAGAGCCCGCGCCTGGCGCGGGTTCTGATCCGGCACTGCTCTCCACGACGGCAGTCAGGCAGGGCGACAGTTATGTCATCAATGGCCACAAGTGGCTGATCACCGGCGCCGATGGCGCAGGTGTTGCGATCGTCATGGCGCGCACGCTCGTCGATGGCAGGGATATCGGGGCCACGATGTTTCTGACCGACTTGCCGGCTCCCGGCTTCCATATCGAACGACTGCTTGATTCCATCGATTCGAGCTTCTGCGGCGGGCATGCGGAGGTCAGGCTTCAAGATCTGCGTGTCCCCGCCTCAGCCGTCCTCGGCGAGCCTGGCGAAGGTTTCCGCTATGCTCAGGTGCGTCTGGTGCCCGCGCGCCTCACCCACTGTATGCGGTGGCTCGGCGCCGCGCAGCGGGCGCACGACATTGCAGTGCGTTACGCGAGCGAGCGCAAGGCGTTTGGGCAAAGGCTGATTGATCACGAGGGCATCGGGTTTTCGCTCGCCGACAATGAAATCGATCTGCATGCAACCCGGCTCTCGGTCTGGCATGCCGCATGGCTGCTCGATCAGGGGCAACGCGGTAATCGTGAAAGCAGCCTGGTCAAGGTCATGGCTTCCGAAGCAATTTATCGGATCGTCGACCGATCTATGCAGACGATGGGAGGCCTCGGGCTTACTGCGGATACCGAGGTTTCAAAGATATTTCGCGACGTCCGTGCCTTCCGGGTCTACGACGGTCCATCGGAGGTTCACCGCTGGAGCCTCGCCAAGCGCCTGGGCCGACAGGCTGGGCACTAGGCGACGAGCATGATGCGCCCTAGCCTCGCTCGACTCTGTGCGCTGCTCCTGCTTGCGCCAGCGGCGCTCGCGGCGCAGACCGCCGATCCGGCCGGAACCGCTGATTTTCCAAGTCGCCCGGTGCGAATACTCGTGGGCTTTGCGCCTGGGGGTGGAACCGACATCACCGCGCGCATCATTGCAAAACGCCTGGCAGAGCTGATCCGCCAGCAAGTCGTCGTGGAAAACCGTCCGGGAGGCGGGGGTGTGGTCGCAATGGAACTGCTCGCCAACTCTGCGCCCGACGGCCACACTATCCTGCTTGGCGCGGTCGGCCCGTTCGCGGTCACGCCGCACATGCAAAAGGTCAACTATGATGTCGAGCGCGATTTCGCCCCGCTCACGATGGGCGTAATTTTCCCGAACGTCCTCGTGGTGCCGGCGACGCTCCCGGTCAGCAGTCTGGCCGACTATCTGCGCCTCGCACGCGATCCGGCAGCGCGGATCAGCTACGGCAGTTCGGGGATCGGTGGCGCCGGACATCTCGCGGGCGAGTTGCTCAACGCCATGGCGCGAACGGAAATCCCCCATGTCGCATACAAGGGCGGAGGGCCAGCGATGGCGGACCTGCTGGGTGGACAGGTGCCCTCGGTCATGGCCTCACTGCCCAGCGCCCTGCCCCACATCCGGAGCGGCAGGATTCGCGCCCTCGCCACCACGGGTGCGGCGCGCGCCCGTGATTTGCCCGACACGCCGACCGTGGCAGAGAGCGGATTTCCGACTTACGACGCGGTCAATTGGTATGCCTTTGTCGCTCCCGCCCGGACCCCGCCGCAGTGGCTCGGTCGCCTCCATACGGAACTGGTTGGCGCCCTCAACAGCAAAGAAGTGGCCGATCAGTTGCACGGCCATGGCATGGAGCCGCACCCGGGGAGCCCGATGGAGCTAGCGGCCACGATCCGCAGGGAATTTGCGGTGTGGGCCCAAGTCGTTCGTAGCGCAGGGCTGGCGAAGTGAGCCGTCCGGAAGTCGCGCAACCCTGGCTGGCAGCACCCGGCCGCTGATTCCGTCGCCCCAATCGTGGAGAATCAAATGTCTGCATCCCTCAAGATTCACCAGACCGATGGTATCGGCTGGATGGTGTTTTCAAACCTGGAGCGGCACAACGCGGTCACCTATGAAATGTGGAGCGAGGTCCCCGAGGTGATCGCGCGCTTCGACGCCGATCCGGCGGTCTTTGCGATCGTGCTGGCTGGCGACGGGGAGAAGGCCTTTGTCTCGGGCGCGGATATCTCCGAGTTTGAAAAAAAGCGCGGTACCTTGGACGCCTCGACGATTTACAACCAGGCAGTCGACACCGCCTACGCCGCGGTACTGGCCTCTGCTAAACCGACGCTCGCCAAGATTCGCGGTATCTGCATGGGTGGGGGCCTCTATCTTGCGGCCTCGTGCGACCTGCGTCTATGCAACGACCGCGCGCGCTTTGCGATGCCAGCGGCTAAGCTGGGGCTGGGCATCCGGTACGAGAGCGTGAAGCGACTGATGGAGGTTCTCCCCTCGGCACAGGCTGCTGACATCGTTTTCACGGGCAGGCAATTCGACGGGCCCGAGGCTGCTCGTTTGGGGTTTGTAAACCGATCTGTGCCCGATGACCAACTGGACGTAACGGTAGGCCAGTATCTTGAGTGGCTGTCGGCGAGCGCCCCGCTCACGGTCAAAGCCGCCAAGGCTGCGATGCGCGCCTGGGCCGCAGGGGAGGACCCGCAGGCTGTCGCGCGTGTGCGGCAGATGACCGATGTGTGCTTTGCGAGCCAGGACTATCAGGAAGGCCGTAAAGCCTTTGCCGAAAAGCGCAAGCCGCAGTTCAAGGGAGTGTGAACGATGAAAGCATGGATGCTCGAAGCGGGCAGTCTCGCCCTGAGCCTCGCCGATGTAGCCGAAGTCCAACCGGGCCCCCACCAGGTGCAGGTCAAGATCATGGCCGCCTCACTTAACCGGGGCGAGTTCCTGCACGGCGGTGGCCGGCACGCGGCAGTTCAAGGACCGGCGACAGTCAAACGTTGCGGCATGGAAGCAGCCGGAATCGTAACCGCGATCGGTCAGGGTGTAACGCGTTACCGCGTTGGCGACCGTATCATGGGGCGGGCGGGAGGCGGATTTGCCGAGCAGGCGATCCTCGATGAACGCGATTCGATCCCGGTACCAGAGAAAACGAGTTGGGTTGAAGCGGGCTCGATTCCGATCGCTTACGCGGTTGCCTACGACATGATCGTGAGCAACGGCGAACTCAAGGCTGGCGACACGCTGCTCGTCACCAGCGTCGCTTCCGGGGTTGGCGTAGCCTGCCTGCAGATCGCCAAGGCCATCGGCGCCCGCGTCATCGGCACCTCTGGTTCAACCGATAAACTCGCCCGCCTCAGATCAGCAGGTCTTGATGAGGGGGTGGTCACCCGCGGTGCCGACTTCGTCGATGAGGTCAGGCGCTTTACCGACGGCAGGGGAGTACAGGTCGCAATCAACAATATCGGCGGTTCGGTGTTTGAGGCGTTGATCGCCTCGCTCGGTTACATGGGTCGACTCGCCCTGGTCGGCCACGTCGACGGCATCAAGCGCTCCACCATTGACATCGACGATGTGCACAGCCGTCGTCTCAAAATTTTTGGCGTGAGCAACCGACTTCGTACGGCCGAGCAGCGGGCAGCGACCATCGACGGATTTATTCGCGACATGGTGCCTCTGATCAAAGATGGCCGACTCAAGCCCCTGATCGATTCGGAGTATGCCTTCGCCGACCTTCCCAGAGCTGTCGAGCGCATGCGCTCGGATGGTCACCTCGGAAAAATCGTTCTCCGGGTCGGCGCATGACCGAGTCGTCGAATCGACGTCAATTGCCTCACTAGGCTCGCGACGTCGCGATCACCTCTGCCCGTAGCGCCTCGGTCAGCTCCGCCTTGAGCGTTGCAAACTCGGTACTCGTTTTGATGGAATAGTGCCGCGGGTGCGCGAACGCGATGTTACGCGCGAGCTTGATCCGACCAGGCCGCGCGCTCATCAGGACCACGCGGCCGCCGATGAAGACCGCCTCATCGATATCGTGCGTGACGAACAGCACCGTCTTGGCTTCAGCCTCCCAGATGCCTAGCAGCAACTCCTGCATGAGTTCACGAGTCTGATGATCGAGAGCTCCAAAGGGCTCGTCCATCAACAGAATGCGAGGGTTGTTGGCAAGGGCTCGCGCCAGGGCAGTTCGCTGCTGCATGCCGCCCGAAAGCTGCTTGGGGAAATGATGCTCAAAGCCTGTCAGCCCGACCTTTTCTATGAACTGTCGGGCGATTTCGACGCACTGCGCGCGCGGTAAACCTCTCTGCCTCAGACCGAAACATACATTGTCCAAAACATCGAGCCAGGGGAAAAGGGTGTAGCTCTGAAATACCATCCCACGGTCGGCACCCGGCCCTGTGATCGGCTTGCCGTCAAGGCGCACCTCTCCCGAAGTGGGGTGATCCAACCCCGCGACGATGCGAAGCAGCGTGCTTTTGCCGCAACCGCTTGGGCCAAGAATAGTGACGAAATCGTTTTCGGCCACCTCGAGGTCGGTCGCCTGCAGTGCAAGCGTCGATACGCCGCCCGCGGAATCGAATCGGCGTTCAACGCCCCGGATGCTGAGGACCGTCATCGACCCAGCGCTGCCCAGGGAAAGAGCCTGCGATTGACTGACTTGAAAAGATAGTCGCTGACCAGCCCGATCAGTCCGATGACGATGATGCCAAAGATGATCTGGTCAGTCGCGAGCAGAGCCTGGCTGTCGGTAATCATATGGCCGATTCCGCTCGAGGCGCCGATGAGCTCGGCAACAATCACATAGGTCCACGCCCAGCCGAGCACCATGCGCAGCGTCTCGGCGATCTCGGGAGCCGCACCCGGGATCAAGACTCTCCGAATAAGCGAACGGTCGCTTACGCCAAGCGTATAGGCCGCCTCCACCAGATCACGCCGGGTGTTACCGACCGTGACCGCGATCATCAGGACGAGTTGAAAGAAACTGCCTATGAAGATGAGCGCGAGCTTTTGCGCCTCGCCGATCCCTGCCCATAGGATCAGAAGCGGGATGAAGGCGCTCGCTGGCAGATAGCGGGCAAAGCTGATGAAGGGTTCGAAGAAGGCCTCGATAGGCTTGTAGGCGCCCATCAAGACGCCAAGCGGCAGAGCGATCAAGGCCGCGATGATGAATCCGCCAAAGACACGCCAGACAGTCATGCCGATGTCATGACCGAACTCCATCTCGGTAATCAGGATATAGCCGGACTGAACCATCGTCAGCGGGTCGGCGAGAAAAGTCTTGGAAACGTAGCCCCCCAGTGTGGCAAACGCCCAGGCGGAAAAGAACAGCACGAAGAAAAGCAGACCGAGCAGTACCTTGGTGCCGGCGCTCACCGGTACCAAGGGTTTCATCGCGCTGAAACCTGACGCTGCGTCAGGCTGCCGCCATTACTGAATGAAGCGGGTGTCTGCAAGCTTGGTCAGGTCGGGAATGGACTTGATGATGCCCGCCTCGAGCAGGATTTCCGCGGCCTTGCGGCTGAAAGCACCATGCTCACCCGCGAAAAACCTGCGGTTGGACTCCCGGTCCTGCCAGCGCAGATACGACTGGCTCTTTTCGAAGGCCTCCGCCGACTGCTTGACATCGGCTCCCATGATGCCGAAGCTCTTTTGCGGCTCGGCCTTGATCATGGCAAGCGCATCGAAGTAGGCATCGGCGAGCGCCTTGGCGGCCTTGGGCTGATCGGCGAGGAACTTGGGCGTACAACCGAATGTGTCCATGATCATCGGATAGTCGAGCGTGGTGGCAATGATCTTGCCAGCCTCGGGCTTGGCCCGAACCGCGCTCAGGAAGGGCTCATAGGTCATCGCCGCATCCACTCCCGTGGTGCCAGCGATGATCGCATTGGCTGCAGCCTGGGGTTCGAGGTTGACGACCTTGACGTCCTTCATGGTCAGGCCATTTTCCCTGAGCATCCATGCGAGCGTGAAATAGGGAGCAGTGCCGGGGGCGCTGGCTGCGACCGACTTACCCTTGAGTTCTTTGATGCTGTTGATGCCAGGCTTGACCACCATACCGTCGGCGCCGTAGCTCTTGTCGAGCTGGAAAATCTGCGTCGTGGCAACTCCGTTCGCATTCCAGACCACCCAGGTTTCGACCGTTGTGGCGGCGCACTGAATGTCACCGGAGGCGATCGCCAGGTGCCGGTCCTTTTGCGGGATCTTCTTTAGGCTGACATCGAGACCGTGCTTTTGGAAGATCCCTGCCTCCTTGGCAAGCGTTAGCGGCGCGAAACCAGTCCATCCTGAAATTCCGATCGCAACCTTGGTCTCCTGCGCGGAAACGGAGGCTGCGGCGAAGGCCGTGACGATCGTGGCGGCCAGCACGCGGCCGGCGCGAAGAGCGGTGAGCTTCATGGCAGATCCTGTGAGATGAGGGATTGAAGGGATGTATCGCCGATCAGATGAGTGCGGGGAGATCCGGCAACTCGCTTAGAACATCCGCCAGTGTACCGTCCAGAACCCGGTTGGTTGCAAACGCGATGTCGGGGGCCAGCAATCGGTCTTCGGGCATCGCCTGAGCCCCGGTGCGCAGCAAGGCGTGGGCGCGCTCAAGCGGGACGGAACTGGCGAGGGGACGGAGAAACTCGATTCCCTGGGCCGCGGCGAGCCACTCGATTCCGATGATCGTCGCGACGTTGGTAACCATCGGCCCAAGGCGCCTGGCAGCGAAAGTTGCCATGCTCACATGGTCTTCCTGGTTGGCGCTGGTCGGCAGGGAGTCGACACTCGCCGGGTGGGCAAGGGATTTGTTCTCGCTCGCGAGCGCCGCTGCCGTGACGTGCGCGATCATGAACCCGCTGTTCAGGCCGGGCTTGGCGCAGAGAAACGGCGGCAGGCGCGAAACACCCGCATCGATCAGCATCGCGATCCGGCGCTCGGCGATCGCGCCAACCTCGGCGATCGCGGTGGCCATCGCATCAGCGACCAGCGCAACCGGTTCCGCATGAAAATTACCGCCGGACAAAAACTCGGGGCCGTCTGCACCGACGAAAAGCAGCGGGTTGTCCGTCACGGCATTGGCCTCGCGCAGCAGCACGCCCGCGCCATAGCGCAACTGGTCTACGCAAGCACCGACAACCTGCGGCTGGCAGCGCAGGCAGTATGGGTCCTGGACTCGGTCGTCACCCTCGCGGTGCGAGGCGCGAATCTCGCTGCCCGCGAGCAGGCTACGGCAGACCGATGCCACATCGATCTGCCCGGGATGGCCGCGCAGTTCATGGACACGCGCATCGAACGGACCGTCACTGCCGCGCGCTGCATCGAGCGAAAGCGCACCGACCACCAACGCCGAGCCGAGGACCGGCTCGAAGCGAAACAGCGCATCAAGCGCCAGCGCGGTAGACACCTGGGTGCCGTTGATGAAGGCGAGGCCTTCCTTGGCGGCCAGTGTCAGCGGCGTGATCTGGTGCGCCGCGAGGACCCCCGCGGCTGGCTGCCTGCGGCCGTCAAGCATGCACTCGCCCTCGCCCATCAGGCACAGACAGAGGTGGGCAAGCGGCGCAAGGTCGCCCGACGCACCAACCGAGCCCTGTGAGGGTATGCAGGGGACTATCCCGGCGTTGAAGACCGCGAGCAGGCAATCGATCACGTTGCGCCGCACGCCGGAGTGCCCCCGCGCGAGCGCGGCGGCCTTGGTGGCGAGG
>CAZZKA010000019.1:0-23519 GCA_964654745.1 uncultured Bordetella sp. | reverse complement strand
GCGGTGGCAGGGCTTAGCAGGTTGGCTGCTCCCATTTGCAGCGTGCCGGCGGTGAGTAGCGTGTCGCCGCTGTAGGCCTGGATGGCGGAAAGCGTTAGCGCGCTGCTCCCAACTTTTGTAAGCCCCAGAATACCGCCGGGCAGGGATCCCGCGGCTGCACCGTCGCGCAACACCCCATCAAAACTGGAGGCCACGCTCGCCCCATTGCCAAGCGAGAGTGTGGCCTGGCTCCCCGCAAGGCTGTTGACGACCGTTCCGCCACCGGCGAGCGCCTGCAGAGTGAGGGAGGCGCCGTTGAGATCAAGCACGCCCCCTGTGTTGACCAGTACATTACCAGTGGACGTGATTTGGGCGCCGGTGTCGGTGCCGAGTCGGACGGTTCCGCCGTTGTTGATCTGCAGGCAGACTATCCCTGAGCCCGCGCCCAATGCATTGATGGCGCTGGTGCCCACTTTGTCGAGCACCAGCGTGCCTGCCTGGACAACCGCGCGTGCGTTGTTGTTGCCTTGCGAGCCGCCTAGCGTGAGTGTTCCGGTGCCCTCCTTCAGGAGATAACCGTTACCAGGCGAGCCTAGGGCGCCTGTGCCCGTGCCAGACAGGACGCCTGCGAATCGGGTGCTTGAGCCGTTATTGCCGACGCTCAGTACGGCAGTGCCTAGCGTGACGGCTCCCGAACCGGCGAGAGATCCCACGCGCTGGTTGAAATTGCCAAGGTTGAGCGTGCCACTCTCGCCTACCAGTACCGATGTATTGACGGCCGGAGAGCCCCCTCGCAGTTCGGGCCCGAGCGCGTTTGCCGCACCCATTATCAGGCTGCCCTGGAGGATGCTGGTGGACCCTGTGTAGGTGTTGGCACCAGATAGCGTGAACGTTGAGCTGCCGACTTTACGAAGGCTCCCATCGCCGCTGATGATCCCGGCGAAGGTTTTGTTATTGCCCTGAATCTCGAGAACCCCGCCACTGCCGATCACGAGGCTTGCTGTGCCCGTACCCGTCCCCTGTTCGAGCGACAGCAGCGCCTGGCGCTGAGCGCCAAGATTGAGCGTAGCCCCGGGGCTGATCGTCACCGCGCTGGCGTTGCTGAGAGCCTGATCGGTGCCCAGCACCAATGTGCCCGCGGCGACGGTGGTGGCGCCAGTGTGCGTGCTGTTGCCGGTGAGGGTGAGCGTGCCGGTGCCAAGCTTGATGAACTGGCCTGGGCCGAACAGTGTGCCGGCAAAAGTGGTGCTCGCGTTGTTGCCGCCCGCCGTGAGGCCCGATGCAGCATTGTTGAGTGCGATGCTGCCTGCGCCGGTGAGGGCGCTGACGACAACGTTTGCTTCGGCGGTGTAGAAGATGGAATTGGCCGCCACATGAAGACTGGCCTGGTTGGCGGCCCAGTTTTCGTTGCTGGACGACCCGGCGACGAGGCTCCCTTCCTGCAGGTCGATCTGCGCGCCTGCCCCCATTGCGAAGGTGGCGGCGCCGGCCCCCCAGAACACCAGCCCGGGGCCAGTCTTTCTCAGGATCCCGGCACCACTGTATTGCGTGGCATTACCAGCGGAGAGGTAATCGACCCTGTCGGAGGCGATATGAAGATGGAGTACCGCGGAGGACGCGATACTGAAACTTGCCGAGCGAAAGCCGCCGTCGACAAACTTGAGTGTGCCGGCGTTGATGATGGTCGCGCCGGTGTAGGTCTGCACGGCGGTGAGGGTCAGTGTCCCCGACCCACCCTTGGTGAGGGCCAGCTTGCCGCCGCTTGCGCTGTCAGCCATCACGCCGGTGAAATCGGAGCTGGCGTTACCGGCGAGCGTCAAGGTGAAGGTGGTGCCGCTTGCCCCACCGCTGTTGATGGTACCGGCGCCCTCGATGCTCGCGATGGTGTCAGGGCTGCGCAGCTGGTAGGTGGCGCCCGCGGCTACTTTCACCGCCGTGCCGTCTGACAGGCTGCCGCTCACTGCGAGCGTACCGGCCTGAATGTCAGTGGGTCCGCTGAAAGTGTTGGCGCCTCCGAGCACCAGGATACCCGCACCGGTTTTGATCAGACCGCTGCTGGCGTCGGCGCCGGCGATGATGCCGTTGTAGGTGACGGTGATCCCGTTTGCCACCTCGATGCGACCTTGACCTTGCACTCGGATGCCACGTTCGGCGTCCAGGGTGAGGGTTGTGCCAATTCGCAGCGTTGCGCCGTCCTCGATCACCAGGCGCCCGGCCGTAGCGGTCACGACATCAGGCCCAAGCTGCAGGTCGTTGCTGATTGTGAGCACGCCACCGCGTACGATGATGTTGCCCGTATGGACGCTATTGCCGGTCAGGATGAGCTCGCCGCCGCCGGTTTTGATGAGGTCGCCGCTACCGGTGTAACCGCTCGTGAAGCTGAAGGTCTGGCCTTGTGCAACATCGATGAGCGACAAGGAGGGGTTGAGACCGCTCGGTACCAGCGCATTGCCCGCCGCATCGCTGATCACTGCGCCGTTGAGCGTGATCTGGCCGAGCTGCAAGCCCTGCGTGAAATCGGTTCCGGTGTAGCGGTAGACGAGTTTTCCAGCCGCAAGGTCGGACTCGGTCGCGACGTAGGTAGCCGAGCGGGCAATCCCGCCTGTGGTGAGGCTAAGCGTTGATTGGCTGAGGTTGGTGCTGGCGCTGACTGGCTCGTTCAAGTTCACTGTGACGGTGAGATTCGCGCCGTCGAAACCCACCTTGACCGAGCTGGGAACCGGGGGCGCCGTGTCAGTGAGCAGTAATCCCAGGCTCTCGAGGAGCGCTGCATCGAGGAGGCGGTGGGCCTGAACATCTCCCACCCGCAGCTCGAGCACCTCATTGCCGCCGAGCACAACACTTCCGGTGTCGTCGGTCGACGCCTCGATATCGGCGCCTGTGAGTCCTACCAGGGTTTGTACGAAGACCTGCCCTCGTTCTCCGGCCCCGATGTCGCAGCCATAGAGCAGAATGTCTGCGCCCGCCTTAAAAGCGGCCTGCCATGACTTGATCGCACCGCTGTTTTCCTGGAGTGTTGCGCTGTCTACCCTGCTCTCGCCAATCAACAGGCTTCCCGGTTCGCCGTGGCTGATGATGTGCAGCTCGCTGATATCGGAATGCCGCGTAATGATGTCGTGAATTTGCGCAAGGGCGTCGACCGAGGGGTCGAGCAGCACGACCGAGCCCTTGTCTTCGAACTGCTGCTGGATGGCTGGGGCCTGCGGCAGGCTTGCGCTAACGAGAATCAACCGGCCCTGGTTCGGCGCGATGGCCTGCGGGGTGAAGATGTCCGGTTTCTCGGTCGCGGCCTGTTCTCGTTTTGCGGGCTCGGCGACCAGGGTCTCCAGGACTTTTTCAGCCGTGGAGAGCGCGGCGCCGTCGAACATGATCCGTGGTTCGAGCGCGAGCACTTCGTGGCCGCTACGAATCTTGCGTCGGCGCGGTGATGCCGCGGGCCGATCTGCGGCAGGGGTCGGAGGCGGGCTGGACGGTTTGGCCATGTTGGGTGCGCGGCGCGGGGTGATTAGCGGGTCTGGAACGGTACCGGCTATGCCCTAGGGGATTTGCAGCCGGCCACTCATGCCCGCTTTGAGGTCGCCCACCGGACCCTCCAGCGTTGCCGTGATTTTTATGGACTGGCTGACAGGATCGATGCGCGGACTCACCCGAAGGATGCGCGCGAGTGCTGCGCGCCGGGCCTCTTCAATGTGGACGCGGACGTTCATACCTTCCCGTAACTTGGGCAGCCATGTCGAAGGAGCGAGGAACTCGAGCTCAAAGGCCGAGTCATCCAACACATCGAGCAGGGGGGTGCCAGGCTGGACATATTGCTGTTCGCGTATGCGTTGTTCAGCGACCACTCCATTGAACGGCGCGCGAACTTCGCACTTCGACAGCTGGGTCTGACTCATCAGCAATTCGGCCTCCGCCTTCTCCACCGCGTTATTTGCAAGGTCGAGCTCCATGAGGCCTGCCGCGTTGAGTTCGGTCAGACGCCGATAGCCCTCCAGGCTTCGCTTCGCGCCGGAGAGCTCTGCGCTCGATTTGGCCCGTTGCGCTTCAAGCAGGCTGCAGTCCAGGACGATGAGCACGGTTCCCGCTTTGAAGCGCTGCCCTTCTTGCAGCGCTAAATTCTTGACCACCGCACCGATCTCGGCCGACAGCGTGGTGTAGCGGACAGCCCTGAGTTGTGCATGGATATCCTGCCGGTCGATGCTGGTGCCAGCAGGCGCGGCACCCGGCGCCAAGAGCGGGATGGGGGGCGATGGCGCTGCAGCCGGCACGGTGGTCCGCTGGACCGCTTGCGCCGATGCGGTCTGCAGGCCCACCGACAACACCCCCGCCGCGATCAGTGCGCGATTACTTGACCGCATCAGAGGTCTCGGTGCGAAGTGCGTCAGCGATCGATTGGCTGGCGGAGATTTTGGCGATCAGCTCGTCGAGGGGTACCCGATCGATGGCGATATCATCAAACTCCACTCCAAGAACTGCTCTCAGACGACTCTCCGCGACCTGTACCTGCGAGATCGCCTGATAGCGACGAAATTGGCTGAGCAGTGCGCTTGCCTGGGCATTAACGCTTTCAAGACGGCCCCGCATCAATGCCTTTTCCCGCGCGCTCGCGAGCGTGGCAAGCCGGTTTTCAACCGTCCAGATCTGTTCGGCGCGTGCCGCCTGTTTTTGGGCGTTGAGCCAGTTGAGGCGACCCAGGTGAACCTGCGTGATGACAGCCATCTGCATCACCATGCGACGCTGATCGGACAGCCCTACGCCCGCTTCGGCCAGGCGCAGCTGCGCTGGTCCCGTGATCAGATTCATCAGGTTGAGGGACAGATGAAGTCCCGCCTCGTTCCAGCTCTGATGCACAAGGTAGGAGTCCGTATCGTATTTGTTGGCGATATTGAAACTTAGGTTGGGGAACATCCGGGCCAAAGTCTTGCGTGTCTCGTCAGCAGCGATCCGGGTGTGATGACGGGCCTCGCGCAAATCGGCGTTGTGAAGGAGCGCCATGCTTTCCAGTGTTTCGATCGGGGTCTCCAGGGTGGCGTCCAATCTCGGCCAGTCGGCCACCAGCACGATAGGCTGCCCTCTCGGTGCGTTGATGAGGGTGGCAAGTTCCACGAAAGCGGGCGCCAGCTCCTGCTCGATCAGCTCCAGCAGGCGCAGGTTGTCCAGTAACTGCTTTTGATAGGTGAGGGCTTCGGTGGGCGCGCGCACTCTCTCCCTTTCAATCTGTCGGGAGTCCTCCAGGGCGAGTTCAGCCTCGGCAATGGTGGTGCGCAACGCCTCGCGCATGGTTTGTGCACAGGCTGCGCGCCAGTAGGCGCTGCGAACATCCTGGATCAGGCTGTGGATCAGCTTGCGGCGGCGCTCGTTGGCGATCTGCACGCGCTCCTGCGCTTGCTTGGCGTTGTAGTAGCCCAGACCAAAGTCGAGGAGGCTCCAGGATATGCCGAGATCCGAGAGTGCGTGATTTCGGTCGCTGTTAAAACCGCTAGGACCGGTTCGATCGCTGTTCCAAGTCTGCCGGGAGACGCTACGGTTGAGTTGGGAAAGCTGTGCTGTAGCCTTCGGGAGCATTTCTTGCAGGGTGGTCTCCAACTGACCCGAGGCGATTTCCTGCTCGATCTGCTTGGCCCGCCGGTCGAGGTTATATTTGAGGGCTCGGGCGATCGCTTCGTTAAGCGTTAAAGACCCCTGAATCGGCTCGATCTGCAGGTCTGCAAGTTCGGCCTCCCAGGACTTGGGTGTGGTGGTCGGCGCGAGCGGCACGGGCTTGATCGTGGCGATGCACCCTGAGAGGCCGACAGTTGCAAGCATCGCTAAAATTAGTCTGTTACGCATTGCGATCTTCGGAGAAAGTTGACGCCCGGCTGGGCG
Organism: uncultured Bordetella sp.; assembly: GCA_964654745.1. Classification (GTDB taxonomy): domain Bacteria; phylum Pseudomonadota; class Gammaproteobacteria; order Burkholderiales; family Burkholderiaceae_E; genus SYIM01. Next base: position 17,678 of record CAZZKA010000019.1, on the reverse strand, counting down.
GTCGCGCAACTTGGAACACATGCCGGCAATCGCCCTGGAGCGGTGTGTCCAGCGGGTGGATGCGGCCAAAAAAAACGTGGCCCGACCAGGCTCGGTGGATCGCGCCAGAATACGGTTTTTCGCCCAGGCGACATATCCTGCGAATGAAGGAATCGGACTTCTGGACTATGTATCCCGTGTGGCACTGGCCTCGAACAGCTCGGCGAGGGTTCTGACGCCAGACTTGCGCATAACCGCGGATTTGTACTGCTTGGCGGTGGCGACCGAGAAGGCGAGCGCCTCGGCGATTTCACGGTTGCCAAAACCTTTCAGCATCATCTTGTGAACCTGAGATTCCCTTGGGGAGAGTAAGGAACTCTTGGCAGAAAGGCGACTTTGTCGGGCCAGCACGCGGATCTGATTCAGGTCTTTTTCCAACGCCTCGGAAACCGCCTGCAACAATTCCTCCCTGCTTGTGGACTCGAAGAGCACGTCGAAAACGCCTTGTTTGACTGCCTGGACCGCCTCTCCGGCACGGTCGGGCTTCGTTAGGAACACCACTGGAAGGCGAATGCCCCCGGCTGACCAATTCCGCGTGCAGGGCCAGGCCATCGCTTGCGTGATTGCCGAGGCTGACGACCAGAGCAGCTGGTGCGGCCTTGGGTATGGATTCGAGAAACCGCGTTGTGGTGGGCCAGGTATGTACCGTGAGCCCTGCCAGCCGGAGCAGGCCGGCAATGCTGTTATGGTTCAGGTGAGCGCCTTCGACCAGGAAAACATGCGCCTCGTCTCTCGGTGTAAGAATCGCTGGTGAGTCCATCTGCGGTCGGGTTGAAGCGTCGCGCTGCGAAGCCAGCAATCGATCATTTGGAGGAGCCGGGAGGATCGGGCTTGAACCCCTTGCAGACAAATTCTGACAAATGCTGTCCCGGGCCGTTGCACGCCGCGTTTGCTCGATTCCGCGGCGGCAAGCACGATGGTTCTCGCGGTACGGGTCCCGGGCGTGATCGGTATTGGCCATCCCTTCTGCGGAGCGCATGCGCTCGCGCGCGGCGTGCCGCGTGGCTTTTGATCGCGCTCAGCCTGCCGGGTTATCTGGTGGGACTTGTTCACGCTGGCACCGCTTCGAGCGGGTCGGCGAACCCGGCGGTAAGGGTGCTTGGGCCGTCGGAAGCGGCCGTGCTGAGGGATCCTGGCGGGTTGGTGCAGGCCGCGCAACTCAGTGATCCTGCCCTTCAGGCGCGGTTTGTGCCTTGGTCTCAGGGAAGCGTACCGAACTACACGCGCGATGTTGTCTGGATTCGCTTGGAGCTGGCTCCCGCCGAACGTGGTCGCGGACCGTTCAGGCTGGAACTCACTTCCACATTGCTCAACGATGTCCGCTTGTACAGCCCAACCGCCGATGGCGATTTCGGGCTCGTTCAGGCCGGCGATCGCTTTGCTTTTGCAGAGCGACCGGTGCCAAGCCGCAGACCGGTTTTCGACCTGGAGAGTCCTGCCGAACGCCCGAAGACGTATTACCTGCGTATCCATTCCGATTCGACACTGGCCGGTCAACTGTTGCTGTGGGACCCCCGGGCCTTCGAGGCGTCCCAGCAACTGGATAGCCTGTGGATTGGCGGTCTGATGGGGATCATCCTGATCTCCCTGTTGTTTTTTCTGCAGGCTTGGGTATTGAACCGCGATCGCATGCTGCTGTCCGCAGCGGGGGTCACTCTGGCCTTTGCAATGGCGGCCACAGCGCATCTGGGCTTGCTCTCTCAGTATGTGTTGCCCGAGAGGCCCGGACTGGCCGATGCAGTCCACCCGATCTCGCTCGCACTGTTCTTCCCGTCCCTGTGTCTGTTGTTTGACCGAGCCCTCGGACTGGGACCTTTGTTTCCGCGCGTCTCCAAGGCGCAGGTCATGGTGTCCGTGTTGTGCATCGGCGCCGCCATTTCCCGGATCTTTGACCTCTATGTCGATATAGGGTGGGTGATGATGATGGGCGGGATGCTGTTTGCTCTAGGATGGATTACGGCGGGCGGGTGGCTGGTCTGGTATGCGCGGCGCACCGGGCTGGCAACCGCCATGGCGATGTCGGTATTTACCGCATCGTTCGCCGTAGCCCCGCTCATTGCTCTCAATATCGTGCCTGGTTCGCGTTACATTGAAGCCTTCTGGGTGTTTGGCTGCGTGGGCTTTATTCTGCTTGCGCAATTCTCGACGCTGGAAGAGGTTCGGAAGGCCCGGCTATCGCGCCGTCTCGCAGAACAAGCTGCGCAAAGGGCGAGTCAGAGAGCGGATCAGGAACTCAACTGGAGGCGGCAGCAGTCGCTTTACTTCGCGGGTGTCGCCCACGATTTACGCACGCCACTGAGCGCGGTGCGCATCGGGTTAGCCAACCTCGGGCGGGAGTCAATGACAGGCCAGCCCGGAGCACAACAGAGGATCGACAGGATCCAGCTTGCAGCAAGCCGGGCCAGTGACATGATCGAGCGCCACCTGCAAATGCAGCGGCTTGAGCAGCCCGACATGCTCGTCCATTGCGCACCCGCTGATGTTGATGACTGCCTGGCACAGATTGAGGCTGCAATCATCGAGGCCTGGCCAAACCGGGAATTCAGGATAAAGGTCCTGTCCGGTGTCCCGGCGGCACTGTTGATGGATAGTGAACTGGTTATCCGCGCTGTATTAAATCTGCTGTCGAATGCGGCGGTTGCCTCACCTCCGGACGCGACGATCCATCTCACCCTCCGCAGGGATACCCGGGATTCGATAGGTTTTGAAGTCGCTGACAGTGGACCAGGACTGGGCGAGCTTGACTTTCATGATCTGCTCGAAGTTCACTGGCGTCGCAACGCACCTGTCCAGAGAACGGGAACCAGCGAAGTCGAACGTTTTGGCATCGGACTGCCGATGGTGGCGCGCATCGCAGCGCTGCACGGCGGTCGGATCCTGTATCGCCGCGAATCAGGCGCCACGATATTCACGCTGTGGTTGCCGTGTGTCGGCACCGAACCGCGCCTGACGGGACGATTCCAGGCTGGTTAGCCTCGAGGCGTTGCCCTGGCCTGTCGGAATTTGTCAGGATTGGGCACGCCCCGCCAGGGGAGTACCTTTCCAATCACTGACACAATCGAATCATGGCTGAGATCACTCCGTCCTTACTGCTGATCGAAGACGACGCTTCGCTGAGCACGGAGCTTGCCGACTATTTGCGCGGAGATGGTTATGACGTCACCTGCGCGCCGACACTGCAGCAAGCCGAGCGGGCCCTTGAGCGGATATTCGATCTCATCGTGGTCGATCTCAATTTACCTGACGGTAGCGGTGCCGCCCTGTGCACACGCCTGCGGCCTTATGTGCGGTCCGGCATCGTGGTGTGCACTGGCCGAAGCGAGCGGCCGCTTCGAATGAATCTGTTGCGCACCGCCGCCGATGCCTATCTGATCAAACCCTTGGACCCGGAGGAACTTTCTGCGACCCTTGCCAGCGTACTTAGGCGGGTCACTCAGACCCGTCCTTCCCCGATGCAGCCCCCAACCGTTCCGGTGATGTGGCGCCTGAATAAGGTTCTGCAGCGACTGGAGGTGCCCTCCGGCGACCCCCTCAGCCTGTCGGCCCCCGAGTATCTCCTCCTCGCCACCCTGTTTGAGCAGACGGATCGCTTTGCCGAGCGGCCGAAGCTACTCGAAGTGTTTGCGCAGCATGGCATGCCTATGAATGGCCCGAGGCTCGAGACCCTGGTCAGCCGTTTGCGTGCCAAAGTGTTCGCTGAGCGAGGTCTGCGACTGCCTCTCAGGGCGTGGTACGGACGTGGTTACTCTTTTTCTGCGCATGTGGGGTTGGTTTGAACAGCCGATAGCCTGGACACCCTCCGAATCGGTTCCTGCAGTCGAAGCGATCGCCGTCTGCATGCCGTTACCGGCGAGTGCGCACGCGATAGCGCATCAGATCGTGCTGGGCGCGATCCCGCGCTTGTGCTAATTTCCCATCGGGCTGAAGACAATTTTCGTGTGCACAGCGCACTTTGCCGATGGAGTGTGAAATGAGTGGCCGGTCTCTGCTAAACCTCTATCTCTCTCAATCGGTTTCCATCTTGCTGGTTGGGATTTGCATGGTGTCATCGCCAGCTGTTGCTGGCAAGCGTGACGATACGATTCGCTACGCCAACGATCAGGCGCCCGAGAATGTCGACCCCTATTTCAACAACGTGCGGATCGGCGTGATCATTGGTGCGCAAGTGTGGGACACGCTCGTTTATCGCGACCCCAAAACCAATGAGTACAAGGGCAACCTCGCCAGAAGCTGGAAGCAGATCGACGACAAGACGATCGAGTTCGAACTGCGGCAGGGCATCAGGTTTCACAACGGCGAGGAGTTTGACGCCGATTCCGTGGTTTACACGCTCAATTTTGTCGCAGACCCCGCCAATAAGGTCACCACGCAACAAAATGTCAACTGGATTGCCCGCGTGGAAAAACTCGATAAATTCAGGGTGCGGGTGATCACAAAGAATATTTTTCCGGCGGCCATCGAATATCTGGCCGGACCGGTGGTGATGCATCCGGCGAAATATTATTCAGAAGTCGGCCCGCGCGGCATGAATGCCAAACCAGTCGGAACCGGACCCTGGAAGGTGGTGAGCCACTTCCCGGGCAAGTCGCTGCTGCTCGAACGCAACAACGACTACTTTAAGGATTCGCCCAAGGCCTTGCCCAAGATATCGCGTATGGAGATGCGCTTTATCCCAGACCGGCAAACGCAAATGGCCGAGATGCTCGCCGGCAATATGGACCTGATCATGAATGTGGCGAAGGATCAGGCTGAGCAGGCTGGGCGTGTGCCGCATCTGCAGGTGGTCAGCGGCGAAACCATGCGGATCGTTTTTCTGCAAATGAATACCCTCGAGGGTGCGCCAGCGCCGCAACTCAAGGATATTCGGGTGCGACAGGCCATTGCTCACGCCATCGACCGCGAGGCCATGGTTAAAAACATTGTTGGGGCAGGTGCGCGGGTGCTGCACACCGTTTGTTTCCCCTCGCAGTTCGGTTGTAGCGATGAAGGTGCGCCGCGCTATGCCTATGACCCGGCGCTTGCCCGACGCTTGCTCGCGGAGGCGGGTTTTCCCAACGGGTTCGATATCGATATTTTCGCTTACCGAGAGCGCCAGCAAACCGAGGCGATGATCGGTTACCTGAAGGCGATCGGGATCCGCGCCAGGCTCACCTTCTCCCAATACGCAGCAATGCGCGATCAGGTTCGGGCCAACAAATCAGCGCTCTCGCATCAGACATGGGGCTCGTTCTCAGTCAATGATGTGTCCGCTTCAACGCCCGTTTATTTCACATTCCAAGCCGACGACATCAGCCGTGATGCCGAAGTCCGAGATCTGCTCGTGCGGGGAGATACCTCTGTAGACCCCGATGTGCGCAAGACGGCCTACAGGCAGGCGCTGAAATTGATTTCTGAGCGTATGTATGCGGTACCAATGTGGTCGCTACCGGTCTACTACGTCGCCTCCAAAGACCTGCAATTCAGTCCTTATCCCGACGAGATGGTTCGTTTCTGGGAGATGTCCTGGAAGTAGTGTCTGGCAAAATTGCTTAGAGATGTTGCGTTATGCCCTCAAGCGGCTGGGGTTGGCGTTGCTCGTTGCGCTGGCTGTTTCCGCGATCGCGTTTTCTCTGCTCCGGTTGTCAGGTGACCCTGCGATCGCCATAGCCGGCGAGGGCGCGCGCTCTGAAGACATCGAGTTGATCCGTAAGACCTACGGGTTCGATAGACCACTTCCCGCCCAGTATGCCGACTGGTTAGGCCGAATCATGACGGGCGATTTGGGGGAATCGATCTACTTTAAAACCGCAGCAGGGCCGCTCATTTTCTCCAAATTACTGACCACGTTGGGCCTCGGGCTAGCGGCCCTAGGCTTTGCGCTGTTGATCTCGGTGCCGCTTGGGGTCATGGCTGCAGTCTGGCGAAACAGCTTTGTCGATCGATTCTGCCTGGTCCTCGCGGTGGTTGGTCAGGCTCTTCCAAATTTCTTTTTTGCCCTGCTGCTCATCATGTTGTTTTCAATCGGGCTGCGGTGGCTGCCCGTTTCAGGCAGCGATACGTGGTTGCACTTCGTACTGCCAACCGTTGCCCTGGGCTATTACGTGGCGCCTGCTTTCATGCGGCTGATTCGCGCTGGGATGATTGAGGTCCTTGAGGCCGATTACATACGGACTGCTCGCGCGAAAGGTCTGCCGGGATCGACGGTGGTGTTCAAGCATGCCTTGCGAAATGCGATTGTGCCCGTTGTTGCGCTCGCCGCTGTACAGCTCGGATTTCTGTTGGGCGGTTCGGTCGTCATCGAGACAGTCTTTGCGCTCGACGGTCTGGGCTATTTGGCCTACCAGAGCATCACCTACAAGGATTTTCCGGTGATGCAGAATATCGTTCTCCTTCTGTCTGTGATTTATGTAGTGCTCACCCTGTCCTCCGATGTGATCAATGCCTGGCTGGATCCTAGGATTCGGATCGGCTGATGAAGCGTCTCGTCGCCAATCCTGCATTAGCTATTGGGGCCGGGCTCCTGAGTTTCATCGTGCTAGTGGCTTTGTTTGCACCATGGTTAGCACCTCATGATCCTTACGCACAAGATTTAACCAATCGCACCATTCCTCCGGTGTGGGATTCGAAGGGCAGTTGGGTTCACCCACTTGGCACAGACTCCCTTGGAAGGGACTATCTCTCGCGTCTGATCTACGGTGCCCGGATTTCGCTTCTGATCGGCGTCGCCGTCGCATTGATTTCTGGCTTAATCGGCGCCGCCATGGGCCTTGTGGCAGGGTATTTTGGAGGCCGGACCGACATGGTGGTGAGTTTTGCGGTCACAACTCGGTTGTCGATGCCGGTGATTCTGGTGGCGCTTGCGACGGTTGCCCTGATTGGAGGCTCTCTCTGGGTTGTCATTCTCGTGCTGGGTCTTCTAAAGTGGGACCGGTTTGCGGTGGTGATGCGTAGCGCAACCCAACAGGTGCGCGCCCTTGATTTTGTTGCAGCCGCGCAGGCCAACGGAGCGTCGACCGCTCGGGTGCTCCTCGGTGAAATCCTGCCCAATGTGCTGCCGCATCTTGTGGTGGTCGCAACCCTTGAAGCAGCCAGTGCTATCTTGCTTGAGGCGGCGTTGTCGTTCCTCGGTCTGGGTGTTCAGCCGCCGCTTCCGTCATGGGGCCTCATGATTTCCGAGGCCAAGTCGTATATGTTTTTTTCATTCTGGCTGATCGGTATTCCCGGTACAGCGTTGGCGCTACTCATTTTCGCCATCAATCTGGCTGGCGATGGCCTGCGTGATGCGCTTGCGCCTGGGGGGCGGGTGTGACAAACGCTGGCGCGTTGACCCCGGTGAGCCGTGATAGCCCGGTGCTGCAGGTGGAGGGCCTTAGCGTCGCGATCCGCACGCCGCGCGGCATGCTTCACGCAGTCCGCGACGTATCGTTTTCATTACGGCGTGGCGAAACGCTTTGTATAGTCGGCGAGTCGGGCTGCGGCAAATCGATGACGTCTCTTGCGGTGATGGGGCTCTTGCCCGCTGCGGCAGAGCGTCGCGCCCGCGCGCTAAGGCTCGCGGGTGAGGATTTGCTCTCGAGTACGCCACGGCGTATCAATGCATTACGCGGTGATCGCATGGCGATGATTTTTCAGGAGCCGATGACCGCACTCAATCCGGCCTATACGATTGGCGAGCAGTTAAGCGAGGTCTATCGCCACCACCGCGGTGCATCCAAGTCTGCTGCGCGTGACCGGGCGATTGAGTTGCTGGAGATGGTCGGCATTGCGGCAGCGTCCGAGCGACTTGCCCAGTATCCCCATCAGCTCTCAGGCGGACTTCGCCAGCGTGTCATGATCGCTATGGCCTTGATGTGTAGTCCGGATCTGCTGATTGCCGATGAGCCGAGCACAGCTCTGGATGTCACGATCCAGGCGCAGATCTTGCGGCTCTTATCGGGGCTGCAGCGCGAGCTTGGCATTGCCATGGTACTGATCACGCATGATCTTGGCGTGGTGGCTCGGATCGCCGATCGTGTTTGTGTGATGTATGCCGGAGAGGTGGTTGAAGAGGGGCGTACGGCAGTGGTGTTCGGCTCGCCTTCTCATCCCTACACCCAGGGTCTTCTGTCCTGTATCCCTGTTCCAGGTCGGGCGACGCGTGGTGGTGTGCTGGGCACCATCCCTGGAACGGTCCCCTCGCTCATTGGCACGAGGGGTGGATGCAGCTTTCGCGACCGCTGCAGTCATGCGGTCGCGCCCTGCTCGGATTCGGTGGGCTGGCAGACTGATCTTGATGAGCATCGCTGGCGCTGTCCAGTGGTCCGGGGTTCGAGCGGGGATCCAGGCGGGCATGTGGCGACCTTCGCGGTGAATCAGTTGCAAGGGACGAAGGCATGAGTGGTAGTGTGCTTCTCGAAGCCGCATCGTTGTCGCGCAGTTTCGATGTCGGGCGGGGGCTCTTTCAGCCCAAGCGCACGCTCCAGGCAGTCAATGGGGTCGATCTTCAATTGCACCGGGGTGAGGTGCTCGGCGTAGTCGGTGAATCTGGGTGCGGCAAATCGACCTTGGCGAGAATGTTGCTGGGTCTGATCGCACCCTCCAGCGGGACCATTTCGTTCGATGGCGTTGATATGTCACGCCTGGATCGCAAGGCGTTGTCGCGGCGCATTCAGCCGGTGTTTCAGGATCCTTATTCATCCCTCAATCCGCGACGCAGCATTGTCTCGATAGTGATGTTGCCTCTTATCGTACATAGCCTTGGCTCGGCCTCCGAGCAGCGACGGCGTGCGCTCGACATGCTCGAACGAGTGGGGCTGCCGGCGCGCTATGCCGACCACACGCCTGGACAACTATCGGGCGGGCAACGGCAACGTGTTGCGATTGCGCGCGCCCTCGTCATGCAACCAGACATTGTGATTTGTGATGAGCCTACGTCTGCGCTCGACGTCTCGGTGCAGGCGCAAATCCTCAATCTTCTTCTCGAACTGCGCAGAGAGTTTGGACTGACCTATTTGTTCATCAGTCACAACCTTGCTGTGGTGGAACATATTGCTACGCGTGTGGCGGTCATGTATCTGGGTCGTGTAGTCGAAGAGGCGCCTTGCGAGACGGTTTTTCGCAAAGCGCGCCATCCCTACACCCAGGCACTCCTCGCGTCGGTGCTGACGCCTGAGCCGGGTCGCGGTATTCCCGATACGGGTCTCGGTCTGGCCTTTCCCGATCCCCTCAATCCGCCTCCAGGCTGTACCTTCCATCCGCGCTGCGCCCATGCACTTGCGCGCTGCGCGAGCGAGCCGCCCACGCCGCGACGAACCGAGCAAGTCATCATGTCGTGCCATCTTCAGGATTCTCTTCAAGGGAGTGACCATCCATGAGCCGAGCCCATGCTCTGAAACGTGCGGAAGACGTGTTTGACTCTGGTGCGTTTCGCGAGCTGCTTGCCAAACGTATTGCCATGCCCACCGAAAGCCAAAACCCCGATCGGACCGCCTGCCTGAGTGACTATCTTGAAAAAGAGATGCGCCCGAATTTTGAGCGGCTCGGTTTTCGCTGTACGACGCTCACACACCCCAAGGCCAATGCACCGTTTCTGCTTGCAGAACGAATCGAAGACAATCGGTTACCCACCGTGTTCGGCTATGGCCATGGAGATGTGATTCGCGGGCTTGAGCGCGAATGGCTGGAGGGGCTATCGCCGTGGTCGCTCACTGAGCGCGACGGGCGCTGGTACGGGCGAGGCATTGCGGACAATAAAGGCCAGCACTCCGTCAATATGCAGGCGATGGAGCTGGTGCTTGCCGAGCGGGGTAGTCTTGGGTTCAATGCTAAGTATCTGATCGAGATGGGGGAGGAGACCGGTTCGCGTGGTCTGCGCGAGGTGTGCGAGGCTCACCGCGAGGCGATGAAAGCTGACCTCCTCATCGCCTCCGATGGCCCGCGATTGCGAGCTGACCGACCCACCTTATTCCTTGGTTCGCGAGGCAGTATGAACTTCGATCTATCGATTGAGGCGCGAGTTGGGGGACATCATTCCGGTAATTGGGGCGGGCTGATCTCCAATCCTGGCATCCAGCTTGCGCACGCGATCGCCAGCATCGCTGGACCCACGGGTCAGATCCGAATTCATGAATGGGTGCCGCGCGAATTGCCTGCGTCGGTACGACGGGCGCTTGCAGACTGTGAGGTTGATGGCGGAGCAGACGGCCCGGATGTCGAGCCCTGGTGGGGTGAGCCCGGCCTGTCGCCCGCAGAACGCGTGTTTGGATGGTGTACCTTTGAAGTGCTTGCCTACCGGACGGGCAACCCGGACTCGCCGGTCAATGCGATTCCGCCACGCGCCTGGGCCCGGTGCCAGCTGCGCTTTGTTGTGGGCATCGATCCGGCCGAAATCCTTCCCGCGCTGCGCAGGCATCTGGACCGTCATGGTTTCAGCATGGTCAAGATTGCCGCGACCCGGGAGGAGATGTTTCACGCGACCAGGATTGATCCGGATGATGCCTGGGTGCGCTGGGCCGCCGGATCGCTTGAACGTACGACGGGCAAGAAACCCGCGGTTCTACCCAACCTCGGTGGCTCATTACCCAACGACATCTTCACGGACGTGTTGGGACTTCGAACCGTGTGGGTCCCGCATTCCTATCCGGGATGCTCCCAGCACGCGCCCAATGAGCACCTACCCCCCGCGCTTTTGCGCGAGGCGCTCACAGTCATGACGGGTCTTTACTGGGACCTTGGCGAGCCAGGGCATCCTCACTCGCAGTAAGGCGAGCGCGGGCGATGCCCTGCACGGCCTCGGGATTGACGAGCGAGCTCAGGTCGCCCGGTGCTTCACCCAGCCAAGCCGCGCGCACCACGCGGCGCATCACTTTCATGTTGCGCGTGCGTGGCAAATCCTCAACAAAGACGATCGCCGTAGGCCGAAAGGGTGCACCGAGCCCTTTGACGACTGCGGCAGACAGGGCCGCAGCCGATTGCTGGTGGGCGAGGCCAGGCTTGGCAACGACCACGCCGACCACTGCAGTCCCCTTGATGGGGTCAGGGATGCCGATGGCGGCTGAGTCGATCAGCAGACCGCTCGCCATCAGGAGCGCCTCAATTTCTGCGGGGCCGGTGCGCTTGCCTGCGATCTTGAGTGTGTCATCTGAGCGTCCGTGGACATACCACATGCCATCCTCATCGCGGCTGGCAAAGTCACCGTGTACCCATAGGCCAGGCATCCGCGCCCAGTAGCTCTGCAGATAGCGTTCACGGTCACGCCACAGCCCGCGGGTGACGCCAATGCTGGGGGTGCGCATCACGAGTTCACCCGTGGTGCCCGGTCCAACCGTGCGCCCCTCGTTATCGATTACATCAGCGCCGGTGCCTGGAACCGGGCCTGCAAAAGCACAAGGTTTGAGTGGGTGAATCACTGTGCCAGTGAGGATACCGCCCATCTCGGTACCCCCAGAGAAATTGAGCAGAGGTACGCGACCGCCGCCAATCTGATGAAATGTCCAGTTCCATGATTCGGGCGTCCACGGTTCCCCGGTTGAGATCATGACCCGGACCGATGAGAGATCACGCGCTGCAATCACCTCGCCAGGCAGCGCCATCGACATTCGCGCGATGGTCGGGGCAAGCCCGAGGTAGGTCACCCGGTGGCGCTCAACGATGCGCCAGATACGGTCGGGCTCGGGATAGTTTGGAGCACCCTCTGCGAGCACAATCGTTGCCCCGACCAGCAGTCCGCCGAATACCAGCATAGGGCCCACCAACCAGCCCATGTCCGACATCCAGAGAAAGCGGTCGCTTGGCTTGAGGTCCATACAGATGGCCAGATCGAGCGCTGTCTTGACCGGAAAGCCACAGTGCACGTGAACGACGCCCTTGGGCTTACCGGTGGTGCCCGAGGTGAACACCAAGAGAAACGGGTCATCGGCCGGCAGGGCTTCGGTGGGAACCTGGGCGGGATCGGTGGGGGCCTCGGCTATGAGTTCGTGCCACCAGTGGTCCCGGTGAGCGTTCCATGAATGCGCGCAGGCCAGATGCTGGAGCACCACCACATGTTCGATGCCCGGGCACTGGCGCAGCGCTTCATCCAGCACAGGTTTGGAGGCGATGGCTTTTCCACGCCGCATGGATCCATCGACCGTGAGCACCGCTTTGGCCCCGCCATCGCCCAGACGCTGCGCGATCGCGTCAGCGCCAAAGGCCGAGAACATTGGCAATACGATCGCACCGATTTTTGCGATGGCAAGCATCGCCGCAACAGCGTGCGGCACATTGGGCATGTAGAGTCCTATGACATCGCCGCGACCGAGTCCGAGTCGTCGTAGTCCCCATGCCAGGCTGCAGGTTTCGCGATCGATGTCAGAGAGTGTCCAAGCGCGCGTCACGCCGCTCTCGCCGTCCCAAACCAGAAGAGCCTTCCGATAGCGCTCGGTGTCTCGATAGCGATCGATACAGTTGAGTACCACATTGGTGGTGCCACCCCGACACCAACGCGCAAACGGGAGCCCGTCTTGAAGATCAAGGATCGAGGTGTAGGGAGTATCGAACCGGTAGTCAAGAAACTTGATCAGCGCATCATGAAAGCCGCCTGGATCGTCGTCTGCGAAGGCATTGAGTGCATCATAAGACTCAACCCCGAGTGCTGCCATGAAACGAGACAGATTGGATTCGCGAACCATCGCCTCATCAGGATGCCAGGCGATATCGGCGTGGTAGCTCTGGGGAGGAGTCATTGGCCGACCTTATTGGATGGGGAGCGATGACGGGATTGGCTAGTCATTCCTAAACCGCCCCAGCCAGGTCTGCCCGAGTAATCGGAATCCGTCCAGATCCGGGTCGCGACCTGTGGCGCGCTCAAGCGCACGAGCGACTGCGGGTGCTGCAGCCAGCGCAGCTCTCACATCGAGGAAAAGCAGTCGCGAGCGACGGGCAAGCACATCCTCTACGGTTCGGGCCCAGGTGTGATGGACGAGCCAATCGACTTCCTCGTCGGTCGGCGCGCGTGCGGCACAAATGGGGCCGTCAGCTGGAAGCGGTCCGGTCGGCGATCCATCGAGCGCGAGTGGTCGATGCGGCAGCGCGCGCAGTGCATCGCGCGCCATAGCCAAACAGGTGGTCCATTTGCCACCGGTGATCGTGAGCAGGCCATTGGCTGCAATCTCGATCGCATGTTCACGGCTGATCTGAGCGGTCGTACCAGCGGTCATCCCCGAGGTGTTTGAGACGCGAGGTTTCACCAGAGGGCGCAAACCCGCCCACGCGCTTAGCACGTCGGCCCGCGTGGGGGCTCGCCGCAGCACTTTACCGGTCTCGGCAAGGATCAGATCGATCTCGGCGGAAAAGGGCAGGGGCTCTCGCCCCAGAGCGACATCGGCTGGATCACGTGGGGTGTCGGTGGTGCCGATCACGCAGTGATTCAGCCAGGGCACCATGAAGAGCACTCGGCCGTCAGCCGTTTGGGGCCACAATACGGCTTCGTCTGCCGGAAAAAACGAGCGTGCGACAACGATGTGCGCGCCCTGACTGGGTTGCACCATCGGCGCCGCTTGGCGCAGCGTATCCACCCATACCCCTGCAGCATTGATCACATCCCTGGATACGATGGCGTAGCGCTCGCCGCTTTCCTCGTCAGCGACTTCCGTATGCATCGCGACCGAATCTGCGCGAGTGACCGCCAGGGCGCGCATGCGGTTGATGAGTAAGGCCCCGCTTTGTGAGGCGCCGCGCGCCATCGCGATCGCAAGCCCCGCATCATCAAACTGGGCATCGCAATAACTGACTGCACCGCGTAAACCATCTGCCTGCAGCTGCGGATAACGCTCGAGCGTCTTCTGCCGGGAAAGATATCGGGTCGGGCCCAGACTGGCGCTCCCGGCGAGCCAGTCATAGGCCAGCAGACCTGCCCCATAGAGAAGCGGTTGCCACCATCGATAGGCGGGCATTACAAATCGGAGTGGGTGCGAGACGCGAGGGTCCAGATCGATCAGGCTAGTGCGTTCATGCAGGGCCTCACGGACGAGCGCCAGCTGGCCCTGCGCGAGGTAACGCACCCCTCCGTGAAGTAGTTTGGTCGATCGCGATGAGGTGCCGCCCGCAAAGTCGCCAGCCTCGACCAGCACTACGGATCGCCCTGCTCGCGCGGCCTGCAACGCGATTGCGAGGCCTGTCGCACCCCCACCGATGATGGCGAGATCGCAGACGTCGGCTCGACGCAATCGAGCGACTAATGTCGCGCGGTTCTGCCCCGATGGTTCGTCGGGGTGATTCAATCGCGGGCCCAGTCTCGTGACCGTTCAACGGCGTCGCGCCAGCGAGCCCAGTGCTCGCGGCGCTCGACCTCGGATAGAACGGGATCGAACCGGCGCTCAAGTTGCCAACACGCTGATATTTCATCCAAACCTGACCAAAACCCAACGGCCAGTCCGGCGAGTGCCGCTGCACCGAAAGCGGTGGTCTCCGTCATGCTCGGCCTCAATACTGGGATACCGGCAAAATCTGCCTGCATCTGCATGAGACAGTTATTGACGGTCGCGCCACCGTCGACGCGCAGTTCGTTAACCGGTGCCCCCGCGTCAGCCTCCATCGCCGAGATCAGATCCGCTGATTGCAGCGCGATTGCTTCGAGCGCTGCCCGCGCCAGATGCGCGCGGGTGGTGCCACGAGTCATTCCAACGATGAGGCCTCGGGCGCGGCCATCCCAATCCGGTGCGCCTAACCCGGCAAAGGCTGGAACGAGCCATACGTCGCCTGTGTCTGCGACGCTCTCGGCTAGAGCCTCGATGTCAGACGATCGCTCGATCAGTCCGAGCCCGTCTCGCAGCCACTGTACGGTGGCGCCTGCCATGAAGACGCTACCCTCCAGGCACCAGGTCCGTTGCCCGCCGGCCTGCCAGCCGAAGGTTCCGATCAACCGGTTCTGACTGAACGCTGGCGCCGATCCGGCATTCATCAACATGAAACAACCTGTGCCGTAGGTGTTCTTGGCCTGCCCGGGGTTGAAGCATGCCTGGCCGAAGGTGGCGGCCTGTTGATCGCCGGCAAGGCCAGCGATCGGAACCGGACGACCGAACCACTGCGGGTCGGTCTCACCCACCAGGCCGGAAGAGGGCACGATCGTGGGGAGGACTGATTCGGGGATATCAAACATCCGGAGCAGTGCAGGATCCCAATTTGCACTCTTCAGATTCATCAACATGGTGCGTGAGGCGTTGCTGGGATCGGTAACATGCTGCCTCCCGCCAGTGAGTTTCCAGATCAGCCAGGTGTCGATCGTGCCAAAGGCCAGTTCGCCTGCTTCGGCTCTCGCGCGAGCGCCTGGGATATGGTCGAGCAGCCAGGCGAGTTTGGTCGCGGAGAAATAAGCATCGACCACCAGGCCCGTCCGGCTTTCGATATCGCTGGCGAGTCCTTTCGCGCGAAGCGCTTCGCACGCCGGCACCGTGCGCCTGTCTTGCCAGACGATGGCCCTGGCGAGCGGCTCGCCGCTGTGCCGGTCCCATAGCAATGTAGTCTCGCGTTGATTGGTGATCCCGATCGCCCGAGGCACTGCACCTGAGCGTTCGATCACTTCGCGCGCAACGGCTAATTGGGTAGCCCAGATCTCATTGGCATCATGCTCAACCCAGCCCGACTGCGGAAAATACTGAGGGAATTCCTTTTGGGCTGTGAGCCTGGCACGACCGGTCTGGTCGAAGGCGATTGCGCGCGAGCTCGTGGTCCCCTGGTCGATGGCGAGAATATAGGTCATCTCCTCAATCTCCGATCGGTGCGTTTGATGCTCATTGTGCGCAGGTGACGATTCTGAAGCCGGTGTGGCTCGTTGAACTTGAAGGCGAATTAGCGCCCCGGGCGGCATTGCGGTAGCGGTTGCAATAGGATGCGTGGCACAAAAATGATCCGCCGCGTTGGGAGCGTCGACCGCTCGCGCGACGATCGACAGGGTCGGTCAGCTCAGTGTGGCGATGATAGTCGGCATTGAACCAGTCTGCGCACCACTCCCAGACGTTGCCCGATGTGTTGTGAAGACCAAAGCCGTTGGCCGTAAAACTGGACGCCGCGACTGTACCCGGCTGCCATCCGTCGACTGGCGCATTGGGGAACCGACCCTGCCAGATGTTGCACTGGCGCTCGCCTTGCGGCTCGAGCGCATCGCCCCACGGATAGCGCTGGTTGGACTGGCCGCCGCGCGCGGCATGCTCCCACTGCGCTTCCGTCGGAAGCGCGACCTCCCGCCAGGCGCAGAAGGCCATCGCATCATGCCAGGAGACATGCACAACCGGGTGATCAGCAAGCGCTACCCAGCTCGAACCGGCGCCGTGGGGCTCCCGCCAGCACGCGCCAGGGACGATCAGCCACCAGGGCAGGTCGGCGACCACCTGACGGACCGCTGCCCGGGCAGCCTCGGTCAGCTGAAGATAGAACACAAAGGACCGGCCCGTCCGCTCAGCTTCGGTGCGGTAACCTGTTGCAGCGATGAATTCGGCGAACTCTGCATTGGTGACGGCGGTGGTAGCGATGCGATAGGGACTGAGCCTCACCGTGCGCGCAGGACCCTCGCCATCGCTCGCAAAGCCCTCCGGATCGATTGAACCGATCGTGACATCGCCTCCCTCGATGTGTGCCCACTTCGTCGCGGGAGGGATTGGCTTTGTTTCGGCCAGTGCGATGACCGGGGCCGGGCAAGCCTCCGTCGATCTCGCAGTCGCGCGATTCGCGGTCGAAATGGTCGCGCCCGGCAGTTCGACACCCGGAGCGGGATCCCGCTGGTCCGCCGCCAGCGCTGGGCCAGGTCCGCAACAGGAACCCATCGTCGGCTCCTAGACTTCGTCTTTTTCTTCCCAGAAAGCGGGTTCCGGATTACGCGCCATGATCTCGAGGATTTTTTCTCGGGGGATCACGCCGCAGCGATTGGCCCAGGCCTGATAAAGAGCCAGCATGTCAGTCACCCGCTCGGGATGTCGTGCAGAGAGGTCGTTGAGTTCGGTCCGGTCGGATTCAAGGTCGTAGAGTTCCCAGGGATCAGGAAATTTCCGGACCAGCTTCCAGCGCCCCAGTCGCACGGCGGCATTGCCTTCGTGTTCCCAGAACATCGGCCGATCCGGAAGGCCATCGGCTTCAAATGCGGGGCGCAGGCTCGCGCCTTCGAGTGCCGGGACCGACGCGCCCTTGCGTTCGCGCGGATAGGGAGTCTGGGTGATATCCAGAAGGGTCGCCATGATGTCGGGCAGATAGCCTGGCGTATGACGGATGCCACCCTGATCGCGGATGCCCTGCGGCCAGTGTGCGATCAGCGGTGTGGCAATACCGCCCTCGTGAATCCAGTGTTTGTACAGCCGGAACGGGGTATTGGACAGATTGGCCCAGGCTGGGCCATAGCTTTGATAGGTATTTTCCGCGCCCGGCATGAGGGTTGGGTTATTCCCGAAATGAACGGGATCACCAGCGCGTGTGTGCGAGCGCGCGATCATGAGCTCGTTCACCAGCACATCAACCGTGACACCTTCGGGGATGTCCTCGGCGCAGGCGCCGTTGTCGGCCAGGAAGATCACCAAGGTGTTGTCAAAACACGCGTTGCGTTTGAGCGATTCGACGATTCGACCAATCCCCTGATCCATTCTGTCGACCTGGGCGGCGTAGACCTCCATGCAGCGGAGCAGCCAGGCCTTTTCCTCGGCTTCGGTCCAGGGCGGCTG
>CAZZKA010000018.1:0-24530 GCA_964654745.1 uncultured Bordetella sp. | reverse complement strand
AGGATGATGATTCCCATGAACAGCGGCCAATACTCGGTACTGCCGCTGATGGTAACCTCAAGGACGACATACACGGCGGCGCCGACCGCGGGCCCCAGAAAGCTTTGAACGCCCCCTAGTACTGCCATTACGATGGGGGTGGCGCTTGCGGTCCAATTGAGCCAGCCCGGGAACACGTTTCCCGATGAGAACGCAAACAATGCACCGGCCAGCCCCGCGAACGCCCCGGCCACGATAAACGCAATGAACTGATGGCGTCGCGTATCGACGCCTGAATATTGAACCCGGAGGGGGTTGTTGCGGAGCGCTCTTAGCGTCAGCCCAAAAGGCGACCGCACCAGGCGATGGAGCAGGTAGACCGACGGCAGCACCCAGATCAAGGTGAAGTAGTAGTAGTTTGTGGGGGCGGCGATTGCACCGGGCGGGCGGAGTCCGGTGAGCCCATCATCGCCGCCGGTCAGACCAGTCGCTTTCAGCGCAACGGTGTAGAGCAGCATCTGAAAAGCGAAGGTGAGCATCGCGAAATAGATGCCCGAGCGTCGGACTGAAAAAAACCCTATCACCGCAGCGGCAACAGCGGCGGTGACCATCGCTCCCGGCATGACCCATGCAAATGCACCCAGCGAAGTGAATCCGGCCTGTTTGACCAACAGGCCTCCCGCATAGGCGCCCACTCCGAAAAAAGCGGCATGCCCGAAAGAGAGCATGCCTCCATAGCCCATCAGCAGGTTGAAGCTCACGGCGTAGAGCGCGAAAGCAAGGATTTCGATCGCGATAAAAATCCAAAAGTCAGACAGCACAGCCGGCAGCAGAGCGAGTACCACCAGGAGTGTCGCGAGACCTGCTCGGGCGCGGTTCATTCCTGGCTCCCGAACAAGCCCCAGGGCCTGACGATCAGAATCACCGCCATGCATACAAAGGTGAGCACCACCGACCATCCCGGGAGCGCGAGCACCCCCCAGGCATTGACGATTCCGACCAGAAGCGAGGCGACCAGTGCGCCCAACACGCTGCCCATGCCGCCGATCACCACCACCACGAAAGCATCGATGATCACCTGCACGTGCAGACCGGGCCCCACCGAGACAATGGGCGCTGCGAGCGCACCACCTAGACCGGCCAGCGCGACGCCCAGTGCAAACACCAGGGTGAACAGCCGCCGCGTGTCGGTACCCAAGGCGCCTAGCATGTCGCGGTCATTGGTGGCGGCGCGGATCAGTATGCCCCAGCGAGTACGGTGCAGCAGCCACCAGAGACCGCCCGCCACCAGCAGCCCCACCATGATCAGGAACAGCCGGTAGGTGGGAAACACGAGACCCATCGCCTGCGACGCTCCCGCGAGGAGCGCAGGCATTGGCGTCGACAGATCCTCGCGCCCCCAGATGAGCTTTACCAGATCACCCGCGATAAAGACGAGTGCGAAGGTAAGCAGCAACTGAAACTCGTGCGGCGCACGGTAGATGCGCCGCAGCAGGGTGATTTCGATCGCGCCCCCGACGATGGCAAGCGCAAGCGCCGCCACCGCGAGCGAGGCGAAAAATCCGACGCTGCTGCCTCCGGCCCAGCTACCCAGAGTCCAGGCGATGAACGCACCCACCATGAAGAGCGCGCCGTGTGCGAAGTTGAGCACCCGCAGCACACCAAAAATAAGCGTGAGCCCGGCCGAAATCAGGAACAACAGCATTCCGTTGGAAACGCCGGCGAGCGTTTGCCTTGCCAGCACCACCGGGTTGGCCATCCAGGCGAGGTGTTGAGACAGAAGGTCTGCAAGCTCTGACATGCTTGAAGCGGACTCGCTCGGTCGGCAGCGCAGACCCGAGCGTTGGAACACTACGGCCTGGAGCGGCTGCGGGGTTGCAGGCGCGGACCGCCTTTGATGCAGCGGATTCCGGAAGCGCTCCGAGTGTGCCAGACGCGTTCAATGCTTGACAAGCCGGAAATGCACCGATCAGAATCGGCGAGCCACTTGTACAGGAGAAGACCGTGGTGTTTACCGATAGACGTTCTGCTCTGCTTGCCCTCGCCACGGCACTCTCAATCGCTGCGGCGCCAGCCCTCGCGCAGAACACACCGCGGGGCGAACCCATCAAGCTGGGCCTGATCGATATTTACAGCGGTGGCTTTGCCTTCATCGCCGACTCGATCCGTACCGGTTACCAGATTGCCGTGGACGAGGCCAATGCAGCGGGTGGCCTCAACGGCCGGCCTTTCCAGCTGGTGACTGCCGACATGGGCGCTCAGGTCGAAAAGGCCGTCACCGAAGGCCGCCGGATGATGCTGGAGGAAAAGATCCGTTACGTCACCGTGGGCATTCATAGCGGTGCAGCGGTGGCGGTGGGGAATCTGGGCCGTGAGCACAAGGCGCTCGTGGTTGGGGGGTTTGCGACGACCAAACGGTTGACCGGCGAATCGGGTCACCCGTATGTGGCGCGCGCCAACCTGTCAACGGTTGAGATCGGCAGCGTCATCGCCGAGTACCTAAAAGGCCGGCCCGATATCAAGCGGATCGCCACCATAGCGCCGGACTATGAATATGGCCAACACTTCATCCAGGACTTCCTGGCGGCACTGAAAGTCGCTCGTCCGGACATCACCGTGGTCCGTCAGGAATGGTCTAAGCTCGGTGCCACCGATTTTTCAGCGCACGTCACCGCACTTCAGGCGCGGCCCGTTGATATGATCGTGAACGGTGGTTTCGGCGCTGATCTCATCAATTTCCTCAAGGCTGCGAGAGACTTCGGCCTCTTTTCCGGAGGCAAGGTTGAGTTCTTCACTCACGGCCTCGATCTGGTCAAGATGAGTTCGGTCAAGGACTCGCTTCCCGCGCGTACCGCGGGAACGGTCTGGTATCCGTTCTATGCGCTTGACTCGGCCAAGTCCAAGGCGTTTGCCGCAGAGATCGAAAAGCGCATGAAGACCTACCCCACGGGTCCGACAACCGTGGGTTATGTGGCGGGCAAGATGATCACTGAGGCTATTCTCAAAGCCGGAACGGCGGAAGATGTCGACAAGGTCGTTCAGGCCATGTCGACGGTCAGCTTCGAGGGACCCACCGGCAAGACCACCGTTCGCGCCTGCGACAACATGGCGCTCTACAATTTCTATGTCGGAACGGTCAAGCGCGACGCGTCGCTACCGGATGGTATCGGTGTAGGCGAAGTCAAGGCGTTCAATACCGAAGCGGTAGCCCGGCCCTGTGTCGAACTGCTTCGCGCCCGTGGCAGCTGAGTCCGCCAGCCGGCGCGCCGGCTGAACATGGCCCTTCTGAGCGTGCAGGGACTGCACGCGGCGTATGGCGACAGCCGCGTGCTTTTCGGCATCGATCTCGAAGTCAGTGAGGGAGAGGTGGTGGCTCTGCTTGGCCGAAACGGGGCCGGCAAAACCACGACGCTCTCGAGCATCATGGGGTTGGTACCGCCGCGCGCCGGTCGGATCGAATTCCGGGGCCGTGATCTTGCGGGCGCGGAGCCTTTCGAAATTTGCCGAGCGGGGCTGGGTTTTATCGCGGAAGACTGCCGGCTGTTTACCTCGCTCACGGTTGCTGAAAATTTCGAAGCAGCACGGATGGCCTCGCGCTCGGGCGCATCGAACTGGACCATCGACTCTGTGCTCGAGTTGTTTCCGGACGTGGGGCATTTCCTGGACCGGCGGGCCAGTGCTCTCTCAGGCGGTCAGCAGCGCATGGTCGCCATTGCCAGGACGCTGATGGGTAACCCCGATCTTATTCTGCTCGACGAGCCGTCCGAGGGTCTGGCCCCGCTCGTCGTCGATGCCTTGCTGAGGCAGCTCAAACAGTTGAAGCGGGCAGGACAGACCGTATTGATCAGCGAACAGAACCTTCGATTTGCCAATGAATTGGCTGATCGGATCTACATCATCGAAAAAGGCGAAATCCGCTACCGGGGTACCCCAGCCCAGCTGGCAGCCGAGCCAGAGGTGCGCCAGAAGTACCTGATGGTATGAACCGCAGGAGTCTGGCGCTTGATTCTGCTAAACGCTCAGGGTCGCTTACGCCCCCGCTAAGAAATCACTCTTGCCTATGGCTACACCGTTATGGCGCAGGATGTTGTACGCGGTGGTGATATGAAAAAACATGTTTGGCAGCGCCCAGGTCTTGACGTAGTCCTCGGCACTCATCGTACGCGTTCCCGTCTTGCCAACCGGAAAGGTGACTTCCTTTGATTCCAGGCCGTCGAGTGCAGCGGCGGGTACAGTTTTTAGCCATGCGACCGTATTGTCGATGCGGAGGATCAGTTCGCTCATCGAATTTTCGGTGTTGTCGTACTTGGGCGCATCGAGCCCCGTGATCCGAGCTACGCAAAGCTTAGCGGCATCGCAGGCGATGAAGACTTGGCTCCTGAAGGGGAGCATGTCGGGTGCGAGCCGGTACTGCACCAGAGCCTGCTCGTCGTAGCCCCTTGTCGATACATCAGCCTGTGCTTTTGTGAGCAGATGGCGCAAGTTGCCCAGGAACTTGATGAACACGGGAAGAGCGGTTGTGGAAAGCGTGGTCGCCATCAGGCGTCTCCTGAAACAGTGGTGAGTTTGAGAGGTAGCCGAAACCGGACAGATCGGATGAATCAATCAGCAATCGGGAGGATACCGGATCGGGAGACGCGCTCAGCCGTAAACAGGCAGCGTGTCGATGGCATAGCCATGCCGAATGGAGCGATCTAGCCGGGTATCATGGAGCTCGATTTCAAACACCGGCGACTTCCGGATTCCGCCGATCGCCGGCAGCGTACCGCAGAACATCAGACAGTGATCCGGTAAGTCGCCGCTGCTGCCGTTCCACCGCGAGATAAGATCAAGCGGGTCGAGCATCGCTTCGACCGATCCCTCCTGGTAGAGGCGTCTTTCACCGTGCTCGTGGATCCATGAACGCAGAACCAGCTGCGACCAGTGGCCGCGCACTTCGTCCCATGGCCAGAATGTCGACGCAATCGGTTTGTCGCACATTTGCTTGGAAACCGTCACGCCGACTGTTTCGATAACGCGATCGGTGTGATCCGACCCCAATCCTACGCAAAGCTGACCACGGATTCTGGCGAGCACGAATTCAACCTCGCCACTCGAATCCTCGCCGCTGACCTGGATACGATCGGCGGTGGTGATGCGAGCGCTCGCGACGCGGTAAAAGATAGGCGTGCTAACGGGGCGTTTCACCCCAAGCGATTCGAGTTCGCGGATGTGTTTTTCCACGGCGGCCTGATCGCGGCCTGTCCAGCCGGCGATGACCGCAGTCTCGAGGGACAGTGTTTCAAGCTGCGAAAAGCGGTGTGAGCACAGCACGACTTGGATGGGTGGGGTCATGGATCGGGTCTTCGGGGGGTTGGAGGTGATAGGGCCTGATTCGGCAATGAGCACAGTTTGACAGCTCTATCAGGTACGCTTGAATGGCAGTTCTCGTGTCTGACCGGGTGACTCAAATCTCCCCATGTAATCGCTATTCACTCCATCTGCTTGAGCGCTTGCGTGGCGATCGTGGCTCCATGCTCCTGCACAAAGTGTCCGGCATCGGGGATGAGCATGGCGGGTGGACACCCGCGGATGCGTCGGCGCAGGGCTTCCATCCGCGCCGGCGTGAACACCGGATCGAGCGCGCCTACCGCCATCATTGAGCGCCCAGCCCAGTCGTCAGCCCAGAACACCGCAGCCCGGCGTGAGGCCGCAACACCGTCAGCGTCCTCGCGCTCCGGCACCATCTCGGGAAAAGCCCGGGTTGCCGCTCTATAAGTCTCGTCCGGAAACGGGGCGTCGTAGGCTGCGCATTCGGCGTCGCTCATCTGCGGGTTGCCTCGTGAAAAGAGGCGCGAGATCGAAAAATCAGGTTTGGCCTTGCACATCGAACGCCACTGAATGAAACCCTCCGGAAGCGGTTCGTCGGCGGTTGCAAGATACGTATTCATGATCAGTAGACCGCGGTAACGCGCGACCGCTGCCATCGGAAGCGTAAGCCCGATTAGGCCACCCCAGTCCTGTACGACCAGGTGCAGGTTCTGCAGATCCAGATAGTCGACAAATTCGAGCAGTACCCGTCGGTGCCAGCTGAAGCTATGTTGGGAGACTGCGGTTGGTTTATCGCTTTTCCCGAAGCCAGGCAGGTCCGGCGCCACCACGCGATGTCCCGCCGCAAGAAAAACCGGAATCATGTGCCGGTAGAGATAACTCCAGGACGGGTTACCGTGCAGACACAGCCACGTGACGGAGGCGTTGCTCGGGCCTTCATCGAGATAGTGCAGACGCAACCCGTCGAGGGCGGGCAGGGCGTCAGCGTAGCGAGGCGCCCAGGCATAGCCCGGGAGATGGTCAAATCGTGATTCTGGCGTTCGCAGGCAGGGGATTGACATCGTGTGGTCCCGTTTCGGGGGTGGCTCAGCGCCGCCCCAGATAGCCAAGAACGACGTCGGTCATGTGACCCAGCCGTTCGGCCCGCTCACGCGGCGCAAGGAGGTCTCGCCCGAAGATCGTCGAGAGCGTGTGTCGATTTGACAGATAAAAGCAGGATAACGAGGCGATTGAGATATAGAGCTGAATAGCATCGACGCCCTGTCGAAACAGCCCGGCTTGACGCCCGCGCTGAAGTACCTCATCGATCATGGCGACGAATGGCGAATGGATCGCACGGATCTCCCGACTTTTTTTCAGGTGCTGAGCCAGATGGAGATTCTCGCTATTGAGCAGCCGAAGAAATTCCGGGTGCTCGAGATGGTAGTTCCAGGTAAAGGCCACGAGCTTGCGGATGGCATCGATCGGGTCGGCATGTGATAATTCGAGCAGGCGCTCAGCGTCTCGGATATCCCGGTAGGCCTGTTCAAGTACCGCGAGAAAGAGAGCCTCTTTATTGCCGAAGTAGTAATAAAGCATCCGCTTGTTGATAGCTGCCCGGGCAGCGATACGGTCAACGCGCGCACCACCCAGCCCATGGCTGGCGAACTCATCTGTCGCAGCAGTCAAAATAGCGTGACGTGTCGCCTCCGCGTCTCGGGAGGTCGTTTTGCCTCTGCGTCTGGCAGCACCCGACCGGGAAGTCGTGCTGCCTTGGCTGGTTACTCGAGCGCTGCGCGGCATGTTCTGGCGATTGCAGGGTGTTGTGCGGGGTAGTGTAATGCCCGTCTCTCAGCGAATATAAGGATACTCCAGCAGAAACGCGCGGGGCAGTGCCGCTGCACGGAGGGTCGGTGGTCGTACCGGAGTTGCTCCAAAGGTGTCCAGGCCCAGCGCCTTCAGTCGCACTGCGTTTGTGCCACAATCGAATGGTTAAGACCAACAGATCGCTTACAGCGACATACGGAGACAATCGCCATGACCGGACTAGCAGGTTTGTTATCCAAGGCAGTCGTACTTGCTGCACTCGTTTTTCAGGTCTCGGGTGCTGCGGCGCAAACGCGGTTGCTTCTGAGCACCTTCTTCCCCCCAGGGCACCCGATATATTCTCAAGTCATGCAGCCATGGGCGGCTGATGTCGAGAAAGCGACGAGCGGTGCGGTCAAGATCGATTTCTCCCCAAACAGTCTTGCGCCGCCGCCAGGTCAGATGGATCTGGTGGTCAAGGGCGGCGCGGATCTGTCGATGCAATTTGCTGGCGTTGTTCCCAACCGGCTTGCGACGCTTCTCGTGACCGAAGTTCCGGGCCCGACCACGACTTCGGTAGCCATGTCGGTGGCCTTGTGGCGTACTCACGAAAAATTCCTTGCGGCCGCGGGCGATCACAAGGGCGTAAAGGTGATCGGGGTTGTAGCTTTTCCTCCCCAGGGTTTTTTCGGCGTGGGCGAACCTATCGTATCGATTGAGCAGCTGAAACGCGCCAAAGTTGCGACAACTCCGGGTAACTCGGCCAAAGCTTTTGGCGCAGTCACGCCGGGCGTAGTGGCTGGCCCGGCAGTACGCTACTTTGAGTTGGTGTCCAAAGGGATGGTTGATGCCTATGCGTCGGTAACGCCGATCGATGTGATGAGTTTTAATCTTGGCCGCTACACCAAAAGCTGGGTGCAGCTTGCCGAGCTTGGCACCGCAGGGTCGTTCACTTTTGTCATGAGTGAGGCCAAATGGAAAATGCTTCCACCTGCTGCCCAGGAGGCGATTTCCCGGCTGTCGGGTGAGGCATTTTCGCTGCGAATGACTGCGTTGGATCGAGCCAATGACGCAGCTATTCAGACCTTGCGCGAGCAGGGCGTGTCTATCGTCAAGGCGCCCGGCGCGTTCGAGATGGAACTCGGGAAAGCTTTTGCTGTTGTAGAGCAAGAATGGCTCGCCGAGATGTCCAAGCGTGGGGTGGACGGACGTGCGGCACTTACATTTTTCCGCTCGGAGCAAGGGCGTGTGGTCGCTGGCAAATAGCGCGCTGGCGTGAGTGCTATCGAGCAGTCATCATCATGACGATGGTTCACGCCAACGGATGGGACTTCTATTGCGAGATCGTTGGTAACGGGCCCGATCTCGTTTTCATCCATGGCGAAATCCACGGCATCGACTACTGGGAACACCAGATTGCTGAGTTTTCACAGGATCACCGCTGCCTCATCTACGAGCGTCGCGGTCACCGGCGTACCGGCATGCCGCCCTTCGGTTTTTCGCTTGAAAACCAGACTAAGGATCTGGAAGCACTGGTCGCCCACTTCAAGATAAGCGATCCTGTCCTGGTTGCCGTTGCCTTCGGCACGACGATCGCGGCCAATTACGCGCTGCGTCAGCCTGCTGCGATCAAGGGCATCGCCATGGTGGCGTGGAGTGAGATGCATGAGGCCGACCTCTACCTGCAGCGCTGGATACGCGCAAGCGACACCGTGGTGCGTATCCTTGAGACCGAGGGTCGAGATGCGCTGCTCGAATTTTTGCGCCGGGAGGCAGGGCGTAGCGTCTATCTCGTCGTGCCGCTCGACTCTCCGATCCGCGAGGCTTGTATTCAGATGTTTGGCGGCCATCCCGTCGATGAATATCGTCGGGGAATGCTCGAGTTCGCGACATCGGTCCCGCCTCTCGTCGAACCGTTCCGAAGGCTCACCATACCGGTGCTCGGCGTATGCGGAGACGGCGACCCTTTTCCGGACCGTCCAGAGGTTCTCGCGGGGATGCAAAATTTTCGCGAGGCACTGCCGGTGGCAGGTGCAGGACGCTTCATTCAGTGGGAGAAACCCGCCGAATTCAACGCGCTCCTGCGCGCCTTCCTCGCTGAATGCGCGGCGGGTGTGGGGTCAGTCGCAGAGTCCGATCACCCGCGCAGGTGATCCGTCCATGCCCGTCAGCCGCAGTGGCAGGGCGGTGAGCGTGAAGGTGGATCCAACCGCCCCGAGTCCTGTGAGCAGCTGAATCATCGGTATCCCAGCGCCGAGCCAGCGTCTGTGGTTTGCGCCGCGTTCTGTCGGGGCGAGTTCAAAACGCCAAAACGGTTTTTCGGGGAAACAATCCATCGCGACTGCCGCCAGTCCGAGATCGGCTGTCCATTCGCTGACACTGGGCGCAAGCCATACGGTGTTGTCCCAGAACTCGGCTTTTCCCCAGGCACGATCGGTCCAACCGGTACGGATCACTGCGATATCGCCTGGCGCCGGTCTGACGCCGCATTGCTCGAGTGCTGCCGCTGTTACGCCTTGGCCAGCGGGGGTCGTACTGACATCGAGCACCACCGCCCGACGATGTACGAGCCGATCGAGCGGTAACGCGTCGACCGACATGCCTTCTGCAAAAAAGTGCCTCGGCGCATCGATATGTGTCCCAAGGTGGCTTGTCAGGGTGATCACGGTATTCATATGCCCGATCGAAGCCGCCTCGGCCATGACCTCGACGCCCTCGCGTTCGAGGACTTCGCGCTGCGCATCGCTTACCAGCGTTGCCGCCCGAACCGTCGCGGGATACCTGTCATAAAGCGGGATGCGCGGAATACCAGGCATGTTGGAGCGCACCGGCAGGGTGAGGTCGACAACTCGGGCCATAGCATGGAACTCCGGACGATTGATTTTGCGAGGCTGAGGAGAAACCGCTCAGCAGTGCATCGCTGACTTATTCGCCCGTTTAAGGGACGGCCGGATAGTCTCGCGGGACATGCATCTTTACATGAATCTCGTCATGACAAGTGCAATTTCCGGGAAGAGCAGCATGATGCCAAGGCAGACTATCGCAGCGATCACGAACGGTATCGTGCCGCGGAAAATCTTCCAGATCGGAACGTCGGGGGCGAGTGATTTGAGCATAAAGACATTCATGCCAACGGGCGGGGTCATCAGTCCGATTTCGACGACGAGAACGACCACGATCCCGAACCAGATGAGGTCGAACCCCAGGCCGCTCACAATCGGATAGAAAATCGGGACTGTCAGAAACATCATGCCCAGACTGTCAAAGACGCAGCCCAGAATCAGGTAGATCAAGCAGATTGCAGCGATCACGCCAAGCGGTGAAACATCAAGCGAGCGGATCCATTCCAGCATTGCGCTGGGCAGCCCCGCGATGGTCAGAAAATTGCTAAAGACCAGAGCTCCCGCCCCAACCAACATGATGCTGCACGCGGTGAATCCAGATTCGATCAGCGCATCGCGCAGGTGCCGTAGACCGGAACGACCGCTTCGGATGACAAGAAATAGCAGCGCGCCTGCAGCGCCGATTCCGGCGCCCTCGGTTGGTGTGAACCATCCCCAGTAAAGGCCGCCGAGCACCACGGCAAACAGTGCAACGACGCCCCATATTTTTGCCAGGGATTGCCAGCGCTGGTTCCATGTAAGCGCGGGTGCAGGCTGCGCAAGCGATGGGCGAAGCGCGACCTGCACCCAGGCGGCGGCCATGTAGGCGCCCGAAAGGAGCAGACCAGGAAGAATCCCCGCGATGAACAGCTTGGCAATGTCCGTCTCAGTGAGGATGCCGTATATCACCAGTGGTACGCTGGGTGGAATAAGAATGCCCAGGGTTCCACCCGCCGCGACCACCCCGCAGGCAAGGCCGTCATCGTAGCCATTGCGCTTCATGGGGGGCAAAGCAACTTTAGCCATCGTGGCCGCGGTTGCCAGCGAGCTCCCGCACACCGCGCCGAACGCAGCGCTCGCAGCGACAGTAGCTTGCGCGAGGCCGCCGCGCAGGTGTCCAAACCAGGCGCGGGCCGCTCCGAACAACTCTTCTGACAATCCTGCGCGGTGAATCAGCGCGCCCATCAGGATGAACATTGGCAATACCGACAGGCCATAGTTCATGGTGAAGTCGAGAATTTGCTGCGTGGTCATGAAGAGCGCGGCTTCCCAGCCGCGGATGGTAAAAAGGCCGATCGCTCCGACGGCCATCATTCCCCATCCGAGGGGCAAGCCCAGGAAGCAAAGAATGAATAACGCGAGAAAACCAAGCAGCGAGGCGGTCATCGTCCCGACCTGCCGAGACAATTGTTAGGTAGAAAACGAGTTGGGCTACTCAAGTTTTCCCCCTCCTTGATCCTGATCTTGAGCACCTAAGGAGCCGTTGCCAGACAGCTCGGCCAACGCCATGGCGATCAGGACCAAAGAGGTGAGCCCCGAGAAAACGCTTGCGAGGTAGGCGGCGGGTGCTACCGGCAGGTTGAGAAAGCCAATCACATCCCGGTTTTCTGCGAGCATTTGCGCGTGAACCCAAAAGCGATGGCAGAGCATGCCGACGATGAGTGACGAGGTGAAGCAGACGAGCGAGCGTTGTAGCCTCTTGCCATCGGGGCCAAGGGCAGACTCGATGAGGGATATGCTGATGTGTTCACCCCGCAGTGTCACGACGGGGAGGGCGACGAAGATCGTCGTGACCATGAGGTACTGAACCAGTTCCGCCGATCCGGGGAAGGGTCGGTTCACGACGTACCGACCCACCACATCGACGCAGGTGATCACCATCATCGCAAACAGCGCGGCCGCCACCATCCACCGAACCGTCTGGCGCAGGGTCGTCAGCACATCAGGCAAGTCGGAACTCCATCCCTGATTATACCCATGGGGTCCGGCGGGAGGCATGCGGCAGTCACGACGTAATGTGCGAGCTTCCGAGATGCATCGTAGGCACTGCTGGTTTGCATGATCAGGTCGAGTCTGGGGGACGGCCCGAGCCGGCTCGCAAGCGTGACCGGTTGCCTGTAAGCCTGCAATAATGGTGCTTCCAACCGGTCACCTTGGAGCTCTTTGCTGTGTCGTGCATCACGGGGGTATCGGCTTTCCCTATTACCTTGATGTCGGCGAACCAAACCCTCGCGAGTACGCGCGCGCGAGGAATACGCCGGGCGCGCTCGGCAGCCCCGAGGCGTTTGGCGACGACGCGGCGAAGCGCTGCGACGGGCCTTCGCGCTGAAAGGTTGACTGGGATACTTCAATGCAAGCGCTGAAAGGCTTCGCCTGGATCCTGCTCTTTCAGTCTGTAGGCGAACTGCTTGCGCAGATATTGTCAGGCCTATGGCCAGGTCCGGTGATCGGGATGCTGATGCTCGCGTTTGCACTCTCCTGGCCGCCGCTGCGCGCGTCGGTCGCGACCGCCGCGAATAGCCTGCTGCCCCACCTGTCGTTACTGTTTGTGCCGATCGGGGTTGGGGTTCTCCTTCATACTGACCTGATCGCGCGGTCTGGCTGGTCTCTGCTCGCGGTGCTGATTGTGTCGACGTGGGTAGGCATGGCAGTGACCGCAATCGTGTTGAAGTCGATATGGGCATCATCGAAGGCAGCGCAGCGAGATGAGTGACTTTGTTGAACTCTGGATTTATCTCTCGGCGACACCGTTGTTCGGTCTTACCGCCAGCCTGTCAATCTACGTCCTGGCTCATACCGTTTATGCTCGCCTGGACCAAAACCCGATCGCCAACCCGGTGCTCTGGTCGGTGCTCACCCTCGCGTTGCTGCTCCATCTGACGCGAACTCCCTACCAGACCTACTTCTCTGGCGCGCAGTTCATCCACTTTCTCCTTGGGCCGGCTGTCGTGGCGCTTGCCTGGCCGCTTTGGGAGCGTCGATCGGAACTGCGCTCGCGCGCCGGCGCGCTGTTGACCGCTGCGGTAGCCGGCGGGACTGCGGCAGCCGTATCGGCGGTCGTTCTTGGCTATCTCCTCAACCTCCCGATTGAGGTGCTTCGGTCGCTCGCTCCGAAATCGGTGACGGCTCCGGTCGCGATGGGACTCGCTGAAAGAATGGACGGAGTACCCGCCCTTGCGGCGGTGTTCGCCGTCGTGACCGGCATGATCGGAGCGCTGAGCGCAAAATATCTCTTCGACTGGTTGCGGATCGCCTCCCCTGCGGTCCGTGGATTTGCGCTCGGTACAGCGTCCCACGGCATTGGCGCAGCCCGTGCCATGCAAGTCCACCCCGACGCAGGCGCATATGCCGGACTTGCGCTGGGGCTGCAGGTTATCCTCGCCTCGCTCAGCCTTCCCCTTATCGCGAGGCTGTTCTGAGTCGGGTCTGGAGGCCGCGGTACCGGGTCTTGGGCTGGGCTTGCCTGCTTGATGTATCGCCTACATGATCTGCTGTTTTGCGGCGTGAAAAGCGGACCCCGCCAGCTTGCGAACCGGCCGGTTAGCCTGCAACCTTCGATGACGATGATCTCTTCCGAGTTGATCCAGCATGTATCGGGGACGCTCTACGAGCGCGCTTTGCAGCGTATTCCAGTGGATACGCACCGGGCGCTCGAGAAAGCGCGCGATGGTGAGCCCGGTGAAAGCGCCCGACGCACGCTGATGATGATGGTCGAGAGCGCCGACACCGCAGAGCGAGACCGCGTGCTCGTCTGCAGCGATGTCGGCATCCCGGTGTACTCGGTAAAGGTGGGCACCCGGGCGAGGCTTGAGGGGCCGTTGCGCGAGGCGATTACCCGGGGATATGAGGCCTTTCTGCAGCGCATGGACCCACCGATTCTAAAGATGGTGACCCATCCGCTCACGCACGCGCGCAGTCATACCGGGCGTGACATTCCCATCCTAAGCTTCGATATGGTCGACGGTGATGACGGTCTGGATATCGTCTGCGCCCCCAAAGCCATGGGTAGCGGCCGGTGGGAAGAACTCAAAACCTTTGTCTATCCGACAATGGAAGAAATCGAATCCTATGTGCTCGAGGTCGTCGTACGGGCGGGATCGCAACCGTGTCCGCCGATCGTCGTTGGAGTTGGTATCGGCGGCAGCTTTGATCATGCTGCGCGCCTGGCCAAACAGCAGGTGCTCAGACCCATCGGCGAGGCGCACCCCGAACCCGCTGTCGCGGCGATGGAGGCGCGTCTGCTCGCCGCGGTCAATGCGCTCGGGTTCGGGCCCATGGGCCTGGGTGGACAGGCAGGCGCGATGGCGGTAAACGTCGAGTACGCGGGCAGCCACGGCTTCATGCCTGTTGCCGTCGCGCTCAACTGCTGGATCAATCGCCGAACCGCTGCGCGAATCGATGCCGGTGGACACGTGCAGTGGAGGCTCTAGGCAAAGTGGTCACGATGAGCGACGCGCATCCCGTAACCGCACTACAGCCAAAACGCTTGCAGTTGCCGCTGTCTGAGGCCCAGGCAAGGGGTCTCGCGGTTGGCGATACTGTGGCGCTGAGCGGAGATATCACCGTTAGTATCGGCTTGCCCACCCATCGGCGCATGGCTGAACACGCGACCTCGGGGCGGCCCCTGCCGGTTGACCTCGCCGGCGGGGCGTTCTTTCATCTGAGCGTTTATCTTGAAGAAACGGACGGGCAATTGCCGAGCGCCCTCTACATGAACCCCAGCACCAGTACGCGCTACAACCCGTGGATGCCTGCGATGATTCGAGGTCTGGGGTTGCGTATGGTCGGCGGAAAAGGGGGCCTGGATGGCGCAAGCACGGAGGCGCTGCGCGATGCGGGCTGCGTGTACCTGTCCTTTCTGGGTGGTGGCTGTCCGCTCTTGTCGCGCGCGATCGAGTCAGTGGTGGCGAGTCACTGGACCGAATACATCTCGCAATTTCGACTGACCACCCTGCGCGTTCGGGATTTGCCGGCAACGGTTGCGATTGATGCGCACGGGAGAAGCACCTACGCCGATCTGCAGGGCGCTGCCGCTCGGAGACTGCCGCAGGTATTAGAGGCGCTTCGCGCCGAGCGCGAGGCCGCGCCGCAGTTCGGAGCGCCTCCCCTCTGACCTTGCCGCTTACAAACAACCTGCGAGGAGACTCTTATGAAAATTCGGCATCTTTTTCGGCGTCATGGATTTGCCATCCCGGCAGCAGCGATCGCCGCTATCGCCTGGTTTGCGGTTCCGTCCTGGGCCCAGGATAACTGGCCCAATCGTCCCGTGAAGATGATCGTGCCGTTTCCAGCAGGCGGCAGCACCGATATCGTAGCCCGGTCCATCGCGCAGCACCTTGCGGGCGTGTTCAACCAGCAGTTTGTTGTTGATAACCGCAGCGGAGCAGCAGGCAATATCGGCACGGACGCGATAGCGAAGTCCGCTGCCGACGGCTACACCATAGGTCTGTCGACTTCCGGGCCACTTGCCAACAACAAGTCGCTCTATCAGTCGATGCCGTACGACTCCGACAAGGACCTTACGCCGGTTGCGCTGGTGGGCGAGATCCCCCTTATCATCGCAGCGAGTCCAACTCTAAAAGTCACGAATCTGCGCGACTTCATCGCCCTTGCAAAGACGGCCAACCCTTCCGTGACCATGGGCCAAACCGGTAACGGCACGATAGGTCACCTCGGCATCGAGGCCCTGAAGGCACAGGCTGGGATCAGCATTCAGGTCGTCCCCTACAAGGGTGACGCTGCGCTGATGAACGACCTGATGGGCGGACAGGTGCAGGCATCGTCGGCGCCCGTCTCGGCATTCATTCCCAATGTCCAGGCGGGCCGCCTGACAGGCCTCGCTGTGACCTCACGTGCCCGGTTCCCGGGGCTTCCTCAGGTGCCGACCGCCATTGAGCAGGGTGTCGATCTTGAGGCGACGGTATGGTTTGCGGTGGTCGGCCCTGCCGGGCTGTCGGCCCCGATCGTGCAGCGCCTCAACCAGGAGATCAACCGCTACACATCCTCGCCGGACGGTCAGGCAAGACTGTCGCGATTCGGGTTGGTCGAGGTCAATGCCCCGCCGCAGACCCTGGGGGCGCTGATGAAAAATGAGGCAGCCAGGTGGAAACCACTGGTTGACGCTGCAAAGATCTCCCTCCAGTGATCCAGACCCGATTTCCGTGCTTCAGACTGCGCTAACAACCTTGCAAGACCTCCGACGATGACTGCTTCCCGTCCTCTTCTCTACGATGCGCATGCTCATCTGGTTGCCGATGATCAGGTGCGCTATCCCCGCAACCCGATGCAGCGCGCAGCCGACGCGCCGTACCGTCCGCCTGGTGTGATCGGGAGGCCCGGCGGCAGGCACGGACCGAACCCTGTCAACGAAATCCCGGATGCATCGCGAATGTTGCGCTGGATGCGAGAGGAAAACGTCGACGGTATCGTTGCGGTGCAGAAACGTATGATCTACCGGTACGACAACAGCTACATCCTCGACTCGTCTGATGCTCAGCCCGACCTCTTCAGCGCGGTTGTGATCCTGGACGCAGAGGATGCAGGCACGCCGGATCTGGTGAGGCGCTGGATTCGCGAGCACGGGCTTGCCGGTTTGAGGCTCTTCGGAGGCCGCAAGCCCGACGGCAGCATGCCCTGGCTCAACTCTCCGGCGGCGCTTCGCGCTTGGCAGGTCGCACAGGATGCCGGGATTGTTATGGACCTCGAGGTTCTCGCTCAGGGAGGCGGTGGCCCCTCGATTCCGGCCATCATGGATCTCGCCCGGCGTTACCCCGATGTTCGTGTGGTCCTCGATCATCTGCTTGAGCCGGAAATGGATGAGGGCGAGCATTTCGGACTCGACGAACGCTACGAAAAGCTCGCGCAGTGTCCGAATATCTATTTCAAGTTCACCTCGATCAATCTCGATATTTGCCGCGAGGCTGATATCCCGGCCGACCAGGTCCTGCGCCGTGCGGCGGACCTGTACGGTGCGGACCGACTGATGTGGGGATCCGACATTGGAACCTCGTCAGGCACCTACAAGGAAATGGTCGACCGATTTCTCGACGCCGCCTCAGTGCTCAGTAGCGACGAACTGGCGGCAGTTGGGCACGATACGGGGCGGCGGGTGTTTGTCAAGGGTGGAACAAAGGGGCTGTGATTTTGAAAAATTCGAAAATTGAAGATTTTTCAAGCCTGCCCGCCGAAGGCATGGACACTAACATGGCGTATCGCCTGCTGTGCGGCGTTGTCGCACCTCGCCCCGTAGCGTGGATCACCACTGTCGACGAAAACGGCGTGGTCAACGCGGCGCCATTTAGCTCGTACAACTATGTGGCGCATAGCCCGCCCATGCTCGCAGTCAATATTGGCGTGCGTGGACATCAACTGAAAGATACCGCGCGCAATATTGAGCGCAGCGGCGAATTTGTCATCAATGTGGCGACGATCGACACGCTCGACCTGATGCATCAGACCTCGGCGGAATATCCGCCCGATGTCAGTGAAACCGAAACGTTGGGGCTCGCGCTGCTGCCCGGACGTTGGGTGAGCGTGCCGCGTATTGCGGTCTCGCCAGTTCAGATCGAGTGCCGGCTGCATACCAGACTACCGCTTAGCCCAGTCAACACCCTTTATATCGGGCAGGCGCAAGGGTTTCACCTCGGTAACCGTGTCTATGACGGCAAACAGGTCGATACGGTCAAGCTCAATCCGGTCGCGCGGCTTGGCGGTCCGTACTATGCCGCGCTCGGCGAGATATTTGAACGGCCTGTGCTGCAAACGCCGCCTGGGAGGGAGTCTTAAACGATGGCCCAATTAGTTTTTGGCGCGGTCTGATTTTCCAAGTCTCCGCCTGTATCGCCCGATCAACCTTGTAACTTTTTCGCGAGGAGGACGTCTCCATGCCCAGTCTTGCCACCGCTCCTTCATCGTCACACCATTACGCCATCCCACCTCAGCGCGAGGCGCCTGGCGAGCGATCCTGGATGACTCGAGGCGCCAACTTTGTTGTTGTTGTTTCTCAGGTCATCCCCGGCGCAGTCCTTGAGCGGCAGGCGCAGACTGATGAATCGATGATACTTCTGACGGATCTGTCCGCGCGCATTGAGACAACCACCGATACGCTGGAGGCTGGACCCGAGTCGCTTATCGTGGTTCCGCCAGGACGCTGCAAGTTAACCGCCGATTCGGCGGGTACGGTGGTGCGGGTTTTTTCCTCCCTCGCGACTGATCTTCTAGCGAATGCAGACAATGCGGCGGTATACGCGGCGGGTGCTCCCGAGGTGGCGCCGCTTATACCCTGGCCGGCCCCAGCCGACGGTTTTCGGTTACGGCATTACCGTCTATCCGAGTACACCCGTCCAGGCGTGCATATGCGGATATTCCGGTGCACGAATCTGATGGTTAACGTCATGATGCCCCGGCCGGTAGCACGCGATATCACCAAACTCAGTCCGCACCAGCACTCGGACTTCGAGCAGGGATCGCTCGCGCTTCGCGGTACGTGGATGCACCACCTGCGTCATCCGTGGACCCCGGATCTGAATGAGTGGAAACCGGATGAGCACATCAAGATGGAGAGTCCCTCTCTCCTCGTGATTCCGCCCAAGGTCATCCACACGAGCCATAACCTCAATGATGGCGGTGCTTGGCTGATCGATATCTTTGCTCCGCCTCGGGTGGACTTCTCCGCAACGCCCGGCAAGGTCGCCAACGAGACCGATTACCCGCTGCCTCCAGGGGTAGTGGCGGGGGCCGGCGCGCCGGAGTGAGGGTCGGAACTGCCCAGTAGAACCGGGAGACCAGAAGTGAAGTCTGTTCTGGCGACGATTGCCGCGATTGCAGGATTGAGCGCTAGCTAAAGATCTGGCCCTCGGTCAAATAACCCGACTCCATTGCCAGATGCCGAAGGAGAGTGTGCCGAACGCGAGTGCCCAACCTAGCCAGACGCGTTGGTGTTTGATGAGGTCGGGACCTTCGCCCCGGGATAGCCCGGTCACCATGGGGCGCGCGAGATTGCGCAGGCGGATCAGGCTGAAAAGCGCGAGACCGGAAACATGGGCGATCGCAGCGCCTATGAAGCCGTTGGCTGCAAATTCGTGCAGCACCTCAAAAACTTTTTGGCCAATGACCCATCCCCATTTGTAGTGGGCAGCGTATCCAGTCACAAAGGTAAGGAGCGCAAAACCTATCATTGCGATAACAACGGTGGCAGTCCACAGTGTTTGAAGCTGTGGCGCCCGGATGTTGTTGCGAGACCGGGATTTGATCGCATCGAACCAGGCGGACCATCCTTTTGCCCGGCGAAAAAGAGCGCTCAAACGAACATGACGAGGTCCGAGCAGGCCATAGACGACCCGGAATGCGAGCAGTGCAATCATCATGTAACCGAGCGCGACATGAACTGATCGCCAGCTGTCGCTGTCGCCGCAGGCGTAGGCGCCTAGAAAGCATGCAGCAAAGAACCAGTGAAATACGCGAGTGGGTGCGTCGATCACGGCGCGATCCTGCGCTCTCGACGGGCCCGGGGAGACTTTGACCTGTCGCCCGGCTGTGGCTGCCGGGCCGAAGGGACTACGCGAAGAATATGAGGAAGTCATGCTGGGATCTTGCCCCTTTGCATTGAATTTGACCGCGCTTTTTCCAGTATCTCGCGCCCGGTAGGGGCGGCTATGCGAATTCCTGCACAATAACGTTCGAAAAACAGCGGAAAATTTGCTTTTAATCTCCAGGCGCCGTTGTGATCCCTCTGACCCCCGCCCCGAGCCCGAACTTGGCTGAAAACCGCGCCCCCGCAACGGTCCTGATGAGCGAAGCCGACCTGCGCGAGCTTGGGGTTCGGGCGTTCGCGGGTCTTGGGCTGCCTGAGGCTGACGCGCGAGATGTGAGCGAGATCCTGCTGCTTGCTGATCTTTTCGGTTTGTCGACCCACGGGTTCAGCC
Source organism: uncultured Bordetella sp. (assembly GCA_964654745.1). Taxonomy (GTDB): domain Bacteria; phylum Pseudomonadota; class Gammaproteobacteria; order Burkholderiales; family Burkholderiaceae_E; genus SYIM01. The sequence goes on along the minus strand of CAZZKA010000018.1, from coordinate 4,651 downwards.
GCGTGGAGTCCTACGGCGAACGGCTTTTGAGCGGAGGCATCCGCGCCCGTCCGAATATCCGTGCCGAACGTCTCGCGCCCTCTTTGATCGCTGTCGACGGTGACAACGGCGTCGGTCCGCTTGTCGGGATGCATGCGCTGAGGCATGCGATGGCCGCTGCCCGCGAGACCGGCATGGCGATGGCTCTTGCGCGTGCGAGCAATCACTTTGGACCGATCTCGCCGTACTCACTGATCGCGGCTGAGGCTGGTTTCGCCTCCATCATCGGCAGCAACGCCACCACCACCATCGCACCCTGGGGGGGTACCGATGCCCGCCTTGGGAACAGCCCTCTGGGATTTGGCGCGCCGAATCCAGGCGGAAAGCCTTTTCTTCTCGATATGGCAATGAGCGTGGTGGCTCGGGCGAAGATTCGCAATGCCGCCAAGCAGGGCGAAAGCATCCCGGACACGTGGGCCACTGATGCCGCAGGCAGGCCGACGACGGACCCGCGAGCGGCACTCGACGGTTTTCTTCTGCCGATCGGGGGCCATAAGGGTTACGGACTTGCCCTGATGGTCGACCTTCTGGCGGGGCTGTTTTCGAATGCAGCCTATCTGACCGGGGTGAAGTCGTGGGTTGACTCGCCCGACGAGCCACAGAACCTTGGGCATTTCTTCATTCTGATCGACGCCGCCAGGCTGGGGCCTGAGTCGTGGCTCAGCGAGCGCATGGGCGACTTCGTGAATATCCTTCATAACAGCCCGCCAGCCGATCCTGCGTCGCCGGTCATTGTCCCGGGCGAGATCGAGCTTGGCAAAATGGCGCACCAGCGCCGAGAGGGCCTGAAGATGCCGCGTGATCTCGTCGAATTGATGCAAGCCCATGCTGCGCGGCGTGACGGGCGACCCCGTGCACGTTGATACGATAAAGGAGCCGAGCAATGAGTTATCGCTTGAATCGGAGTCTGGCTGCTTTGGCGGCGTCCGCCGTGTTGATCACCGCGGGGGTGGGCTTATCCGGCGATGTCCGGTCACAGCCCTATCCCTCAAAGCCGATCCGTCTGGTCGTTCCTTATCCGGCGGGCGGCAACGCCGACATTACCGCGAGGTTAGTGGCCCGGCGGATGTCAGACAGCATGGGAACGCCCTTTGTCATCGAGAATCGTGGCGGAGCGAATGGCGGAATCGGGACTGAGGGGGTCGCCAAGGCAGCCCCGGATGGCTACACGCTTCTTGCAGCCGCGAGCGGCCCGATTGTGATCAACCCCGTACTGCTGAAAAAGATCGCCTACGATCCGCAAAAAGATCTCGCCCCAATAAGTCAGATACTCACCTTTCAATATGTGCTTGTGACGCAGGCGGGTTCATCGATCAAATCGATCGATGACCTGATCGCGCAGGCCAGAGCCAAACCGGGTTCGCTCACTTATGGATCAACTGGGGTTGGCGGCGGGGGGCATCTGGCCGGAGAGTTGTTGGCGATGATGAGCAATACCCGCCTGAACCATGTACCTTATAAAGGCAGCGCCCCCGCGCTAGCGGATCTGCTGGGTGGGCACCTGGCCTTTACCTATGACACCGTTATCACCGCGACCCCACTCATCGATGCGGGTCAGTTAAGGGCGTTTGCGGTGTCGGGGCCCAAACGAGCAGGATCGTTGCCGCGTGTCCCGACCATGCAGGAGCTGGGCTACAACGGCTTTGAAGTGACGCAATTTGTGGGCCTCTTCGCCCCCGGTGGCACTGATCCGGCGATCGTATCGCGCCTGCATCAAGAGCTCGTCAAGGCGATCAGGAGCGATGAGCTCATTCAGAAAATTGAAGTGCAGGGTGGCAACGAGTTGGTTGGCAACAGTCCAACCGAGTTTGCGATGCTGATCCGCCGCGAACTCGAGATGTATGACAAGCTCGTCAAGGGCGCCAATATCCAGGCGCCCTGAGCATCAGGATGTTTAAGCTCGACATCCTCGTTCAGGGTTTTCCGGGGCGTGCAGTCTGCCACGGTGGTTTAGGCTGGAGCACGATTTCGCTGCTGCGCGGTGCTGGGCGCGTCGCGCTGCTCGACGTCGGTGCGTTTGGGGTGAGGCGTGAACTTCGCGCCCAGCTGACTGCACACGGGGTGAGCCCCGAGGATGTCACGGACGTCATCCTTACCCATGCTCATTACGATCATGCAGTCAATTTCGTGCTTTTTCCCAATGCAACGGTTTGGATCGGGGACGCGGAACTCCGCTGGGCGGCCGCGCAGCCCCCGGGATTCAACCCCCTGCCAGAGTTGTATGTGCGCGAGCTTGTCTCGCATCCCCGTTTACGCAGGATACAGCCCGGCGAGACTCCGCTTCCTGGCCTCATCGCCGTCGACGCGGCCGGGCATACGCCAGGGCATCTCTATTTCGTGCTCGACGCACATCCGGTGCCGGTGATCTTTACTGGCGACGCTGCGAAAAACCGAGCCGAGTTACTGTCGCTGGCGGTTGACCAAAGCGAGGACCATGACCAAAGCCGGTCGACGCTCGAGAGCATCTGGTCCCGTTGGCGCAGCGTCCCCGGAACTCTTCTCGTGCCGGGGCATGACTTGACCATGAGTTTGGATGCGGCGGGAAACCCGCTTTACCTTGGTGAGCGCAAGGCGGCGATCGCTGCATGGTTTTCAGAGTCGATTCACACGATGACTCAGATCGATCTCTGCTGCCCGCCGATGTCTACGCGCTAGATGGTCCCGCCGGCGACAAGATCCTCCGGCTGATCTTTGGGCATCGGCGCATCGCGTGCCGGGATTCCTTCTCGTCTGCTCCACCCGGAGGCAGGGTCGTATTCGATCAACTCTGGCGCGAGCCTGCGGATACCCGGCACCTTGATCCAGAGCCTCATCAGATGGCGGGGCCGCGCTGCATCCTCCTCGTAAGCTGTGCGCGAGTGAAGAACGGTGTAGTTGTTACAGAACTGCATATCTCCGGGCTCGAGCATCATGGAATAGACCAGCGATTCACGATGCGTCAATTCCTCCATGTAGTCGAGGATCTCGGTTTCCTCGGCACTAAAGGGCTGACCGAGCTTTTGCTGCGCGGTCTCCATCGATTTGCGCACATAGCGGATACTCAGATCCGGCGCGCTGTAGCTGAACACGGGCACAGGATTGCTGATGCTCTTTTGATAAAAAGCTTCTTCGCCGCGCCGGTCGTAGCGAAAACCCCGGTAGAGAATGTCGAGATACTCAGGGTGTTCGGCGAGGATGCAGTTGTACATCGATATGCCGCTGATGACTGAGCTTAAACCACCGCTCTTTCCCTTGTTGATGCAGAGCAGACCGACCACATCGGAGGGGTCGCAATGAAACGGCAGACGCGCTGTAGTCTGGTAGCCTCGGACATTAAGCGCATGAAAGTCCAGGCCCTTGCTGCGGACTGCGCCAAGCCGGTCGCCGTCCGCGTTCTGCGAGACGGGTTTACCCATGCAGGTGCCCAGTGCCCAGAAGAACATGGCGCATTGCTCGACCGAGTAGCGGTGCGCCGGGAAGCCGCGGATCATGCCGAATCCGCGTCGGCCAAGGTCCCGGTCGAGAAAATCGCGCAGCAGTGAAGCGAGCCCTGGCAACTGCAGGTCGCCCGCGCGTACCGTATCGAGCGTGATGCCGCGTTCGGCGAGTTTAGCGATCGCAGCGTCGATCTCCTCAATGTGCTGCGGCTCGAGTACCTTTATCCAGTCGGTTGAATCCTTAAAGGTCTGCGCTGTCCAACTGCTCTCGTCGATCACGGGTTCAAGCCGGCGGGCAGCAGAGAGCGCGCCAGGAGTGGCGTGCGGCGAATGACTCGCTTCGGTCATGGAGGTCTCCTGTCGGAGTTTCGGTGCAGGGAAAGGTCTGAGGGCTTAGTTGATGGTGGCGCCAGAGGACTTGACGATCGGCTCCCACTTGGCCCGCTCGGCAGCAAGAAATTTCGCAAATTCCTGCGGGCTCGATGCGTAGATCTGCATACCAAACTCACGCAATTTGGCGGTGATGTCATCGTCGCGCAGCGACTTTACGATCGCTGCATTGAGACGACTGATGATGTCGGGTGGGGTTTTGGCAGGCGCCATCACGCCTAGCCAGACGACGACGTCGTAGTCCTTGATTCCCGATTCGGCGATGGTGGGAATCTCGGGAAAGGCGGGATCGCGCTGCGAGCCAGTAACGGCGAGCGCTTTGAGTCGCCCCGACCGCACAAACTGCATCACTGACGGCACATCCGGCAGACCAACCGGGACTTCGCCGGCGGCAAGCGCCGTGACGAGCGGCCCGCTCCCTTTATAGGGGACATGCGTCAGACGCAGACCTGCCATTGAAGCGAGCAATTCCATACCGAGGTGCAGCGTGCTGCCGTTGCCGGCAGAACCATAGTTGACCTTGTCTGGGTTGTTGCGGACGTATTGAAGAAACTCGGCGAAATTGCGTGCGGGAAATGATGGGTGGGTGATCAGCGCAAACTGCCCGCCCGCCACGAGCGACACCGGCAAAAGATCGCGATCGGTGTCGTAAGGCATCTTGGGATACATCGCAGGGCTGATTGCAAGTGTGCCGATCGTCCCCATCAGCACGGTGTGTCCGTCGGGAGGAGACTGTACGACTGCCGCCGACCCGACGGTTCCGCCTGCGCCTGCCGTGTTGACCCCGACGAGCTTAACCCGGCCAT
>CAZZKA010000017.1:0-24589 GCA_964654745.1 uncultured Bordetella sp. | reverse complement strand
GGCGCCGCCCGCCAGCCCGGGGACGCGGCCGGCGCTGCCAAGCGATGGCCTCCGGCCGCGCCCCCCCGGGGTGGCAGGGCCCCGCCAGGGGGAATCACCGTCGATATCGAGGTCGGCGTCGAGCGAAGGCGCATGGGCATCGGCCACGACGCCCGCGCGCAGGCTTGCGCCGGCGCTAAGATGCAGCGCGATATCGCCGCCGTTGTTGATGTAGGCGCGCGTGATGCCCGGGCGCCGGTAGTGCTTGATCAGATGGTCTGCCACACTGCCAGCCACAGCTGCCATTGGCGTAATGAACTGGCCCGCGCGCGCATGGGGAAGGCAGGCCAGCGCCATGCGACGGGCGACCGGGCCGCGAAACCGCAGCAGGCCATCATCCTGTGGGCTAAGCGGGGCGCGAAGCTCGAAGAGTTCGGCTACCAGCCCGGACAATACAGGCTGAAACGACTGCCAGCACTCCTCATGCGCGTGCCCGCAGGCATCAGCATCGCCTTCTGCTTTCAGAATCAGATCAATCGGTCCGTTTTGGAAATGCCAACGCCCGTCTGAAAGACGCGCTCGCACAGGCTGCCAGCCAGGCCTCAACGCAACGGCTCCAGCGGCCAGGGGTTGTCGCTCACCCATTCGACCACTCGGTGGGGATCAGCGGCCCAGACCTCCTCGATCCGGCGAATGCGATCGATATGACCGCCCAGGCGCTCGTAGTCCGCTCGCCGCAAAGTGAATTCGATCGGCGCGACGATCGCGGGCGTGGGGACCGAACCGAACGAGCCCGGCGGCATGCGCGTGACATCGACCATCACGGTGATGCCGCCGCCCGGCCAGACATACGCTGGCGGACCGCCACAGGTCACCCGGGTGAGCAGATCCTTGATCGAGCGCGTAAGCAAAATGGGGTTCTCCGTGACGCCTGCTCGCAGGCTACCCCCTGCCCCTCCCAGGAACAGTACGGTCGCCAGCGCCGGCTCGCAGTTCTCGCCGATCCGCTGTACGACTGTTTCTATCGGGCCCGGCATCGGAGCGGGTCTGGGAACGAGCGCATCATCGAGCTCATACCACTGCGCATGTTCGCCCGTGGTCGATACCATCAAAAGCCGCATGCCGGGCCGCGCAACCTTGGGATCCCAGCCCTCGATGATCGACAGCGGATCGGTAATGTCGGTACCCCCCCATCCCGTGCCGGGATTGGCCACCTGAAAGTATCGACCTGGTGTGGACTTGCGCCCCTTCAACCGGATGCCCGAGGGCGGCATGTCCAGACATTTCCCGGCCTGGTGCTCGCTCAGCACACCTGTGATGTGATCGTCGACCACCACCACCTCATCGGCATGCCCGAACCACTGCTTGGCAAAGATCCCGATGGTCGCCGAACCGCACCCCACCCGCATGCGCTGCTCTTCGACGCCATTGACGACGGGCGGTTTGCCCGCCTGTACCGTGAGCTTCGCCCCGCCCTCGATCTCGAGTTCGACCGCATGCTGATTACCAAGCTTTTCCATGAGTTCGCAGGTGATGCGCCCCTCGCGCTTGGAGCCGCCCGTCAGATGATGCACACCACCCAGAGACAGAAACTGTGAGCCATATTCAATCGTCGTGACGTGGCCGACCGCCTCACCCTGATGACGCACAGTGGCCTGCTCGGGGCCGAGATAACGATCGGTGTCGATCTTCACCTTGAAACTGCAATAGCTGAAGATGCCCTCGGTCACCACCGTCACCATGTCCACGCCCTGCTGGCGACTCGCCACGATGAACGGTGCCGGCTTGTAATCGGGATAAGTGGTACCGCTCGCTACACCCGACACAAACACCGGCGCGTTCTGGTGCAGCAGGCTGCCATCCCAGTCTGCGGGGTTTGCCGGGACCAGTTCAGTCCCCGGGCGCTTCATGATGACGACAGGGTCCATGCGCCGTAACTGGCCACCCACGTTACCCCAGCGATCGCATGCGCCCAGGCGCCCGTCGCTGATCTGGCAGAGCACCGGGCACGCATCACACTGAATCTTGTCGGAGGCCATCTTTTCCGGCGCGCGCGCCTTGACAACCTGAGGAGCCGACGCGGCAGCGGCGTCAGAAGGCGTGGAGGGTGATTGACTCATGGGCAAAGGTTCCGTTAGCCAATGCAACGCGAGCTGACAGCCGGTCGCGCGATCGTCGTATTCATCCCTGCGCGGCGCCTCGTGAGCCGATCGCAGCAAGTAACCGGTCCGGGGTGACCGGCACTTCGGTCATGCGCACACCTGTGGCATCGCGAATCGCATTGAGGATCGCAGGCGCCGTCGCAATCAGAGCGGGCTCTCCCACACCCTTGGCACCCCATGGGCCGAGGGGCTCCGGATCCTCGATCAGGTGTACGGTCACGGGCGGCATATCGCCTGCAGTCGGGATCAGGTAGTCGTGAAGGTTGTCGGTGCGAAGCGCAACATAGTCCTCCATCAGCGCGAGTCCCAGCCCCTGGGCGATACCGCCCTGGATTTGACCTTCAACCTGAGTGGGATTGACCGCGCGGCCGACATCGTGCGCGGCATGGATATCGAGCACGCGCACAGTGCCAAGCGCGACATCCACCTCGACTTCGGCAAACTGCGCAGCGAACCCATAGGTCGCGTAGGGTACGCCCTGACCATCCTTGTCGAGCGGCACGGTGGGCGGATTGAAGCGGCCGCGACCCACTGCGATCAGCCCTCTTTCATCCCGGGGAAGCGAGGCCAAGGCAAGCGCCGCGCCGCCTGCGCGAATCTGGCCGTCAGCCACCACGAGTGTCGCGGGCTCGGGCACACCAAGTAAAGCGAGGAGGCGCGCGCGTAAGTCCTCGCCCGCGAGCCGGACTGCATTGCCGGATACAAAGGTCTGCCGCGATGCCGAACTCTTGCCGCCATCGAGAGTAAGACCGGTATCGGAGGGGGTCTGATCGATGAGTGATAACGGCACGCCGAGCGCGTCGGCCGCGATCTGCGGCATGATGGTGTAGGTGCCCTGGCCGATATCAACCGCGCCATTGAAAAGCATGAAGCGGCCGTCGGCCTTGAGACCGATTTCCATTTCGGATGGGTTAGCGATCACGGTATTGCCGATGCCATACCACATGCAGGCAATGCCCAGGCCCCGCCGCAGACTCGATGGTTCGCGTCCGTGCGGATCGGTGGCCGACCAGCTTCGGGCCTCGACGCGGCCGGCGCGCTGCGCCTCGCGCCATGAGGCCACGCGCGCTCGCGCCGCGGCCCAGCCCGGGCGCAGAGCCTCGAGGCAGGCCTGCAGGCCCACGCTTGCTGCAAGTACTTGCCCCGTCGACGTGGCATCGCCCGCCCGCAAGGCGTTGGCATGGCGAAGCTCCAGCGGGTCGGCACCGACCCTAAGCGCCAGTTCATCGATCAATGCTTCGCCAATGAGCGTGGACTGCGGTACGCCGAATCCGCGGAACGCTCCGGCGATCGGGTCGTTGGTGATCACGGCGCGGGTGAGCGCCTGCACTGCACGCCAGCGATAGGGACCGGCTGCGTGGATGGGTACCCGGTTGGCAACGGTTGGGCCCCAGGAGGAATAGGCGCCGGTATTGAAGTCGCCAGCGAAATCGTAGGCGAGAAAGCGGCCCGCCTGATCGGCTGCGAGACTTGCCCGCATGTGGGCAGGATGGCGTTTGGTGGTCGACCGCATCGACTCGGGGCGGTCATAGACGATCCGTGTCGGGCGACCCAGACGACGCGAGGCTGCGACGAGCAAGGGCTGAATCGACATGTCGAGCTTGCCACCAAAGCCACCGCCCACTGCCGAGGGAATAATGCGTACCCGCTCGGGCGCGAGGCCAAACATGAAGGCGATCTCATCGCGATCCATGTAGGGCGTTTGCGTGCAGGCGAAAATCGTCACCTGCGCTTGGTCATCTCGCTCTTCCCAGCGGGCCCAGCCCGCCTCGGGTTCGATGTAGGCATGCTCGACGTGCTGAGTGACCATGCTCATGTCCAGCCGATGAGCTGCCTCACGCGCTACGGGCTCGAGCTCGCCCGAGACCACGCGACCCCGACACAGAATGTTGTCCGGCCAGCGCGCCTGAACGGATGGTGCACCCGGTGCAAGCGCAGCCGCTACCCCACTCACCGGGGTCAAGACCTCCCAGTGGATCGGCAACGACCCGGGATCAAGCGCTGCGATGGCGCGCTGAGTGCCCGCAATCACGGCAACAGCCTCCCCTGCAATCCGGACCTCACCCTCGGCAAGCGCCGGCTGGTCGCGCAAGTCCGGAAAAATCGCAAATCGGTTGTTCGGAATGTCCGCGGCCGTGATCACCGCCTCAATGCCTGGCGTGGACCTGACCCAGCCCTCGAGATCGCCAAAGGTGAACCGCGCTCTTGGATGAGGCGATCGGATGGCACGAATCCACACCGCATCGGCGGGTGCCTGATCGGCCCCGTAAAGTTCTGCGCCGGTGACCTTGGCGCGACCATCAAACCTCACGACGCGCGCACCGACCGCTGCGCCCGCAGCAACTTGGGCGATCGCCACCGCATCCGAAACCAGCGTCCCGGGCGCCTCGGCCTGCGCAGCCACCGCCAGCACCGCCTCGATGATTTTGGTGTACCCGGTGCAGCGGCACAACACGCCACCCAAGCCGTCCAACACCTGCTCTTCAGTCGCCCGCGGATGGCGCCTGAGTGTGTCGGCCGCCGCCATCAACATACCAGGCGTGCAGATCCCGCACTGGGCCGCGCCGTGGTCGATAAAAGCCTGCTGCAGGCGCGACAGGGTGCCATCGGCCCCGGCGAGCGACTCGACCGTCTCAATCCGTTTGCCCTGGCACTGACCCGCAGCCACAAGGCAGGAACATACCTGACGCCCCTCGAGCAACACGGTACAGGCGCCACAGTCGCCCGCACTGCACCCCACCTTCGTGCCCGTCAAACCAAGCGTATCGCGCAGCACGTCCGACAGCCGCTCGCTCGCGCAGCCCGCAGGGACATCCACACTCTGTCCGTTGATGTCGAACCTGAGCACAGCCAGTTGCTCGCGCAGACCGGGATCCGAAGCCTGGTTCATGAACGTTCCCCCGACGACGGGGTCAACGATCGCGAGACATCGGCAACCGACAGGGCCATTGCCCTCGGTATCAATTCCCGCGCAGCGTCGCGACGATAGCGTGCCGTTCCTCTGACATCATCGATTGGGGACAGCGGCGCCAGCAGGTTTTCGCAATCGCTGCTCAACGCACGGGCTGCCTGCGCAGGCGCCTCCTCGGCCGCCAGCCCGACCAGCAGGGATTCGAGTGTCGCCAGCCTACGCGCGGCAGCCGAGCACGATCCCACTGCGATGGCGCAGCGCACGAGCCGACCCGCCGCATCGCAATCGACCGCAACCGCTACCATCGCAATCGAAATGACCAGAAAACGGCGGTGGCCCAGCTTCAGAAATGATGACCTCGCACGATGCGAGCCCAGCGGAATGTCGATCGCAACGAGCAATTCATCAGCGGCGATGGCGGTGCGCCGGTTGCCGAGCACGAAATCGGCTACCGCGAGGCGGCGCGAGCCGCGGAGGCTCTGTAATTCCACTTGGGCATCAAGGGCCAGGAGCACCGGCACCCCGTCAGCCGCAGGCGAGGCGTTGCACAGATTACCCCCCAGGGTGCCCTGGTTCTGGACCTGACGCCCGCCGATTTCGGCAGCCGCCTGGGACAGCGCCTCAAGGCCCGCCGGCAGGCGTGTTTCCCGAAGCGCAGCCCAAGTTTCCGATGCGCCGATTCGCCAGAACGAACCTCCATTGACGCTGACCCGGGACATGCCCCTGAGCGCTGGAATCGCTGTCAGGTTGACGAGAGGGCGCGAGAGGGACTTTCCGACCAGCGACGGAAAAACATCTGTACCGCCCGCGAGCGGCTGCCAGGCTCCCTGGGCGAGCAAGGTCAAGGCTTCGACCATTTGCGAAGGCGACTGAAGGTCGGCGGGCGCCGGAACTGGATGCATTGACCCCTCCGAAGAGCAGAATCGGGTTACAACACCTGGACCGCAAAAGACGGAATGCGTGCACCGGCACGACCGCCCCCTAATGAAGTCATGGCTTCATAATTTGGGGATCGAACTTAACGCACGGTAGAATCGCCGTCAATTCGGTAAGGCGCTGCCGGATGCCTGCATCCGTCATGTCGTCGCCTGCTTCAAATCGGGGCCGGGGCCGGAACCTCCATCAACGACTACCTACCCAGGAATTGCCGTCATGACCCATGTGGTGACCGAATCCTGCATCCGCTGCAAGTTCACAGACTGCGTCGACGTTTGCCCGGTGGATTGCTTTCGCGAAGGCCCCAACATGCTCGTCATCGATCCGGATGAGTGCATCGACTGTGCAGTCTGCATCCCTGAGTGCCCCGTCGAAGCCATCCGGGCTGAAGAAGATGTGCCGGCGGATCAGCAGCACTTCATTGCGCTCAACGCCGAACTCGCCACGTCGTGGCCGAGCATCACCCGCACCAAGGAGGCTCTGCCAGACGCGGAGTCCTGGCGCGAGGTCAAGGTCAAGTTCGACCAGCTCGACCGGGGCTGATGCCAGACAATGTCGGCGCAGCTTGCCTGGGGTTTCCGCTTTGAGGATCTCTACAGTCTGGAGGGCCTGAGTCGGGTCGACGCGCGTTTCATGGCGCTCCTTGCCGAGCGGGATGCATCGCTTGCTGCGAGGCTTACAGCAGGCCGTGACCAGGCGCGTGGGCCCTCCCCCCTGGATAACAAGGCTGAGGCGGCACTGCTGATCGACGTCGCCCCGCACGTCGATGCTTTCATCGGCGAACTTTTCGGCATCAGCGAGGAAATTGCCGATCTTCGCGGGTTGCATCAAGCGCTCGAACCGCTCTACAAGGTCAAATGGAAATTCGTCAAACGCCAGGCGATGCTCAAGTTCAGCGCCGACGATGTTGCGGATTTTGACGCGGCAGCGGCCGAGGCTCAGCTTGCCTCCTGGTGCGGCGGCAGTTTTGATGAACTGGTTTTTGCGCAGCACGTTCTTGCCTGGCAGGATCAAGGCGAGGCGGCGGCCGCGCGCATTGACCTCGCACTGCGCTATAGCGCGTGGGCGACCCAGACCGAGGCGGGACGCGACCGGCATGGTGCAGGCGTTTTATTTCGTCAGCCCGGCAAAGTCGACCCTCTCTCGCTGCTGACTCACGCAAAGCGCGCCACCGAAGCGGGCGTGAGTATCCATACGATCTCCCCTGGCCATATCCGCCGGCGCGAGGGTTTCAAGCTCACCGATGAAGGCACCGACCTGCGCGGCGCGCTCGACCAGGCCAACTACTGCATTGGCTGTCACAACCAGGGCAAGGACTCATGCTCCCGCGGACTGCGTGAAAAACCCGCAGCTGACGGCAGCGTTGCCTTCAAACGCACCGTGTTCGGCGTGAAACTCGCCGGCTGCCCGCTCGAGGAACGTATTTCCGAATTCCAGATCGTCAAAACGCAGGGCCATTCGATCGGCGCGCTCGCCATGATCACGATCGACAACCCTATGGCCGCGGCCACCGGGCATCGCATCTGTAACGACTGCATGAAGGCTTGCATCTATCAGAAGCAGACGCCGGTCGATATTCCCCAGGCGGAAACCCGCTCCCTCAAAGACGTGCTGGAGCTTCGTTTCGGGTTTGAGATCTACTCACTACTCACCCGCTGGAATCCCCTGAACCTCAAGCGCCCCGTGCCGCTCGCGCCGACCGGCCGCAAAGTCTTGGTCGCCGGTATGGGGCCGGCGGGGTTCACGTTATCGCACTACCTGCTCAACGATGGCCACACCGTGGTCGGCATTGACGGTCTCAAGATCGAGCCGCTGCCACCCGCGCTGTCGGGGGTCGTCTCCGATGGCCAAACGCCGGGCGAGCGCGTCGCCTTCAAGCCGATCGAGGACGTAAGCGAACTCTGGGAATCGCTCGATGACCGGCTGATGGCGGGCTTTGGCGGCGTCGCCGAGTACGGAATCACGGTGCGGTGGAACAAGAACTTCCTGAAAGTAATCCGGCTGCTCCTCGAACGACGCGCACACTTCACGCTGATCGGCGGCGTACGGCTGGGCGGTACGCTCACCGTAGACGATGCGTGGTCGCTCGGCTTTGATCACATCGCCCTTGCCATGGGCGCGGGCAAGCCCACCGTACTCGACATCCCCAACGGACTCGCGCGCGGTGTTCGCACGGCCAGCGACTTCCTGATGGCGCTGCAACTGACGGGGGCCGCCAAAGCGGACTCGCTTGCCAACATGCAGTTGCGCCTGCCGGTGGTCGTCATCGGCGGTGGTCTGACGGCAGTCGACACGGCAACCGAGTCGCTTGCCTATTACCCGGTTCAGGTCGAGAAATTTCTGGATCGGCACGAGGTCCTGGCGGCGCTGCAGGGCGAGGATAAGATTCGTTCGACATGGAGCGCCGAAGAGCGTGAGCTCGCTGACGAGTTTTTATCCCACGCGCGAGCCATCCGCGCTGAACGCCAGGCTGCTCAGGCGCAGGGGCGCGCGCCGCGAATCGCTGAGTTGCTGCAGAGCTGGGGAGGAGTGACCCTTGCCTACCGTAAGCGCCTGATCGACAGCCCCTCCTACACCCTTAACCACGAAGAGGTGGAGAAGGCGCTCGAAGAGGGTATTCGTTTTGCAGAGTGCGTAGATCCTCGGCGTATCGACATCGATGCCAACGGGTCGGTCCGCTCAATCACGTTGTCGCGGCAATTGCGCGCTGATGATGGCAAATGGGCTGATGCGCAGGGCGAAGACGCACTGGTGACCTGGCCCGCGCGCTCGGTATTTGTCGCAGCCGGCACCCAACCCAACACCGTGCTGGCGCGCGAAGATGCAGGTCATTTCGCGCTCGACGGAAAGTATTTTCAGGCAGTCGACGAAGCCGGCAATCCGGTCAAGCCCGAGTTCTCGTCGAGCAAACCGTCCGAGGCGAGGGTGCTCCTGTCGCGCGCGCCCGACGGGAGAATGGTCTCGTTCTTCGGCGATCTGCACCCAAGCTACTTCGGCAACGTGGTCAAGGCCATGGGGTCCGCGCGACAGGGCTACCCGGTAGTCTCCCGGGCGCTCGCCCGCCTAGAGCCCGCCAGCCCGCTTACCCACGAGGCGTTCGCCACTCATATCAACGGCCTGCTGCGGGCAAAGGTAGAGCGGGTCGTGAGGCTCACGCCAACGATTGTCGAAGTGGTGGTCAAGGCGCCGCTTGCCGCACGCCGCTTCGAACCGGGCCAGTTCTACCGGCTGCAGAATTTCGAAGCCCTCGCCGAGATTTCCGAAATTTCCGGCACCCGTACGCGGCTTGCAATGGAGGGGCTCGCGCTCACCGGCGCCTGGGTCGATCGCGAGGCGGGGCTGGTCTCGACAATCGTGCTCGAAATGGGCGGCTCATCCAATCTCTGCGCAAAGTTGCGGCCGGGAGAGCCTGTCGTTCTCATGGGCCCGACCGGCGCACCCACCGAGATCGCGGCGGGCGAGACCGTTGTCCTGGTCGGCGGAGGTCTGGGCAACGCGGTGCTGTTCTCAATTGGCGCAGCGTTTCGAGCGCATGGCTCGCGCGTGCTCTACTTTGCCGGCTACAAAAAACTCATCGACCGCTACAAGGTCGCCGAGATCGAGGCCGCTGCGGATGTCGTGGTGTGGTGCTCGGACGAGGCCCCCGGGTTCAAGCCCACCCGTCCGCAGGACAGAACTTTCGTTGGCAACATCGTCCAGGCGATGGCAGCCTGGGCCGACGGATCGCTTCAGCCCGGCTCCGACGCGCCTCGGATGCAGGAGGCAGCGCGTTTGATCGCAATCGGTTCGGACCGCATGATGGCGGCCGTTGCGCGCGCTCGCCACGGCGTATTGGCGCCGGCACTACTCCCCGGTCATCAGGCATTCGGGTCGATCAACTCGCCGATGCAATGCATGATGAAAGAGGTTTGTGCCCAGTGCCTTCAACCGCACCGCGATCCGGTCACCGGCAAGGTGACCTACGTCTTCTCCTGCTTCAATCAGGATCAGCCGCTCGATCTGGTCGATTTTGACGCTCTCAATCAGCGGCTTACCCAGAATTCCTTGCAGGAAAAGCTTGGCGCCGCGTGGTTGTCAGCCAATCTTTCCTCCGAAGCGGCAAAAATCGAGGCGGATTCCTCGCACTCCGTCTGACGTAGCTCGAGAGTTCGGGCACAATCACAGTTGTTGCGTAGCGGGAGAGATTGATGCTCTACCATCTCCGAGAGGCACAGCAGGCGGTCCTCAAACCCCTGTCAAGCTGGGCTGATTCAGTCAGCCAGATGTATTCCAATCCCTACAGCCCTCTCGCCTACACGCCCTTCGCCAACCGCATATCGGCCGGCCTGGATCTGCTGCACCGGCTCGGCAAGGAATACGAAAAGCCAGAATTCGAAATCGGCGAGACCGTCGTCGCAGGACAATCAGTGAGCGTGGTCGAGCGCATCGAAGTCGCCAAACCGTTCTGCAGGCTGATCAAGTTTGAAAGGCTGCTTCCCGCCGGGCTGCGCGAGCGTGCAGCGGACCCGATAGCGCTCGTCTTTGCCCCGCTGTCGGGCCATCACGCAACCCTACTGCGCGATACCGTGCGCGCGCTGCTGCCCGACCACAATGTCTACATCACGGACTGGATCGATGCGCGGATGGTGCCGCTTTCCGAAGGCCCGTTCCACCTCGATGACTACATTGCCTACGCGATCGAGTTCACCCGTCACCTCGGGACCAAAGTTCACCTCATTTCGGTCTGTCAGCCTACGGTACCGGTCCTTGCCGCGGTTTCGATCATGGCCAAGCTGCGTGATCCGCATATGCCGCTCAGCATGACAATGATGGGCGGGCCCATCGACACCCGTCGGAATCCGACCGAAGTCAACGCCCTGGCTCAGCGCCGTAACTACACCTGGTTCGAGCGAAATGTTATCTACCGTGTGCCCGGGCGCTATCCCGGAGCGGGCCGTCAGGTCTATCCGGGCTTTTTGCAGCACGCGGGTTTTGTCGCGATGAATCCAGACCGCCATCTCAATTCGCACTGGGACTACTACCTCAATCTCGTTCGCGGCGACTTGCAGGACGCCGAGTCGCACCGCCGTTTTTATGACGAATACAACGCTGTGCTCGATCTGCCCGCCGAGTACTACCTCGATACGATTCGTACGGTTTTCCAGACGCACGCCCTGCCGCTCGGACAG
The DNA here is from genome assembly GCA_964654745.1 of uncultured Bordetella sp. GTDB lineage: Bacteria > Pseudomonadota > Gammaproteobacteria > Burkholderiales > Burkholderiaceae_E > SYIM01. Next base: position 13,433 of record CAZZKA010000017.1, on the reverse strand, counting down.
TGGGATGTGCGCTTCGAGGGCAAGACGATTCGGGTCGAGCCTTCGGCGATTCGAAACGTGGGGCTCTTCACCATCGAAGGCGAACTCGACGACATCTCGGGCAGCGGCCAGACCGAGGCCGCGCACGGCCTGTGCTCGGGCATTGCGCGCAGCATGCACCAGCACCTCACCGCTGAGGGGGCCGGCCACTATGGGATCTTCAGCGGGCGTCGATGGCGCGAGCAGATCTATCCCGAGGTGCGCCAATTCATCGCCACGCACGAACGGCGCGCGGCCCGCGCGGGCTGAAGCCTGCGGGCGCAGGCCCTTGCAGTACGGTCGCAGATGAGCGCGATCCCTCCGCAGTCAGTCCTGCAAATCGACGCGCTGCTGCCCCAGACGCAGTGCGGCCGCTGTGGCTATGGTGGCTGCCTGCCTTATGCCGAAGCGATTGCCGCGGGGACCGCTGCGATCAATCGTTGTCCGCCGGGGGGCGATCAGGGCATAAAACAACTCGCAGCCCTCCTCGAGCGAGAGGTGCTGCCGCTCGACCCAGAGTGCGGCGCAGAGACGCCACGCAGCGTGGTCCGAATCGAGCCGGAACATTGTATCGGCTGCACCAAATGCATACAGGCCTGCCCGGTCGACGCCATCATGGGCGCATCCAAACGCATGCATACCGTGATCGCCGAGCTTTGTACCGGCTGCGAACTATGCCTGCCCCCCTGCCCGGTCGACTGCATCGTGATCGAACCTTTGCCGGCGGAAACGCCCGCGTGGAGCAAAGCCGATGCGCAGGCCGCCCGCGCCCGCTTCCTGGCGCGTAACGCGCGCCTGGTCCGCCTTGCCCAGCGGCGGGCGGTCGACTCGGCCCGCCGCGCCCAACACAAGCTTGAATCGCTCGCCGCGGAACCGCAGGATGACCTGACCGCCCGCAAACGGTCAATCATCGAAGCGGCGATCCAACGATCGCGTGAGCGCGCTGCGGTGCAACCCGATCCGGCCAAGCCACCGTCGAAAACGCCGCCCAAGCCTGGCGAGGCCCCACCATGAATCGTGACAAACGCATTCGGATCTTTTCGCGGCTGCGCGCGTCCAACCCTCACCCCACCACTGAACTCGAATACCGCAATCCTTTCGAACTTCTGGTCGCGGTCCTTTTGTCCGCCCAGGCAACCGATCGATCAGTCAATCTTGCGACTCGCAAGTTGTTTGCTGCTGCCAACACGCCCGCGGGGATCCTCGCACTCGGTGAGAACGCGGTGTGCGACTTCATCCGCACGATCGGGCTGTTTCGTTCCAAGGCAAAGCACCTGATTCAGACCTGCCGCCTGCTGATCGAGCGGCACGGCGGCGAAGTCCCGACCGATCGCGAATCGCTTGAGTCATTGCCCGGCGTCGGCCGCAAAACCGCCAATGTCGTTCTGAATACCGCCTTCGGTCAGCCGACCATAGCCGTTGATACACATATCTTTCGGCTAGCCAATCGAACCGGTATCGCGCCGGGCAAGACACCGCTTGAGGTGGAACTGCGGCTGACCAGACTCGTGCCGGAGGAGTTTCAACAGGATGCGCACCACTGGATGATCTTGCACGGTCGCTACGTCTGCAAAGCCAGAAAGCCGGAATGTTGGCGCTGTATCGTGAGCGACGAATGCGAATTCCGCCGCAAGACACCCCGCCCTGCCGACTGAAACGGAGCACCATGTTCGATCCCTCTCAGCAGGATGTCAGGAAATTTTTCTGTGCCACCTATCGCAAGTCAGTCGCCCGCGCTCCGCTCACCGCAATCGAGACGATCGCATCCGACTGGATCGCCCGGCATCCGGAGTATCACGATCTGCTAGCTGACGAGGCGGGCGCGACCCAATCTCGGTTTGATGCCGCCGACGGCCGAGGCAACCCGTTTCTGCACCTGTCCATGCATCTTGCTATCGCCGAGCAGCTTTCGATTGATCAGCCCCCCGGTATCCGTGCCGCCTGGCACCAGCTTGCGGCGACTTACGGCGACGAGCACGCCGCCTCGCACGAGGTCATGGAGTGCCTGGGTGAGGTACTCTGGCAGTCGCAGCGCAGCGGCATGCCGCCCGATGGCGATGCCTACATCGAATGTCTTCGACGGCGATCCGGTACGCGTTGAATTCGCTGGCGATTCGCTTTCTGTTAACCTTCGCCCGGCCCAAAGGAGATGTCGTCCTGAGCCGCGCGCCGGCCGGTCAACACACCCTTCGGATTCGCCAATGCTGACCGGCTTGAGCTGGAGACAGGAAGCGCGATGTTCGGACGCCTGATGCCCCGCGAGGGCCGTTTTTTCGATCTATTTAATCGACACGCTGACGAAATCGTCGCCGGTAGTAAGTCGCTCGCAGCGCTGATGGGGCGCTATAACGATGTACCGGGGCGGCGCAGCCATATCGATCTGATCGGTGAGGTGGAAAAGAACGCCGACCGCATCACCCACGAAACGATCGCCCTGCTGCACAAGACATTCGTCACGCCATTTGATCGGGACGATATTCACAAGCTGATCTCGAATATGGACGATATCCTGGATCTGATCCAGGACGTCGCCGAGTCGGCGATGCTCTACGACCTGCAGCGGATCACTCCTGAGGCGCAGCAGCTCGCCGAGCTCGACGAAATGTGCTGCCTGCGCGTTCAGATGGCGGTTCGTATGCTGTCATCGATGGACAATGCCGAGGCGATTCTCAAACTCTGTCGCGAGATCGACCAGCTCGAGTCCGACGCCGACAGGGTGATGCGCTCGGCGATGTCCAAGCTCTTTCGCGATGAAAGTGACGTCCGCCAGCTCATCAAGCTCAAGCAGATTTACGAACTGCTCGAAGCCGTGTCCGACAAATGCGAGGATGTGGCGAATCTTCTCGAAGGCGTTGTCCTCGAAAACGCCTGACGCCTGCCCACGACCCGCGCCCAATGACTGGTCTTCAGTTCAGTTTTCTCATCCTGGTTTTTCTGGTTCTGCTTGCGCTCGCCTTCGATTTCATGAATGGCTTCCACGATGCAGCCAATTCGATCGCGACCATCGTTTCAACGGGCGTGCTCAAACCCTATCAGGCCGTTGTGTGGGCAGCGTTTTTTAATGTAATCGCGCTGTTTTTTTTCGAGCTCAAGGTTGCAGCGACTGTCGGAAAAGGCATCGTCGACCCCGTCGCCGTGGACCATGTCGTCATCTTTGGCGCGCTGGTTGGGGCGCTTGCCTGGAACATCATCACCTGGTGGTTTGGCATACCGTCCAGTTCCTCGCACGCCCTGATCGGCGGTCTGATGGGAGCGGTCCTGGCAAAGGCTGGTACGGCCCCCCTGCTTGGCAGCGGCATCATGAAGACGGCAATCTTCATTCTGGTATCACCGACCCTGGGCTTTTTGCTCGGGGCGCTGCTGATGGTCGTCGTCGCAAACCTGCTCCGTAATACAACTCCACGGCAGAGCGACCAGTGGTTTCGCCGCTTGCAGCTGGTGTCTTCAGCGCTCTACAGCCTCGGGCACGGCAGCAACGACGCCCAGAAGACCATGGGTATCATCTGGCTCCTTTTGATCGCAGCGGGGGCCACCGCGCCTGGCGCAGCCGCCCCGCCTTATTGGGTTGTACTGTCCTGCTACGTAGCCATCGGACTCGGTACGCTGTTTGGCGGATGGCGAATTGTCAAAACGATGGGTCAGCGGATCACCAAGCTCAAACCAGTGGGTGGCTGTTGCGCCGAGACAGGCGGGGCGATGACCCTTTTTATCGCCTCAAGCTTCGGTATTCCAGTGTCGACCACGCATACCATCACCGGTGCGATTGTCGGGGTGGGTTCTTCACACAAATTTTCGGCTGTCCGCTGGGGGTTGGCCGGCAGCATCGTCTGGGCCTGGGTCATCACCATCCCGGCGTCCGCCATCATGGCGGCAATCGCCTGGTGGCTGGGTAGCCTGTTCCTGTGAGCGGGGCGGCTGCAGAGGAGGCTCTGTGGCTGGAGTTGCCGCCCGTCGCGGGCGAACCGACGCAGCGCCTGCTCGTGTTCCTCCATGGGGCCGGATCCAGCGCCGAGCGCTTCGCTCCAGTGGCCATCGCGTGGATGCTCAAATTTCCTCGCGCAACAGGCGCAATCCTCCATGCGCTAAGGCGAAGTCCGTCGGGTCAGGGCGGAGACTGGTTCGATGGCCGCGGTATCGCTGAGGCGCTTGAGCCTCGCGTGGCTGAGGCGGGACGGCAGGTTGCTGCGAGGATCGAGGCACTGCAGCGAAGCACCGGCGTGGGCGGCGCCGACACCGTATTGATCGGATTTTCGCAAGGGGCAACAATCGCTCTGGAACTCGCCCGCAGCCGCCCCGATCTGTTGGGGATCGCGGTGAGCTACAGCGGCCGAATGATCCCTCCACCACGGCAGCACGAGATGGTTTCACCGGCCGTGCATCTGGTTCACGGTTCTTCGGACTCACTGGTGCCTGTGATTCATTCTGAAAGGGCAAGCCGTCGTTTGCAGGCGAACGGCGCGCGGGTGACGCTCGATGTATTGGAGGGTCAGGGTCACTCAATCGGGCAGGACATGATCATTCTGGGGACGACACGCGTCATGCAGACGGTGTTTCGCCACCGTAGACGCGGAATTGGCGAGCGCTCCGTGGCGCAGACGCCCACCCTTCACTAGGCCCTCGCTGGCACCTCAAGCGCTGCCCGAGGAGTGCGGTCGCGAATCCGCCTGCTGCCATCTTCCTCGTCTGAATCCTGCCCTCCTGAGGATCGCGCCCGTCAGCCAGCGTAAGCCCTCAGCCACGGTGCTCGGCGGCGATCGGACGCGTCTCACCGCTCTCGGTGAGGGTGCGCGTCGCCTGGGTTGAGGCATAAATCCAGAGAATCTTCATCGGCTCGGTCGCCGAAAGATTTCGGAAACGGTGCGGCAGGTTGGGCGGAATCCAGGTCGTATCGAGGGGCTTCAAGACATGCTCTTCGCCGGCGATATCCAGAATCGCGTTGCCCTCGAGCAGCATCACGCTTTCCTCGCAATTGTGGCTATGAAAGGGCACCTTGGCGCCAGGGCCGAATTCAGTGATGCCGTTGATAAAGCCGCTGGCACCGCACCCTGGCATTACGAGCGGCGTCGTCCGGGCGCCGCCGCCGCGGTCGTGGCTGCGAATCTCGTCCGGGCGGAATACCGCGGGGCGCTGTGCCTGGGTGGTTTCGGCATTCATGCGATCTGCTCCCTCGTCTGCGCTCGACGGGTCAGACCGTCGCAGCGATGCATAAGAACCATCACGCCATTTTACGCGGCAACCGTGCGATCTTCAGCGCATCGGCTAGCGGATCGAGTTCGGCAAAAAGTGCGGGCGCAATCGGGATGCCTTGTGTACGCCAGGCTTGCCGACGCTCATGGCTCTGTTCGCCCGGCAGCCAGATCCTGTCGACACCGGGCAATCGCTGCGAGTTACGCAGATCGCGGATCAGCGCATCGACCGAGTGCATAAAGCCTGCAGGATCGCCAAAGGCGGCGAGATCGATCACCAGAATCGCCTGTCCGGTGTTGGTGACAGTCTGATGATCCGCATTGAAATCAATGACGTCGCGTCCCATCGCCGCTCCCCCCAGGGTGCCGGCGAGCAGCCCAACCATGAGGGCGAGGCCGTAGCCTTTATGTTCGCCAATCGGCAGGAGAAACCCCTCTGATGCGCGCGAAGCATCGGTCAGTGGCTTGCCCTCACGATCGATCATCCAGCCAGGAGGGAGCGGCTCTCCCCGCTTGGCCTTGGCTTTGACCTTGCCGTAAGCGGCAACCGTAGTTGCCATGTCGAGGACGACGGGCGGCTCGTCGGCGGCTGGAAAGGCTGCGGCGATCGGATTGGTCGACAGCAGCATATCCATGCCTCCCCAGGGGGGCAGATGGTTCGCATTGCCGACTGCAAAATAAAGACCCAGCATTTCGTGCTGAAGGGGCTTTCGGGCATAGAGCGACGCCGGACCCGCGTGGTTACTGTGGCGAACGCTCACCCAGGCGACCCCTGATTCACGCGCTTTGGCAATCGCCAGATCCACCGCGCGCGACACCACCAGATGCCCCATGCCATTGTCACCGTCGATCAGTGCCATCGCCGCTTTTTCACGGATCACTCGGATATCGGGACTGACATTGATACCGCCCGCCTGAATCCGCTTCGAATACTGCGGCAGGCGAATCACCCCGTGACCGTCTGAACCCTGCAGATCCGCTTCGGCCATCAGTTCTGCGATGCGCAGAGCGTCGTCCTGAGGGAGGCCTTGAGCTGACAGGGCTCTGGCAATAAAGTCGCGCAGCGCCTCAAAACCGACTCGCGGAAAGTCCGAAGGAGATTTCACGATCTGTTCACCCGCCATACCCACGAAGGGAAAATAAGACGAATTGTGCCGCAGCACGTATGGTCGGTGCTCAAAATCCGTACGCTGCGACATGCTCGCGCGGCGCCAGCCCCTCGCGCCCGCCTGTTTCTCGCGGGATGGAACGCGCGCGCCCCTCCTCCAGAGAACCCGCATTGACAAGCCCGCGACGAACGCCGATAGTCGGCCGCACAATCATCGCCAATCCATGCAAATCAGCGCCCGAAGAATCCTCAGCACTCATACCGGTAGCCTGCCGCGCCCGAGCGATCTGGTTGATCTCTATGCCAGGCGCGCGCGTGGCGAGACGGTCGACGAGTCCGCGCTGTCACGACGGGGTCATGCCGCGATGCTGGACGCTGTGCGCCAGCAGGTCGAAACCGGGCTGGACATCATCAATAACGGCGAGCAGCAGCGGGAAGGGTTTTTCCTCTACGTGCAGCATCGGATGTCAGGGTTCGGGGGCAGCTGGAAGCGCTGGGCCCGCGCAGATGTCGAGCGCTATCCCGGCTTCAGGCAGATGCTGGAGGACCAATCCCGAGGGCGGGCAGCAGTCAGCAACTTCACCCCGCCCCGGGTCGTGGGGGAAGTACGTTATGTCGATCCGCAACGGGCACACGGTGAGGCGCATGATTTTTCCCAGGCACTCACACATCACGCCGGCGACTATGTAGAGGCCTTTCTTACCGCGCCCTCACCCGGCATCATCGCTGCGGCATGTCATAACGAATATTACGATAGCGAGGCCTCGTATCTCAGGGCGCTCGGCGAGGCTTTGCGCCATGAATATGAGGCGATCGTTAACGCCGGCTTTGTGCTGCAGCTCGACTGCCCCGATCTCGCGCTCGAGCACCATGTGTCTTTTCACGACGCGGGCGAAAAACGGTTCCTGCAGTTCGTCGAGCGCGTGGTGGAAACGCTCAACCACGCCATCCGCAACATTCCGCCCGATCGGGTACGCATGCACGTCTGCTGGGGCAACTACGAGGGCCCGCATGATTGCGATGTCCCGCTCACACTGATCTGGCCGGTGATTCGACAGATGCGGGTCGGCGGGTTTGTTCTGCCCTTTGCTAACGCCCGCCACGCCCATGAAATGAGAGTGCTCGGGGGGCAGGAGCTGCGTGACGATCAGGTAATCGTCGCAGGTGTAATCGATGTGCTCACCAATTTTATCGAGCATCCGGAGGTGGTTGCCGAACGGCTCGAGAGGATGGCGGCTATTCTCGGTGGCCCCGAGCGGGTGCTCGCCGGCACCGACTGCGGCTTCGACACCTCAGCAGGGATGGGGCGGGTCGCACCCGATGTGGTGTGGGCCAAGCTGCGCGCCCTCACCGAAGGTGCGCGCATCGCGAGCGGCAGGCTCTACGGCCGCTCCGGGGCACAGTGAGCGTGGCCGAACGTCTTCTCAATCTACTCTGGGTTCTCCTCGGCTGCGCGGCGGCCTGGCACTCATGGGGACTGGGGCTGCGCGGGCCATCAGGCCCTGAGAGCGGTCTCTTTCCTTTCATCGCGTCCTGCGCGATCGCAGCGCTGGGGCTTGCTCTCATGTTCATGCGCGGCACGCGTGCGCCCGCGCCGCAATGGCCTGACCGGAGAGGAAGCCTGCGCGCAGCCGGCGTCGCCTTGGGCATCGCCCTGATGGCGTTCGGAATGGACAAGGCAGGTTTCATAGCGAGTGCGGCGCTCGCCATGCCGATCCTCCTTCGCACGATTGATCGCGCCTCCTGGCTGGAAACGCTGATCCTTTCTGTGGCCTCGGTGGCTTCAGTCGTCATCATCTTTGGGCAGCTGCTTGGCATGCCGCTGCCACGCGGTCCCTGGGGCTGGTAAGCGATGGACGCTCTCTCCGGTCTCAGCATGGGCTTTGGCGTGATGCTCACGCCCGCCAACCTCTACTACTGCTTTCTGGGCAGCCTCATCGGCACCATGGTGGGCGTACTGCCTGGGCTGGGTCCGCTAGCCGCGCTCGCTCTGCTGTTACCAGTCACCTTCACGCTGAACCCGGTCGCAGGGCTCGGGATGCTTGCCGCGATTTTCTATGGCGCTATGTACGGAGGCTCCACTACATCGATCCTGGTCAATATTCCTGGCGAAGCGGCTTCGGTCATCACGTGTCTCGACGGCCATCGCATGGCGATGCAGGGCCGCGCCGGCGCAGCGCTCGGCATGGCTGCGATGGGCTCCTTCATTGCCGGAACACTGAGCCTCATTGTGCTCACTTTTTTTGCGCCGGCGCTTGCCGCAATCGCAATCCGTTTCGGACCACCTGAAAACTTCGGTCTCATGGCGCTTGGGCTGGTCTGTACCCTTTTCATGATCTCAGGCTCGCGCATCAAAGGGCTGCAGATGATTGCTCTGGGTTTCTTGTTGTCCTCGGTCGGTATGGATATGGTGAATGGCAACGAGCGCTTTACCTTTGGCGTCACCAACCTCACAGCCGGGGTTGAACTGCTTTCGGTGGTGATCGGTCTTTTCGGTATCAGCGAAATACTTCTCAATGTCGAAAACGTGATCCGCAACAATGTCGTTGCCGACCGTATCCGCAAACTCTGGCCGACTCTCGAGGACTGGAAGGCGTCCTTCGCGCCCATCCTCCGAGGAAGCGGTCTCGGGTTTGTGCTGGGTATTGTGCCGGGTGGCGGCCCGATCACCGCGTCCTTCATGTCCTATGCTGTCGAGAAACGCCTCGCGCGCGAGCCTGAGCGCTTCGGCAAAGGCGCAATTGAGGGCGTTGCCGGACCCGAATCGGCCAATAACGCGGCGGTCGCCGGCAGCATGATCCCGCTTCTATCACTGGGGATCCCGAGTAATCCCATCACAGCGCTGCTGCTTGGCGCGCTCATCATTCAGGGCATTCAGCCGGGCCCGCTTCTGATCAGCCAGCGCCCCGATCTGTTCTGGGGCGTCGTGGCGGCCATGTACATCGGAAACGTGATGCTGCTGATTCTCAATCTGCCGCTGATCGGACTCTGGGTGCAGATGCTGCGCATCCCCTACCGGTTCCTGTTTCCGGTCATCGTTCTGCTGGCGATGATCGGTACCTATTCGGCCAATAAAAACGTCTTTGACCTCTGGGTGATGCTGGGATTTGGCGTTCTAGGCTGGCTGCTTCGCAAGCTGGAGTACGACATTGCGCCCTTTGTGCTCGCCTTTGTGCTTGCTCCGCTTTTGGAACAGTCTTTGAGACAGTCCATGACCATGTCGCCCAACGGTGCGATGATATTGCTTCAGCGACCGGTAAGCGCCGGACTGGTCGCAGCCAGCGCCCTGCTGCTGGCGCTCATAGTCGTTCGGCAACTCAAAAACAAGCGAGGAGATCCATGAAACGTCCAATCCTTAAAGCGCTTACGGGCCTGCTGCTGTCCGCAGGACTGAGCCTCACGGCGCACGCAGCCGATCCTGCGGTGGCCAAACTCAAACCCAAGGATTTCCCCAATCAGCCGATCGAATACACCGTGGTCTATCCAGCCGGTGGCGGCATGGATGTCACCGCACGCCTCCTCGCGAAATTTGTGGAGAAAGCCAGTGGCGACAAAATCGTAGTCAATAACCGCACGGGCGGTGGTGGAATGGTCGGCCACACCTATCTCGCCACGCAGGCCAAGAATGATGGCTATACGGTCGGCATCGTTGCCAACCTGCTGTGGGGGGACGCCCTGCTTCGCGCGCAGGGTAAATGGGCGCTCTCCGACCTGGAGGCAATCGGCTACATCAACAGCGATGCGCTGATCTGGCTGGTTCAGGGCGATGGTCCGCTCAAAGGCAAGTCGCTCAAAGAAATCATGCAAATCGCCAAGGACAAACCAGGCACACTTCGGGTTGCAACAGTCCCAGGAACGATGTGGGAGTATTTGCTCGAGCAACTCGAGGCTCACACTGGGGCGAAATTTCTGCGCGTACCTTTCCAGGGTGGCGGTGCAGGAATCAACGCGCTGGCGGGTGGCAATGTCGACATCGCACAGGGCTTTATCGCCGAGTTTCGAGGACTGGCTGACGCCGGAAAGGTGGCGACTGTCGCCGTGGCGGCCGATGAGCGGCTTCCTCACCTCAAAGATCTGCCTACCTTCAATGAGCAGTTGGGTTCGAAGGAATTCACCTGGCAGGTCGTACGCTATGCAGTCGTCCCCAAAGGTACCTCAGCGGAACGCAAGGCCTACCTCGGCGCAGCGATTTCCGCGGCGATGCGTGATCAGGAACTGATCGCCGAATATGCCAAGGCGGGTGTGTTCTTCGACTCGGCACTCATGAAATCGAGCAACATCGCCAAGGACATCACCGACTATGCCGAGCGCGAGCGGTCCTTCTATGTGAAAACCGGCCGAATCAAATAAGCGGCCTAAGCGCCTGCCCGGCTGACGCCCGCAAGCCTCGCGTCAGCCGGCGACATTACGATTCGATCATCAAAAGTCTCGAGGAGAAAGTCGAATGTCGCGCGAAGTCGTCGTAGTGAGCGGTGTGCGCACCGCAATCGGAACATTCGGTGGCAGTCTTAAGGATCAGACCCCCACCCATCTGGCCGCCTCCGTCGTGCGCGAGGCCTGTAAACGCGCGAGCGTCGGCGCAGACGACGTGCATCACGTCGTCTTTGGTCACGTGGTCAACACCGAACCCCGCGACATGTATCTCGCGCGGGTGGCGACGATCGAGGGTGGCCTGTCCAAGGAAACCCCCGCGCTCACGCTAAACCGCCTGTGCGGGTCGGGTCTGCAGGCAATCGTCAGCGCCGCGCAAACCATCCTGTTGGGCGACGCCGATGTGGCGATCGGCGGCGGGGCCGAAGTGATGAGTCGCGGCCCCTACATCCTACCCACCGCCCGCTGGGGCCAGCGTATGGGCGACGGTCAATTACAGGACATGATGACCGGGGCGCTGCACGATCCGTTCGGGCGTATCCATATGGGTGTGACCGCGGAGAATGTTGCCAGACAGTGGAGTATTTCCCGCGACGATCAGGACGCGCTCGCGGTCGAAAGCCACAGGCGCGCCGCTCAAGCGATCAAAAACGGTTATTTCCATGACCAGACTCTTGGTATCGAGCTCAAGTCGCGCAAGGGTACCGTCGTCTTCGACACCGACGAGCATGTTCGTGGCGACGCCTCAATCGAGGACATGACCAAACTCAAACCCGTCTTTCAGCGCGAAAACGGCACGGTCACCGCGGGCAACGCCTCGGGTATCAATGACGGAGCGGGTGCGCTCGTGCTGATGGAGCGCCGCACCGCAGAGCTGCGCGGGCTCAAGCCCCTCGCGCGACTGGTGTCCTACGCGCATGCGGGTGTGGACCCCTCTATCATGGGGATTGGTCCGGTACCCGCCTCCCGCAAAGCCCTTGATCGCGCGGGCCTGCGCACGGCGGATCTCGATGTGATCGAAGCGAACGAGGCCTTCGCAGCGCAGGCGCTTGCAGTCACCCGCCAGCTTGATCTCGACCCGGCCAAGGTCAATCCCAACGGATCCGGCATTTCTCTGGGCCATCCGATCGGCGCCACCGGCGCAATCATCACGATCAAGGCGCTCTACGAACTGCAGCGCATCCAGGGGCGCTACGCATTGGTCACCATGTGTATCGGTGGCGGCCAGGGCATCGCTGCGGTCTTCGAACGCGCGTAATGACGGCGACGATGGCAGCGTCTGAAGCGGCCATTGTCGTCTCACTCGAGCGATTGGGCCTACTCAAACCGGGTGACCCTGTCGTGATGACACCGCTTGCGGGCGGTGTCTCCTCTGACATCTGGCGCGTACAACTCACCACGGGGCCGGTCTGCGTCAAGCGCGCCCTGCCCCGCCTCAAGGTGCGCCAGGTCTGGGAGGCGCCGGTTGAACGTAACCGCTTCGAGTGGCTCTGGCTGCAGACCGTCTCGAACTTCAGCCCCGAATCTGTTCCCAGGCTGATCGCTGACAGCCCGCCGGATCAGCTCTTTGTCATGGAGTATCTGGATCCCATACACCACCCCGTTTGGAAGAGTGAACTGTGCGCGAGCCGTACCGACACGCAGTTCGCGGCGCAGGTCGGTCGTGCGCTCGCGCGCATTCACGCGTTCACCGCAAATCGTGCAGATCTTGCCGAGCAATTTTCAACCGATAGTTTTTTTCATGCGCTTCGGCTTGAGCCCTACCTTGAAGCGACGGCTCGGCGGCATCCCGATAGGGCCGACGCTCTGCTTGGCCTCGCGAGCATCACAGCGTCAACGCGCCGCGCCCTCGTGCACGGCGATATCAGTCCAAAAAACATCCTTGTCGGTCCGCGTGGACCGGTTTTTCTGGATGCCGAGTGCGCCTGGTTTGGCGATCCTGCATTCGATCTGGCTTTCTGCCTGAACCACCTGCTGCTCAAGTGCCTCTGGATACCCGCCTCGGCGCCGCGCTATCTTGAGAGCTTTGCTGCGTTGGCCTCAGCGTATCTGGATGCCGTCACCTGGGAGGATCGCCAGGCGATCGAGTCGCGCGTTGCAGCGCTCCTGCCAGGCCTGCTGCTCGCGCGCGTCGATGGCAAATCTCCTGTCGAATATCTCACCGAGGAGGTACAACGCGAGGTGGTGCGACGCGTTGCCCGCGAACTGCTGGGCTCGCCCGTGCCGATGCTCTCGGACGTTTCAAACGCCTGGAAAACGGAGATCCGTACATGACGATTCCAATCAGCCGCGTCGTCGCACGCCGCGTGTGGGATTCACGCGGTCGACCGACGGTGGAGGCCGAAGTCCACACGGCGCGCGGTTTCGGGCGAGCCATCGCACCCGCAGGCGCCTCCACCGGATCCGGCGAAGCGCGCGAATTACGCGACGGTGGCAAGCGGCTGCGCGGACTCGATGTGAGCCAGGCGGTCGCGAATGTGAATGGCCCCATCGCCAGGGCCCTGCTCGGGATGAGGGTCACCGAGCAGCTTGCGATCGATCGCGCGATGATCGAGCTCGACGGCACCTCAAACAAAGGCCGGTTAGGAGCTAACGCGATCGTCGCGGTCTCGCTGGCCGTTGCCCATGCAGCGGCACAAAGCGAAGGCCTGCCGCTATGGCAATACCTTGCGCGCTCAGCGGGCAATCTGGCGTCGCCGCGTCTGCCCTTACCTGAGGTACAAATTTTCGGCGGAGGCGCCCACGCCGGC
>CAZZKA010000016.1:23610-24856 GCA_964654745.1 uncultured Bordetella sp. | reverse complement strand
GCAGCCCGACACCGGCGAGCAGGCGCTCGAGATTGCCGACGCCCTGGTGCGCAGCGGTTCGGTCGACCTGATTGTGATTGATTCGGTTGCCGCCCTCGCGCCCAAGGCCGAGATCGAGGGCGAGATGGGCGATTCGCTGCCCGGCCTGCAGGCGCGCCTGATGTCGCAGGCCCTGCGCAAGCTCACCGCGACGATCAAGCGCACCAATTCCATGGTCATCTTCATCAACCAGATTCGGATGAAGATCGGTGTGATGTTCGGCAACCCTGAGACCACCACCGGCGGCAACGCGCTAAAGTTCTATTCCTCCGTTCGCCTCGACATCCGTCGCACGGGCTCGATCAAGCGCGGCGATGAGGTGGTCGGCAGCGAGACCCGGGTCAAGGTCGTGAAAAACAAGGTGGCGCCGCCGTTCAAGGCCGCCGACTTTGACATCCTCTATGGCGAGGGCATCTCCCGCGAGGGTGAGATCCTTGAGCTGGGAGCCAACTGCGGTGTCGTCGAAAAGAGCGGTGCCTGGTTCAGCTACGAAGGCGATCGGATTGGCCAGGGCAAGGATAACGCCCGGGAGTTTCTGCGCGAACGTGCCGAACTCGCCCACGAGATCGAAAACAAGGTGCGCGCCCATTTCGGGGTGGCCGAGCGGCCTGCCGGCGAAGCGGGCGAAGCCGCGGCGTGATGGCGGCGCGGCTTGCCGCGCATCGCTCGCTGGAGTCCCGCGCGCTTGCCCTGCTGGCTCGCAGGGAGTTCAGCCGGGCGGAGTTGCGCGCGAGGCTGATTCCACATGCGCAGAGCGAAGCCGAGATCGAGGCCCTGCTCGATGGGCTCGTCCGGCGAAAGCTGCTTTCCGATCAGCGCTTTGCTGAGAGTCTGGTTCGCCGCCGGGCTGGCCGGTACGGAATAGCCCGTATTCGTCACGATCTGTCGGCGCATCAGCTCGAGCCTGAGCAACTTCAGCAGGTTCTGCAGACCCTGAGCGCCAGTGAGATGGAGCGCGCGCGCGAGGTCTGGCGCAAGCGCTTCGGTGAGCCAGCGCAGACCCGTGAGGAAAGACTGCGGCAGATGCGGTTTTTGTCGGCGCGCGGGTTTGCGGCCGATGTGGTCAGGCGGGTCGTGACCGGGGCTGGCGAGGACTGACCAAGGGGCGTGAGCGAGCCGGGGGCAGGCCCGAGCAGACCAACCGCATCGACCCGCCGCATCGACCCGCCGCATCGACCAGCCTCGCAGATCGGACGCGCAGATCGGA
>CAZZKA010000016.1:0-23510 GCA_964654745.1 uncultured Bordetella sp. | reverse complement strand
CGCAGATCGGACGCGCAGATCGGAGGCGCAGATCGGAGGCGCAGATCAGCCGACTCGGCCGCCCGCGGGGATCGTTTCTCTGCATTGTTCATTGCAGCAGTAGCGCTCAGGGTGCGTGATACACTGCCCCGCCATTTCGTTGCCCCTCGATGCAAGGGGCGATCCGCCAGGATCGGCAATCCGAAATCGGGCTTCGCTCGCCGGATATCGGTTCTCCAAGCCGGAGTTCAGATCGGGCGGGACCAGGCGCATACCGGGGAGGCTTACTTTGAAAATCCATGAATACCAGGGCAAGGAACTGCTCAAGCGCTACGGCGTTGCCGTGCCTCGCTGCATACCCTGCTTCTCCGTTGATGAGGCGGTCAAGGCGGCTGAGTCACTGGGCGGCCCCGTCTGGGTCGTCAAAGCTCAGATCCATGCGGGTGGCCGCGGCAAGGGTGGCGGCGTCAAGCTCGCCCGCTCGGTCGACGAGGTCCGGCAGCGCGCCAGCGAGATCCTGGGCATGCAACTCATCACGCACCAGACCGGGCCTCATGGCCAAAAGGTTCGCAGGCTCCTTGTCGAAGAGGGCGCCGACATCCGCAAGGAGCTCTATGTCGGTCTGGTGGTCGACCGCGTGAGCCAGCGTGTCACGGTGATGGCCTCGAGTGAGGGCGGCATGGACATCGAGGAGGTGGCCGCCCACACCCCTGAAAAAATTCACAAGGTAGCGGTCGATCCGGCTGCCGGGCTGCTCGATGCTCAGGCTGACGACCTGTCGCGCCGGATCGGTATCCCTGAGGCGTCGCTCGCCCAGGCGCGGACCGTCTTGAAAGGCCTTTATCAGGCCTTTTGGGACACGGATGCGAGCCTCGCCGAGATCAACCCGCTCATCCTCACAGGCGATGGGCGCGTCGTCGCGCTGGATGCCAAACTCAACTTCGATTCCAACGCACTCTTTCGACACCCGGAAATCGTGGCCCTGCGCGATCTCGACGAAGAGGACCCTGCCGAGATCGAGGCCTCAAAGTTCGACCTCGCCTACATTCAGCTCGATGGCAATATCGGATGCCTGGTCAACGGCGCAGGACTCGCGATGGCGACCATGGACACGATCAAGCTCTTCGGCGGAGAGCCCGCCAACTTTCTCGACGTCGGCGGTGGCGCGACCACTGAGAAAGTCACCGAAGCGTTCAAGATCATGCTGCGCAATCCTGGCCTCAAGGCAATTCTCGTCAATATTTTTGGTGGCATCATGAAGTGCGACACCATTGCCGAGGGCGTTATCGCAGCGAGCCGCGCTGTGGGACTCAAGGTGCCTTTGGTGGTGCGCATGAAGGGTACCAACGAGGATCTGGGCAAAAAACTCCTGGCTGATTCGGGCCTGCCCATCATCTCGGCGGACACCATGGCCGAGGCTGCACAAAAGGTGGTCGCAGCGACCTCCGGCCGCTGAGACGGACGTAATCGACGACTCGGTTTCCGAGCATCCGAGCGCCATCGATTCGGCTCCAACCCGACCCGGTCACTTAACATTCCGCGCAAGACACCCAAGACAAGGGATTCGCAATGAGCATCTTGATCAACCGCAACACCAAGGTGATCACCCAGGGCATCACCGGTAAAACCGGGCAGTTTCATACCCGAACGAGTCGTGACTATGCGAATGGCAGGGCCTGTTACGTGGCGGGCGTCAATCCCAAGAAGGCCGGCGAGGATTTCGAGGGAATCCCCATCTATGCGTCGGTTCGCGAAGCCAAACAGGCCACCGGCGCAACCGTCTCGGTGATCTACGTGCCGCCGGCGGGTGCGGCAGATGCAATCTGGGAAGCAGTTGAAGCCGATCTCGACCTGGCGATCTGTATTACCGAGGGCATACCGGTTCGGGACATGATTCGGGTGCGCGACCGCATGCGCAAGGAAAACCGCAAGACACTTCTCCTGGGGCCCAACTGCCCTGGGGTCATCACCCCTGACGAACTCAAGATCGGCATCATGCCCGGCCACATCCACCGCAAAGGCCGCATCGGCGTCGTATCGCGCTCCGGCACCCTGACCTACGAGGCGGTGGGACAACTGACTGCGCTCGGACTCGGGCAGTCCTCCGCCGTCGGAATCGGCGGCGATCCGGTCAATGGCCTTAAGCATATTGATGTACTGCGCATGTTCAACGACGATCCCGAGACCGATGCAGTCGTGATGATCGGTGAGATCGGCGGGTCGGATGAAGAGACCGCGGCCCAATGGGTACGCGACAACATGAAAAAGCCCGTGGTGGGCTTCATCGCCGGGGTCACCGCTCCGCCGGGCAAGCGTATGGGTCACGCTGGGGCGATCATCTCCGGAGGCAAAGGTACTGCCCAGGAAAAACTGTCGGTCATGGAGGCGTGCGGCATTAAAGTCACCCGCGACCCCTCCGAGATGGGGCGCCTGCTGAAAAGCGTGATCTGATCGGGCGAGGTAGCCCGCTTTCCTTCCACCGCGCGCGGAGACGACATGGAAACCATCGAATTCGGCACAGCCGCGTTCTGGGTCGCGTTTGCCCAGATCATCTGGGTGAACATCCTTTTGTCTGGCGACAACGCGGTGGTGATCGCGCTGGCCGCCCGGTCACTGCCTGCCAAGCAGCAAAAACAGGCCATCATGATCGGCTCGGGAGCCGCAATCGTGATGCGGATCGCACTGACGCTCGTTGCGGTGCGCCTGCTGCAGATGCCCTACCTCAAGATCATAGGCGCGGTGCTGCTGATCTATATCGGTGTCACGCTGGTGCTGCCCGAGGGCGACCATGGGGCGGAGGGCGGTGAGAGCACGGCAGGCATGGCGGCGGCCGTTCGCACCATCCTGATTGCTGACCTGGTGATGAGTCTGGATAACGTGATCGCAGTCGCGGCGGCCGCCAAGGGCTCGACGCTGCTCCTGGTGTTCGGCCTCGCCGTCTCGATCCCGCTGGTGATCTTCGGTTCTACCTTGCTGCTCAAGGTGATCGAACGGTTTCCCGTCATCGTCTGGCTTGGCGCTGCGCTGCTCGGGTTTATTGCGGGGGAGATCGCAGTCGGCGATCCGGCGATCGAGTCGTGGGCTGAGCATATCGCTGCATCGTTCGGCATGAGCGTACATGGTCTGGGCAATCTGGCTGGGGCGCTTGGTGCCGTGCTCGTTCTTGCCCTGGGCAAAGCGATGATCATGCGTCAATCCGCGGGTGATCCCCCCCCAGCCGAAGGCTAAGCCCGAAGCCCTCCCCTCCATGAAGATCTGCAAACCATGAGCAATGCTGAAGCCCCTTTTAAAACCTGGATGTGCCTCATCTGCGGGTGGATTTACGACGAGGCCGCGGGCCTCCCGGACGAGGGCATCGCGCCGGGAACACGCTGGGAAGATGTGCCGATGAACTGGACCTGCCCGGAGTGCGGCGCTCGCAAAGAAGACTTCGAGATGGTCGAACTCTGACCTGCGCCCTTATTTTTCAGCTTTCACCACGGCGTAACGGGCGAGGGTGCGCTTGCGGGCCGTGTCATGCTCGACGACCCGATGGGGATAATTGTCGCCCAGGCGTACTCCCGCAGCGGAGAGTTCCAGCGCCGGTGTTTCCCACGGGGCATGGATGTCGCGGTCAGACAGACCCGCTAGCTGGGGCAGGTATCGGCGGATGAACTTACCCTCCGCGTCGAAGCGCTCGGATTGAGTGATGGGGTTGAAAATGCGGAAATAGGGTTGCGCATCGCACCCGCTCGAGGAGGCCCATTGCCATCCGCCGTTGTTCGCTGAGAGATCGAAATCGATCAGTTTTTCGGCAAAGTAACGCTCACCCCAGCGCCAGTCTATGCCCAAGTCCTTGGTAAGAAACGACGCGACGATCATTCTGAGCCGGTTGTGCATGTATCCGGTGCGGTTTATCTGCAGCATCGCCGCATCGACAAGCGGGTAGCCGGTACGGCCTTCGCACCACGCTGCGAACAGACCGGGATCGTTATCCCAGACGATGCTGTCGTACTCGGATCTGAACGCGCGTTCCACGACCCGCGGGTGATGCCACAGGATCTGAAAGTAGAAATCGCGCCAGATCAGTTCCGACAGCCATGAGTCGGCGCCTTCGCGCGCTTTGGGGTCTTGGCTGGCCTTTGCGAGCGCAAGGCGGGCGGCCTCTCGCACTGAAACCGTACCGAAGCGCATATGAACTGAAAGATACGAAGGACCTTTGACCGCGGGGAAGTCCCGGGTCTGCTTGTAGCGCCCGATCCGCTGGGCAAAGTCCTCGAGGAGGGTTCGCGCGGCGATGGATCCCGGAGTAATCGTCGGTTCGCCTGATTCCGGAGGCTGGAAGCCCAGGGACTGCAGCGTCGGGACGCCGGCATCGGACCAGGGAGTTGAAAGGCCGGCAGACACGTCGGACGGCCTGCCCGCGCGTACTCGGGGCCCGTCTGCGGCGGTCGGCCTTGCGCGACGAGGCAGCAGCCTGCCGGCGAGCGCCACGCGTTGCTCCCCCGTCGCCTCGGGGCTTGCTTCAAGCGCGCGCAGCCATGCGCGCTTGTAGGGGGTAAAGACGGAAAAGGGCCGCCCGTCCAGCGTGAGCACCTCGCTGCACTCGAATATCGCGTGGTCCTTGCAAGTGAGGAGTTCCCGACCTTGCCGGTTGAGTTCGGCTGCGACCGCACGATCGCGGGTCAGTGCGGCGGGCTCGTAGTCATGCGCGGCGACGACGAGCGATGCGCCGAGTTGTTCGGCGAGAGCGGGTATGGCGGTCACGGGATCGCCGTGACACACCCAGAGCGAGCCGCCATCCTCGCTCAGGCGGGATTGCACCTCGAGCAGACTGTCGCGGATGAATGCCACGCGGCGGTCCTCGCGCGGCAGGGGATCGAGAATGCTGTTGTCGAAGACAAAACAGCATGCCACGCGGTCGGCCTGCCTGAGTGCGAGCGCCAGCGCTGCATGATCATGCATGCGCAGGTCCCGGCGCAGCCAGACGAGTGCGAGGGTGCCGGACGAAGATGGAGATTGGCGCATCGGGTTTTGAATGTGGAAGCCGCAGGGGTGACCCTATAATCTCGCCATGAGTACCGAATCGGCGAGTGATCTCAGTCATCATTTTCTCATTGCTATGCCAAGCCTCGAGGATCCAAACTTTGGCGGCAGTCTGGTATTCATCGCCGAGCACAATGCTGAGGGCGCCCTGGGGCTGGTGATCAACCGACCCATGGAGATATCCCTGGGCACGCTGTTCAGGCGAATCGACCTGAGCCTGGCAGGCTCTCCGTTAGTCGATGAGCCGGTGATGTATGGCGGGCCGGTGCAAACCGACCGTGGGTTTGTCCTGCATCGACCGACTGGTGCCTGGGGTGCTACGGTCGCAGTCAAAAACGAAATCGGGCTTACCTCCTCGCGCGACGTGCTGGAGGCGGTTGCGAACGGTAAAGGCCCCGATCAGATGCTCGTGATGCTGGGATATTCAGGTTGGGGACCTGGCCAGCTCGAAGACGAAATCACTCGAAACGCCTGGCTGACCGTCGAGGCGGATCCGGCAGTGATTTTCGAGACGCCCGTCGATGAAAGGCTGCACAGGGCGTTTGCTCTTCTCGGCGTCAACCCCGCTTTTCTTGCTTCGGCCGCCGGGCATGCCTGAGCGCCCGGAGACCCTGCTTGCCTTTGACTTTGGAACGGTTCGTATTGGCGTGGCGCTGGGCAACACCCTTACCCGCCAAGCCGGACCGCTCACAACTGTCGATAACCGGGTCGCCGATCGCGGATTCGAGGCGATTGGGCGGATTCTCACCGAATGGCAGCCGCAGCGCCTCGTGGTCGGCCGACCGCTGCACCCTGATGGCACACCCCATGAGATGACAGCCCGGTGCGAGCGGTTTGCGAGGCGGCTTGAGGGACGGTTTGGCGTTCCGGTCAGCCTGGTGGACGAACGTTACAGCTCCGTCGAGGCGCAGTCGCAGTCACCAGCGCAGTCAAGAGCGCAGTCGCGATCGCAAGTGCAGTCGCAGGCTGACGAAACCGACGCTGAAGCCGCCGCCATAATCCTGCGACAATACCTGTCGGAAACAGCGCCGTTACCTGGTGGCGGCGCCCAGGCTGCCGGCTCGACTCCAACGACGACCTCATGACTACGCTCGACGCGGAAAGCGCTTATCTTCGCCTCAAGGACTCGGTTGCAGCGGGAATCGTC
This sequence comes from uncultured Bordetella sp., assembly GCA_964654745.1. Lineage (GTDB taxonomy): Bacteria > Pseudomonadota > Gammaproteobacteria > Burkholderiales > Burkholderiaceae_E > SYIM01. The sequence goes on along the minus strand of CAZZKA010000016.1, from coordinate 17,359 downwards.
GGCTCGCCGGATCTTGCTCTGATAGGCGTGCATAGCGGCGGGGTATGGATCGCCGAGCGGCTCAAACGCGATCTCGCGCTCGCGAGCGAGATGGGGACGCTGTCGAGCGCGTTTCACCGCGACGATTACGGCAGCCGCGGACTGCCTTCGCAAATCAAATCGACCAGTCTGCCGTTTGATGTTGACGGTGCCGACATTGTGCTGGTCGACGATATCCTCTTTACCGGCCGTACTGTTCGCGCGGCGCTTAACGAGATCTTTGACTACGGCCGACCGGCGCGCGTGAGGCTTGCCGTTCTGATTGATCGGGGTGGCCGCGAGTTGCCGGTAGCAGCGGATTTCTGCGGGCTGCGGCATCCCTTGTCTGCTGGCGAGGCTTTTGTACTGAGCCGGGACACGCAGGGCCGCTTTCACCTCAAGATCGAGTAGTCGAGGTCTTTCCGAATCATGCCCAGCCGCCATCCGCAGCTCAACGCCCACGGTGAACTCAAGCACCTGCTCACCATCGAGGGACTCTCGCGGGAGTTGATACACCACATCCTCGATACGGCGGCAGGTTTCATCGGCGTGTCTGACCGCGATGTCAAGAAAGTACCGCTGCTGCGCGGGGTGTCGGTCTTTAATCTGTTTTTCGAGAACTCGACGCGTACCCGAACGACTTTCGAGATCGCGGCAAAGCGCCTCTCGGCCGATGTCGTCAATCTCAACATCAACACCTCGTCAACGGCAAAGGGCGAGTCACTGCTCGACACGATAGACAACCTGGTGGCCATGCATGCCGACATGTTCGTCGTACGCCATGCCCAGAGCGGTGCCCCCTTTCTGATTGCTGAGCATGTTGACCGTACACGCGGCAACGTTCATGTGATCAACGCTGGCGATGGCCGTCATGCACACCCAACCCAGGGTCTGCTCGATGTTTACACCATCCGGCACTTCAAGAAAGACTTCACCAACTTGCGGGTAGCCATCGTGGGCGATGTCCTGCACTCAAGGGTAGCCCGCTCCGACATTCACGCGCTAACTACGCTGGGTGTCCCCGAAGTTCGTGTCATCGGGCCGCGCACGCTTATCCCCGGGGGGCTCGATCAGATGGGTGTTCGGGTTTTCTACGATATGCGTGAGGGGCTGCGCGATGTGGATGTCATTATCATGTTGCGGCTTCAGAGCGAGCGTATGCGCGGCGCTCTGCTCCCCTCGGCGCAGGAGTTCTTCAAACACTACGGGTTGACCGAGGAAAAACTCTCTCTGGCCAGGCCGGATTGCATCGTCATGCATCCCGGGCCCATGAATCGCGGCGTCGAGATTGATTCGGCCGTCGCGGATGGGCCGCAGGCCGTGATCCTCGATCAGGTCACTTTTGGGATCGCCGTGCGCATGGCGGTGATGAGCCTGCTCGCCAAATCCTGAATCTCATGAACGTCCATTCCCTCACCTGACCTCAACACACGATGCCCCAAGCTGCGCCCCGCCTTTCAATCATCAACGCGCGACTCATCGATCCCGCCGCAGCAGGGGACAGGGCGCAGACCGGCGCGCTTCACATCGCCGACGGCAAGATCCTCGCCATCGGTGCGGCGCCGCAGGGGTTTGCCGCGGATCAATCGATCGATGCTCGCGGCGCTATCCTGATCCCCGGGCTTGTCGACTTGTCAGCCCGATTGCGTGAGCCGGGTTTCGAGTACAAGGCAACCCTGGAGTCCGAGATGCAGGCGGCGCTGGCAGGGGGCGTGACGTCGATTGCCTGCCCACCCGATACCGATCCCGTGCTCGACGAGCCGGGACTCGTGGAAATGCTCAAGCACCGGGCTCGCGGTATCGACGGCGCCCACCTGTTCCCGGTCGGCGCGCTTACGCTGGGGCTCAAGGGCGAAACCATCACCGAGATGGCCGAACTGGTCGAGGCGGGGTGCGTGGGTTTTTCGCACGCGCTTTCCCCGATCGCCGATACTCAGGTGCTGATGCGCGCGATGCAGTATGCGAGCACTTTCGGCTACACGGTGTGGCTGCATCCGCAGGATGCGCAACTTGCGCGCGGAGGGGTGGCGCACGCAGGCCCCTATGCGAGCAGGCTGGGTCTGTCGGGCGTTCCGGTGATCGCTGAGACCGTGGCTTTACTCACGATATTCGAGCTGGTACGTGTGACAGGCTGTCGGGTACATTTGTGCCGGCTCTCGTCGGCAGCTGGGGTCGATCTGGTCAGGCGCGCGCGCGCCGAAGGCCTCCCCGTCTCGGCCGATGTGGCAGCTCACCATGTTCACCTTACCGATCTCGATATCGGTTTCTTTGACAGCAATTGCCGAGTCGACCCGCCGTTTCGTTCGCAGCGCGATCGCGATGCGCTACGGGCAGGACTCGCGGATGGCACCATCGATGCGATTTGCTCCGACCACACACCAGTCGATGATGACGCCAAGCAGTTGCCCTTTGGCGAGGCGGAGGCGGGCGTGACGGGGCTCGAGTTGCTGCTTCCGCTGACGCTCAAGTGGGCCGCCGAGGCCGGACTCTCGCTGGAGCGGGCGCTCGCCAGGGTCACGACCGCCCCGGCGCGCTTGTTGGGAGAACCGGCGATCGGACTCGCGGTGGGCGCCGCTGCTGACCTCTGCGTGTTCAACCCCGACGAGCACTGGGTCGTGTCGCGCGGCAGCCTGTTGAGCCAGGGCTCGCACACGCCCTACCTGGGGAGGGAACTCGCCGGGCGGGTTCAACGAACCCTGGTCGAGGGGCGAGTGGTTTTTGAGCGGGGCTAGACGGCTACCGGTGCGCTATGGGCGCAGCGCGCGTTCGCTCGGCGCGCGTTCGCTCGGCGCGAACATCGGCTGCCTCGCCCACGGGGGTCAGCCCGATCGTCGGTCGCCCGATTGGATCCGCGCTCTGCGCAGTGCCTCGGGCACCGTATCGTCCAGGGGAAGTTGGAGGCGCAGAGCAAGCCCGTCCCGCGCGGCTTTGGCGGCGGCTTGCCGGGTGTCGCGCTCAGTCAATGGCGGCAGCGGGTAGAGCGTTGCCACAAACCCGGGTGCGCCCAGAACGTTGGCGAGCGATTTTCCGAGTGACATGTCACCGGTGAAATCTATTGCCTCGCTGTAGCGACCCTTCAAGTCGGTGTATCGGACTCCGACCGGGATGATGGGTGCGCCGCCACGCAGCGCGGGTTCGAGCAGGTTTCCATGGAACTGCAGCAGTCGCTTGCCGTCGCTCGTCGTGCCCTCGGGGAACACGGCGATTCGCCGGCCCGCCGCGAGCATGCTCTGAATGCGCTCGTTGAGCTGATGAACGGCGTGACGCTTACCGCGTTCGATGAAGAGCGTGCCGGCGCCAGCCACCAACCGGCCGACGATAGGCCAGGAAGCGATCTCGCTTTTGGCGACGAAGTGCGCCGAGGTGGAGGCGAGCATCAGGAAGATATCGAGCCAGCTGATGTGATTGGCGACGATCAGAGACTGGCTTTTCAGCGATCCGAGCGGGCTTACTCCGGGGAGAAGCTCCTCCTTGAGGCGAATGCCGCAGGCGCGAAGCAGCCAGCGTGACCAGCGCGCAATGATGCGATCGCGACGGTCATAGCCGATACGGGGAAAAACAAAGGTCACCGTGAAGAGTCCACCCAAAAGCAACGCTATCGCGACAGGCGCTCTGAGTGCGATTCGGAGGGTTGTTATGACGGTCACGGGTCAGCCGCCCCCTGCGCCACAATCGGCGCATTGAACTTGAATGACGGCGCGGTCGGCGAGCCTCACGGCACTCAGCTGCCGGCCCCAGACACATCCGGTGTCGATGGCGATCAGATCCGGTCGGTTGATGAGCCCGAGCGCTGACCAGTGCCCGAATACGAGAGGGACGCCCGCCGTTGCGCGGTCTGGGACCTCGAACCAGGGCATAAAACTCGGCGGGGCTGCTCCCACCCCCTCTTTGGTCGCGAACTCCATCCGACCGCCGCTATCGCAAAAGCGCAGCCGCGTGAGCGCGTTGACAACCACCCGCAGACGGTCGTCGCCCGTCAGGGTTTCGCTCCATTGCGAGGGCTCATTACCGTACATCGCGGGGATGAATCGCGTCCAGTCGGGCGCCTGCAGCCTTGCGGAGACCTCCTGAGCCAGCACTACGGTCTGCGCTGCCGTCCACTGCGGCAAAACGCCTGCATGCACCATCAACCAGCCGTGCTCGCGGTGGGCAAGCGGCTGCGAGCGCAGCCAGTCGATGAGATCTGCGCGGTCGGTAGCGTTAAGAATGTCATCGTAGGTGTCGCTGCGGTGGGGTTTGCGCACTCCCAACGCGATCGCGAGCAGATGAAGATCATGGTTGCCCAGCACCGTGCGCACCCGGGTTCCCTGGGCGATCACCCATCGCAGGGTCTCAAGCGACTGCGGACCGCGGTTGATGAGGTCTCCCGTCAGCCAGATCGGCGCCTTTTCAGGGAGTTTTTCCACCAGTGCGAGCAGAGGGTCCAGGCAGCCCTGAAGATCGCCGATGACCCAGGGGGAGTCCTTGGATATCGGCTCGGTCGGATCAGTAGCAAGCATGGATTGGTGGGGCTGTAATGGGAGGCGGCCCGCGCAGGTTGAGCGGACCGGTGCAGCGCGATTTCGTGAAGTCAGGCGGGGTCGTTAACATTCCCTGTTTGGCTGACGGGTAACTGTGATGGGAGCTTACCGCATCGGGCGGTGATTCCCGCCTGGGCTCGGGCAGGATCAGGTGCGCGACCGACCGCGCAGAGATGGTCTCGAGAAGTGCCCGGCTGCTCCGTCCTGACAGAATTTTCGCTTCCAGAGGTGCCACGTGCCGGCAATGCTTGTATCTCCAGCAATCTTCAAGGCCTACGATATTCGCGGCATCGTCGATGACACGCTCACCGAGTCGGTGGTCGAAGCAGTGGGTTTTTCTCTTGCACGCGAGGCGGGTTCCAAGGGCATTTCGCAGATTGTCGTGGGGCGCGATGGACGTCTGTCGGGCCCGCGGCTGGTTGCAGCGCTATCGCGGGGTATCTGCTCGGCGGGGCTTGATGTCGTCGATCTGGGCCAGGTCACCACGCCGGTGGTCTACTTTGGTACCAACGTTCTGGATGGCGCTACCGGTGTCGCAGTCACCGGCAGCCACAACCCACCGAACTACAATGGCCTCAAGATGGTGCTGGGCGGCGCCGCCCTGTACGGCGAGGCGATTCAGAAGCTTCGCCAGGATGTCGAGCGTGGCGCGGGGCGGGGAACGGCCAATGACCGCCGGGGCGCAGTCAGATCCGTCGACGTGATTGACCAATATCTCGCTCGCGTGACCGGCGATGTAAAGCTCACCCGCCCGATGCGCATTGCGATCGACTGCGGAAACGGCGTCGCGGGAGCGCTGGCGCCCAGACTTTTTAGAGAACTCGGCTGCGAAGTCACCGAGCTGTTCTGCGAGGTCGACGGTAATTTCCCCAACCACCACCCCGACCCCGCCCACCCGGAAAACCTGCAGGATCTGATCCGATGTCTGCGTGAAACCGATGCCGAGATCGGGCTTGCGTTTGACGGAGACGGTGACCGCCTGGGGGTTGTAACCAAATCGGGTCAGATCATTTTCCCGGACCGGCAACTGATGCTGTTTGCCGCCGATGTGCTGACGCGTAACCCGGGCGCCGAGATCATCTATGACGTTAAGTGCAGCCGTAATGTTGCCCGATGGATTCGCGAGCACGGTGGGCGCCCAACGATGTGGCGAACAGGTCATTCGCTGATCAAAGCGCGGCTCAAGGAGACCGGCGCTCCGTTTGCGGGCGAAATGAGCGGTCACCTGTTCTTCAAAGAGCGTTGGTTCGGCTTTGACGACGGACTCTACGCTGGCGCGCGCTTGCTCGAGATCCTGTCGCGACACGCCGACCCGGGCGTGGTGCTCGAGGGTTTGCCGGATGCGATCACGACTCCTGAGCTGCAACTGCCTACCGCCGAGGGTGAGAACCACTCATTGGTTGAGGCGCTACGCCGCAACGCCAAGTTTCCCGGTGCGACCGAAATCATCACCATAGACGGCATACGGGTTGAGTACCCCGATGGGTTCGGCCTTGCCCGCGCGTCCAACACGACGCCGGTGGTGGTGCTGCGCTTTGAGGCTGAATCGGCGGCTGGGTTGGAGCGGATCAAAAGCGACTTCAAAAAGGCGATCGCGGCGGAGAAGCCGGAGGCAATGTTTCCGTTTTGATCGAAAGCCATGTCTCCTCGAGGCCTCAAGCCCATGCAGAAATCAGACCGTCTGTCGATCGTGATCCCGACCCGCAACCGTGCGGGTTTTCTAGATCACTCGCTTCGGATACATATCGCACTCGCAAGACCCCACGGAGTGCCCATCTACGTTTCCGATAACGCGTCGACTGACGGCACCGCGCAGGTCGTAGAGAAATGGCAGCAGGACTACGAGTTTCTTTTTTACCATCGAAATTCGGAAGATATCGGGGAGCAGAACTTCGAGGTCGCACTGAAGTATCCGCAGTCGGAGTTTGTCTGGCTGACGGGCGACTCCATGCGGATTGATATCCCGGACCTGGCGCTGCTCTTAGAGCGGCTTGATAGCGTGCTAGATGCTGTCGTGATCAACGCTGGAGGGCGGGTACGAGGGGTTGAGTCGAAGGTATTCACTTCACACGACGACCTGCTGGGCACGCTTGGATGGCACATGACCCAGATGAGCAGCCTCCTCTACAACAAGAGGATCGTCGACGGAGGAAATTTCCAGCTCTTTTATGAATCAAACCTGATCCAGACTGGCGTGATTTACGAGTATCTTTCGCGATTTTCCGAATTTAAGCTCCTCTGGATCCCGGATATCGATGTCAAACTGATCACCGCTCCAGGACTCGTCAAGAACACCTGGCGGGCTCGAACATTTGAAATCTGGCTGGGTAGATGGCCACGATTTGTCCTGTCTCTGCCCCGATGCTACTCACCCGAGGTAAAGCTAAGGACGGTGATAGATCACAATCTCAAGTCGAGAGTGTTTTCATTTAGAAAATTGCTTTTTATGAAGAGAGACGGGATCTATACGGTCGAATCACTCGAAAGCTATCGCGAGGTCATCCGCCTCACATTCGGCCCTCTCGGGATGCTGCGATTTAAGGCTCCGTTTTGGTTCCCGAACTTCATTATCAATCTGATCGACAAGCGTGGTCGAAAATGGACCTAGCTTGATGGCGACTCACCGACGGCCTCGCCTCGATCATCAGCGGAAGAGGGTTAAGGGATCGTCTCGCTGCGTAACGGTACTGCGGCCTCGCTGCGGACCAATCAACTGCGCAATAGTCCCAATCCTGCAATTAACCGATGAACCTTCAATCGGACATACCCTCGCATATCTTTGAGGAACATCTTGCGGCGTTCCTTCGGGTTCAGTTGGAACTGCTCCCAAGCGCGACTACCGCGCAAGAGCACCTGCAGCTTTCTGCGGCGCTGCGCCCGGAAGTCAATAAAGTCTGAATACTGATTCAACACTTCAATATGCAGGGCGAGCTTGTCGGTCTGGACTGGATTGAACCTCCGGAGGTAGGCGATCAGCTCGCGCTGACCCAGCAAGTCCGACTCAGCCGCCGATACGAAGTCGGATCGAAACAGCGATGGCTTGCGTTGCTTGCGGCTCGACATGCCCAATGCGTTATTGGAGTGCTGGCGATATTTCACCAAGGGTTGGTCGACAAACGCGTAGTCACCACCTAGCGCAAAGCCCAGTGATATCGCGAAATCATGCGAGATCTCGGGCATCGCGGGAATATTGTCGAGCACCCGCTGCCGATTGCAAAACATGGTCATGCCGGTTATGCATGGGCGGGAAAGCAGGATATAAATGAGATTGCCGCCGCTGATTGACTCTCGCTCGAGCTCGGAAATCCCGCGTCGTGCCAAGCCCCCGATGCCTAAATCATTGAGATGTTCATCGACCAGTCGGCAGTCTGAAAAGATCAGGGACGGGTTGGCGCCGGACTTCACCCGAGCGGCAAGTGATGCGATCTTTTCGGGCAGCCATACATCATCCTGGTCGCACAGAGCGACATAGTCACCCGAGCACATCGAAAACCCATCGAGAAAATTGCGTCGATACCCCTTGTTGGCTTCGTTAAGGTGGACGTGAACCGGAAATTTTTGGTGAGCAGCGAATTCGCGTACGATCTCTAAGGTCGTATCAGTCGAACCGTCGTCACATATCACAAGCTCGTCGGGAGGTCTGGTCTGATCGGTGATGCTCTGGAGCTGGCTATGGACATGCTTTGCGCCGTTAAAGGTAGCAAGCAAGACACTTATCTTGACCGTCATCGCACTATCCCGGTCAGCAAGCATAGGCTAGGTGCCCGGAGCGATAGGCCAAGGCAACCGCGAGTTCGAAGCTCGATTATTGTTGACACGAGGATCCAGTAAAAGTGTTGCCATCGTGGAAAATCCGCAGAGAACTTGTCCGGATTTTTGGGCACCTGTTTTCTCTGCCGGTTCGACTCTTCAGTTTCCTGTTCGGACGCGTGTACTACGACATCGCCCTCAAAAAGAGGGCAACGATTCATACGGGGAAGCAGGCACTCTCCAACCGAGTCTGCATCTATGCAATTTATCCCGCTTCGGATGACTGCGCAACGCAACTATTGGCAGTCGAATCGATACACAGGGATCATTTTTCCCTGGTCGTCGTCAGTAACAAAGAAGTGACCGCCGCGGTCAGGGAGCAAATTCTCGATCGATGCGCGTTTTTAATTGAGCGGATCAACTTCGGCTATGATTTTGGCGCGTATCGGGATGGTGTCTTGCTGTTGGACGAACTCGGTATGCTGGAGGATCTTGAGCACCTTTGGTTGCTCAACGACTCTTGCTGGTATCCAATAGCAGACCGAAGTTGGGCGACACTTGCTCTGCAAAAACAGGCCGACTTTGTTGGCGCTACGGCGAAGTTTAGTCTGCCTGTCAGGGCAGTCGATCGACGCGCCGGTTCAGAAGCGAGCCAGCCAGAAAGGACGCGTAACTTTCACTATGCATCCTATTCTTTGTTGATTTCGCGAAAGCTGCTTCGCGACCGAGCGTTCGCTCGCTTTTTCCGTAAGCTTGCGATTTCCAACGACAAGCGATACACAGTCCGGCGTGGAGAGATCGGATTGACTCAATTTGTAGTTGGCGCCGGGTATTCGCATTGCGAAACGCATGAGACAAGCGGGCTGGAAAAGACCTTGGCAAGACTATCCGATGCCGAGTTGATGGGCTTAATCAACGACCTGACCACTCTCAACGGCAACCGTTTGCTTGCCGAGAAGGAAGGCATCCTCGGGCGTCCCGAGCGCGCGTCGTTCGCTTGCCCTCCGGATCGGCATTTTGCTGAAGAGTTCGTGCTCAGGAGTGTCTTGCGGCAGGGTCTTTGTTACACGCTGCCCGTTTGGTTGATTGAAAGTAATCGCTTCCCGTTTTTAAAAAAATCACTCCGACTGATGAACCCCGACAACCAGCGGATCATGCATTCGTATGCTCGCGCTCACCTGCCCGAAGCAAGTAGTATCCGCAGGGAAATACTTCAGTAGCTGCGTGCCGCCAGTCATCGGCGACGGGCTCGCGGAGCCGAGGGTGATAGGAGGCGGGCTAGGGCGAGCCCCTGCGGCCCGAAGAGCTCTGGCGCTGTCACACCCTAGAATCTTGGCTCTTGACGACCGTTTTGTGCTTCTCATCCTCGACCCAATAACCGCTCAGGTTCTCAGGGTACTGAAAAGCCTTCTTGATAAAGACGCCCTGGCGACAGATGTAAGTCTGCCGCTGCGTGCTGAACCCGGCTCCGGTGACCACGCTTTCAAATACCCCGGGCCCTGTCATATCGAAAACAGATTTGATCTCATTACGCTCTATGTTTGACTGAACCACGTCAACGATATTTCCGAGAATCTCATGTCCAGGGGCTGATGCGAAAAAATAGTTAGTGACCTTGCCTTGCTTGTCGCGTATGTACAGCGAGTCGTCCTCACGCTTGAGGGTGGCCTCGATCGGGTAAACAAAGGCTGCGTCGACATCCAGGTAGATTCCTCCGATTTTGTACAGCACCAGTACCCGCCAGAAATCAGCCTTCGCCGCGCCTATCTGCAGGCTTCTGAAAGCCGCGACGGTACTTGGTGGAAAATTTTTCTCGATGAACGAATCGGCGTCGTCATCCAGCCAGAAAAAATGCTCACACGTCGGTGACAGAAGCCGATTCCAGTGATAGTTCAGGTAGACGGGAAGAGTGACCGAGTCGGTATAGTTGGTTTGCCAGACTATTCTCGGTATTTTTCGCGGGCTTCGGCGCTGCCAGATCGCAGGCGCGTGTTTGGGTATGTGGTAGCGCTTGCCAGGCCACACGCGCCGGTGTGCAAGAAAAAAAATCTTGCATAGGTTGCCGAACAATTTGACGGCTCTCGTTGTGATGATTGCGAGCAATGTCATTGAGTAGTTGATTGCTGAAAGTTCAGTTTTGACCCGGGAAGTCTCTCAGTTTGCGCCACTGTGCCAAACCACGGATCCGGCCCACCCAGCGGGCGATCATCCTGGGCGAAAACGCTAGCAGGCGCAGCGGCGCGACCAGCACTGCGGTCGCGAGGTGCTTGTTTCGGAGGCGTTGGGCCTTATCGCTGCTCTCGTGGATTTCGACGAACCGTAATTTTGACTGGATGTGGTGAAACCCCCTGAGGTAGTCACCGCGCAGGGGAAATTTCCCGCGTACCGAGCCACGAGAACGGTGCATCACCTTTATCGATGGAACGACGATGATGGGGTTACGCTCGTTGAAGTTGCGCACGCACAGGTCGTCGTCTTCGTAATACAGAAAAAAGCGCTCATCAAACCGGCTCGAGCAGCCCATCTTTTCCAGATTCAGCAACATCACGGCGCCGCTCACAAACCCGACACAAGTCGGCCCTGATGCGGCCGGACCCGTCGATCGCCAGAGGCTCGAGGGCCAGCGGTAGCTCAGCTCAGGCTCGCCCTGGCGGTTGATGATTTGCGGCGCGATGATCGCTGCATCGGGATAGCGATAGGCTTGTCTGACCAGCGCCGCAGCCGCATTGTCATCGAGCTCGCAGTCCGGGTTGAGCAGCAGGGCAAACCGGGTCTTCACCGTATCCAGAGCCCGGTTGTTCGCCGCGCCGAATCCGATGTTCCGTTCAAGCTCCATGAGGTGAGCGTGAGGCAGGAGTTGTTTTACAGCGCTCGCTGTGGCGTCACGGCTGCCGTTATCGACCACGATGATATTGGGACACCTTTCTAAAAGCCGGGCGAGCGATGGGATACAGTGCGCACTTTCGTAGGTCACGGTGATGACAGTTACGACCGAGAGGTCGGGAGCGCTCGCGGTTTCAGCAGATTCGATTTGTTCAGCGTGCGTCATCGAAGAGCCTTCGGTAGACTTCCGCGATACGGTTTGCCTCATGTTCGACGGTAAACCGTTCTTCGATGGCAGTGCGGGCGGCCTTTGCCATAAGGTCTGCCTGATCGAGATTGCTCAGCATCCGCCGGACTGCAGCAGCCAGCCCTACGCTATCGCCGGTTTCCACCAGAAGTCCGGTGTGTCCGTCTGCGACAAGCTCTTCGAAAGCGCCGGTTCGCGAGCAGATCAGTGCACAGCCGCTCGCAGCGGCCTCGAACGGCGTCAACCCGAAGGGCTCATAGCGCGGGCATGCGATTGCCACCAGGCAGCGCCTGAGCCAGAGCCGAACCTCATCGAAAGGCAACTCGCCGAGAAAAACGATCCTCTCGTTCAATCCGGCCGCTGCGATTTTTTGTTCCAGTTCCTTTTGGAACGGCAGATGTTCTGGAGCAGCCAGACCGGTAATGATTGCAGTCGCCTCAGGAAAATCCGGCAGCGCCTCGATCATGGCCTGAACAAAGAGATCTGTTCCTTTGTTCGGACGGATTCGCCCAAAGACGCCTAATCCATACTTTCCTGGAAGACCGCTGTCCGCCCATGCGCGCAACTTATCTTCGGGAGGGTGAAATCTCGCCAGGTCTATGCCATGAGGGCTGACGGCGGTAGTGTTCGGTACAAACGATGCCGCTTTGGACGTGGTCGCGATGACGGCATCCATTTTGGAAATCAGCCACCGGGGGAACCAGCTGTGCCTATGCTGGGCTGCTGAGGTGAATACCAGACGAATTGGAAGCCGAAGGACATCTCGAGCCCAGATACCGGCGAACATTTCATGATCTCGCCGGACATGCCAGATCCTGATCGAGCGCCCCGCCGGCGGGGTGCGTGATAGCGCTATCGCATCGCGCAGGCGCATTCCATGAACAGTGTCGGACAGGTCTGGGCCGCAGTAGCCGAGCCTCCACTGGTTGATCTGATATGGAACGAGAGCATGAACAGTTGCTGATACGCCAGAGAAGCGCCTCTTCATATTGAAGACGATGACTTCAGGGTCGGGGCTGAGCGCCATGGCTTTGGAAGAGCGGTTCGAATTTAGAAGGACTTAAGGGTTCGAATCAGTACATCGCAGTCGGTTCAACGCCTCATCCAGCGCTTTTTTGCACTGGCCTGTATCCGTCCGATTTCCCACCAGCGAGCGCGTGGAAAGTTCCCCGGTACGTCGAGCGCCTTCGGGTACGCTTTGGCGCGCTCATCGGACCTAGGGACAATAACGCTTTCAGCGTGATCGCGATCACTGCCCTTACCAGTGTCGCGTATCGACCATGCTTTCTCAATGCGTAAACGCGAGAAAAACCCAGATGCCAGGCCTTGAAGGCATCGATCCGGTGGTCTGTTCCCGAGGAACGCCCACCGGCGTGCCGGACCGCCGCATCGCGAATAAACATGAGCGGTCCGCACTCACGGTCGAGTCGCAGGGAGAGATCGTCATCCTCGAAGAAGAGGAATAGCTCCGGGTCGAATCCGCCTACTGAAGCGAATGCTTTGGAGCGGATCAGCATCGCCGCGCCGTGCATCACTGGCAGCGCGCGGTCGGACGAAGGCCATCCGTGCGGCAGCCAGAGATGTCGCGGTAACAGGTCGGAGCGCCGTTTGAATATCTGCTCATCGCGGTCGCCGAGCTCGCGCGGGCAAAACGCCGCGGCCGCCGGGTACCGCTGCGCCGCATCGAGGAGCGATTCGAGGGTACCGGGCAGCAGTACCGCGTCTGGGTTGAGAAAGAACAGAAACTCTGCTTCGGTCTGCGCGGCCCCCTGATTGCAGGCCACACCAAATCCCCGGTTTTTTTCGTTGAGGATGAGCGTCGTGCCGTAGCGCTCTGCCACGGCCTCAATGGCGGTCTGATTGCGCGAGGCATTGTCGACGATGATCACCGGTATCCCCGCCGGTAGAGATCCCAGCATAGCAGGCAGGACTGCCTCGCTGTTGTAGGAGACCGTGATGACCGCCACCCGATGGGGCTCGAGGGTTGCCTGAAGATGCTGAGAGTTCATGGGATGGTAGTGTTCCGCCGGATTGAGGTTAACATCTCCGGCTCCTCCCAGTGCGCCTCCGCCCCGGCAGTCGGCAGGCTGAAAATCTCCCCGGATTGTTGCCGGATCCGCTCAAAGTTTGGCAAGACCGAAAGCATGTTCAGCCGCCGACAGCTATTCGCGCTTCGCCTCTACACCTTTGCCTGGAGGCTGGCCACCCCCTTGGTTTTGCTGTCGCTGCTGTGGCGCGCCAGACGCCAATCCGGCTATCTTGACCGGGTGGCAGAGCGTTTCGGCTTCATCGCGCCTTCCCGCCCGGGTGTGCAACTGTTCTGGTTTCACGCCGTGTCGGTTGGCGAGACCCGGGCAGCCGAGCCGCTCGTGCGCGCGGTCGCGGCCCGCTGGCCGCAAGCCGAACTTCTCCTCACCCATATGACACCTACCGGGCGCGAGGCGGGCGCGTCGTTATTTGCGGACCTGATCGCGAGCGGCCGCCTGAGACAGGCCTGGCTTGCCTGGGACTATCCCGGTGCGACAAGGCGAATGCTCTCCCGAGCGAGTCCTTCGGTGGGGCTCATCATGGAGACCGAGGTCTGGCCAAATCTTATCGCCTCAGCACGCCGGCGCCGTATGCCGATCGCGTTAGTGAATGCGCGCCTGTCTGAGAAGTCTTTGCGCAAGGGCCTCCGCTGGGTGTCCCTGATCCGGCCAGCGCTGGCGGGCTTTGACCGAGTTCTTGCGCAGTCGTCGAATGACGCTGAGCGATTAGCAGCACTCGGGCGCAGTGACGCCGCGATTATGGGCAACATCAAATTCGACATTACACCGCCGCTCGATGCCATCGAGACCGGACGCCGCTGGCGGCGGGCTGTCGACGCTGCACTGCTCTGCCCAGCCGTCATTGTGGCCGCAAGCACCCGCGACGGCGAAGAAGCGCTGCTGCTTAAAGCCTGGGCGGATATTCAACGCACCTTTGACCCGGCGCTTTTGCCGCTCCTCGTGATCGTTCCCAGACACCCCCAGCGTTTCAACGAAGTCGCTGAACTCGGCCGCGCGATGGGCTTCAAGCTCGTTAATCGATCGGCGTTGGCGCTCGATGAGCCGTCGGGCGATGCCGATCGCGTCTTGCTCACCGGTTGTAATCTGTTGCTGGGCGATTCGATGGGAGAAATGTTTTCCTATTACGCGATGGCTGACGCCGCAATCATCGGCGGATCGCTCGCCCCACTGGGTGGTCAGAATCTGATTGAGGCCTGTTCGACCGGGCTACCGGTGATTCTGGGTCCGCATACCTTTAACTTCGAGCAGGCGAGTGCCGATGCAATTGCCGCCGGGGCGGCGGTCAGAGTGCCGGACGCCGAGCAGGCGATGCACGTCGCTATGGCCCTCGTCAACGATCCCGCCATGCGGGCACGCGCCGGGAATGCGGCGAGGGCATTTGCTGCGCAGCACCGCGGTGCGACGACTCGCTGCCTCGAAGTCGTCGCGGAGTTGGCAAGAGAGCAGCCCCGCGCCGCTTGATCGGCTACCTCGTTAAGGGGTAACCAGCATGGCGTTGACTGTCCCGAGATCTTCTTCGCGCAAGGACCCGTTGGTGGTCTTGAGCCTCAGGCCATTCAGTAAGGTGTCATAGCGAGCCCGCGCCAGATCGCGTCGGGTGGTGAACAATTGCTGCTGAGCATTGAGCACGTCGATATTGATCCGTACGCCTACCTGATAGCCCAGCAGATTGGAGTCAAGGGCGAGTTGGCTCGATTTCTCTGCAGCCTCGAGGGCGCGGATCTGGGCAAGACCGCTGTTCACGCCAAAGAAAAACTGTCTCGCGGAAAGCTCGGCCTGGCGGCGCGCCGACTCAAGGTCGGATAACGATCGCTCGTGCGAGGCGACCGCCTCACGAACGCGAGCCTCGACCAGCCCGCCCGTGTAGAGCGGTTTGTTGATCTGCACCCCCACTCCGCCAATCAACGAGGCGGTGGAGCTGAAACCGGCAGCGGCGAGCGATGAGCTTCGCGCATTGGCGACAGAGCTCACCAGGTCTACCGTAACGCTTCCTGCCAGGCGTTGACGTTCGATTTCACGCTTTGCAACCTCGGCGTTGAGCCGCGACTGCTGAACCGAGTAATTCGTATCCCGTGCAGCGGTCGTCCACTGGGATTCCTGGGCAGGCTGCGGTGCCCCAAGCTGAATCCCGGGCCGCATCGCAGAGAGGGCTTCGACCTGCCGGCCGAGCAGCAGGCTGAGGGCCGCGCGCTTGACCTCAAGATCGTTGATCGCAGCGAGTTCCTGTGCAACGGCAAGATCAAACCGCGCCTGCGCCTCCTGCTGGTCGGTGATTGTGGCGGTGCCGACTTCGAAGTTGCGCCGCGCTGCCGCCAATTGCTCGGTGATGGCCCGCTTTTGAGCGAGGATGGTCGCCAGGCTGTCTTGCGAGGCAAGCACATCGAAATAGGCCTGCGATACGCGCAGGATAAGATCCTGACGCGCTGCACCGAGCTGCGCCTCTGCCACGCCGATCTGCAGGCGACTCTGTTCAAGTGCCTCGACGTTTTGGAGTCTATAAAGCGGGTAACTGAGCGAGACCGCGTAGTTTTGGGTGGTGTACTGCGCAGAGTAACTTGGTCTTCCAACCGGGTCGACATCCGCGGTCTGGCGCTGGGCGTTCGCCGATGTGCTGACGGTCGGCCGAAAGGCGGCCTCAGCCTGCGCCAATCGTTCATTGATCGCAGACAACTGCGCCTGGGCACTGGCCACCTGCGAGTCGTTAGCCAGGGCGAGCCTGTATGCCTGAACCAGATCCATTGCGAGCGTGCCCGCCGGCAGACCCGCGAGGGCAAGCGAAGCGAGCAGCGCGCTGAAAATGGAACTTGAAGGGAACATGGATGGTTTCTCCGGGGACTGCGGTCGCTCTGGGCGGGCGGGCCTTGGCCTTCAGAAGACGAAGCTTTCCTTTTTAGGAAATTGCTCCAGAGGCTTTGCCAGCGTGTCGAAAAGCACCTGTACAGCGATCGAGGTGTCGCTTCGTCGCGTGATCAGTTGCGCGGTCATGACAGGCGGCCCACCAACGATGGCAATGACCCGCCCGCCTGGTTGCAGGGCTGCGATCACTGTGTCGGGTACGAAATCGACTGCGCCCGATAAGACGATTAAGTCAAAGCGCGCCCCGCCGGCGAGCGCTGAGAGTCCGTTACCTGACTCTACGTGAACATGCTCCAGTCCGGCTCGGGCAAGGTTGTTGCTCGCGAACTCTGCGAGTTCAGACCGGATCTCCCAACTCGTCACGCGGTCGGCGTGGCGCGCCAGCAAGGCCGCCATGAAGCCCGATCCGGTCCCGATTTCGAGGACAGAGTCGGTTCTTTTTGGCGCAGCCGCTTGCAGCAGCCTCGCCTCGACCTTGGGTGCGAGCATGGTCTGACCGGATTTTCGCCCGGCGACATCGAGCGGGATCTCCATATCGGTGAATGCGAGCGCGCGAAACGCGGGCGGCACAAAATCTTCGCGGTGCAGCGCGGCAAGTGTCTCAAGCACGACCGGATCGAGGACGTCCCAGGGACGGATCTGCTGCTCGATCATGTTGTGGCGGGCGATTTCAAAGTCCATGGCGGCCGGCGAAAGGAGCGGAAACGATGAGTGTATCAACCCGCAGGGTGAGGCGGGTGTTCTGGGTCGCCCGGTCCCGGTTTCCCGCCTCCCGGGGCCTCATGCTCGCCGCCGGCGAGGTCATCGAGCAGGGAGTACAGAACCGGAACGATGAGAAGGGTGAGGAGGGTGGAGGCGATCACGCCGCCGATCACTGCATGGGCAAGGGGCGCCCGCTGTTCCGAACCCTCGCCAAGGCCGACCGCAAGTGGCAGCATGCCAAAAACCATCGCGAGCGTGGTCATCAGAATCGGGCGAAGCCTGACCTCGGCCGCCTCGAGCAGGGCCGGGGTGCGAGCCAGCCCCTGTCGGCGGGCCTGGTTCGCAAAATCCACCAGAAGGATCGCGTTCTTGGTGACCAGGCCCATCAGCATGAT
>CAZZKA010000015.1:0-25376 GCA_964654745.1 uncultured Bordetella sp. | reverse complement strand
GCACGTTGCTCGTGCCAATCCAGTGTGGCAGCAGTGCCAGGAAGGCGCGGACGTCCTGGTGATTTTTCGCGGCAACGAGAGCTACATATCGCCCAACTGGTACCCGAGCAAGCACGAAAGCCACCGCCAGGTGCCTACATGGAACTACGAAGTGGTGCATGTGCATGGCCGCCTGACCGTGATGGACGAAGAAAAGTTTGTCCGTGGCGTTGTTGCCAGGCTCACCCGTGAGCACGAAGTGAACGAGCCGCGCCCCTGGAAGATGGGTGATTCGCCCCCCGACTACATCGACGGTATGCTGCGAGCCATCGTGGGTATCCAGATCGAGATCAAGCGCATTGAAGGCAAGGCCAAGCTGAGCCAGAACCGGGAAAATCGCGACCGGCTCAATGCGGCCGACGAACTGATCAGGCACGGAAATGACGACTTGGCGCGGGCCATGCGAAATGCCAAATAGTCGTTGGAACTGCGCACTATCGTCTTGGAAATGGGGGGCAATGTGAACGCTGCGAGGCGAGCGCTCCAGTCGCTGCGAAGCGCTTCTCGTCCGATGAGTCGGCTATGGCCGACGTGCTGCGCGGCGACCGGGGGAAGGGAAATAGCGTCATCAATGTGATGCGA
This sequence comes from uncultured Bordetella sp., assembly GCA_964654745.1. Lineage (GTDB taxonomy): Bacteria > Pseudomonadota > Gammaproteobacteria > Burkholderiales > Burkholderiaceae_E > SYIM01. The sequence goes on along the minus strand of CAZZKA010000015.1, from coordinate 24,755 downwards.
CAGGATCGCGCCGATGTCATGCCAGTTCCAGGCATCAGAGCAAGATAATCGCGACCTCGCCGCGCTGAAAATTGATCGACTAAGTTCAAGCTCATATCACCAGGTGAGTAGGGCGGGCTTAAAATGGTTCTGGGATGGTCGTCTGACCGCGATGGCAGCCCTTGATTGAAGGCTTGATCGTTGAGTTGGGTTCAGGTTTCTAGCGAGGCACCAGAATGAGTCCTTGGAAGCGCCAGGTCTGTAGCTGGTTGATGGCCGGGATGGGCTTTTTGCCGGCTTGGACAGGGGCACAGCCAGCCCCTGCTCAGGGAGTCTGGATTGCCCAAAATTTCCGCTTTCACGAGGGCACAGTGATGCCCGAGCTGAAACTGGCCTACACCACGCTGGGCGACCCCCAAAACCCGGCTATCGTGGTATTGCACGGTACCAATGGCAGCGGCACTGGCATGTTGAACCCGGCCTTTGGTGGCCAATTATTCGGGGCCGGCCAGGCTTTTGATGCGTCCAAGTATTTCATTGTGCTGCCCGACTCCATCGGTGCCGGTCGTTCGTCCAAACCTTCCAACGGCATGGCTGCGCGTTTTCCTGCCTATAACTACGGCGATATGGTGCGCGGCGTCCATCTGCTGTTGACCGAGGGATTGGGCTTGTCGAAGGTTCGCCTGATCATTGGTAATTCCATGGGTGGCATGCACACCTGGATGATGGGCTACATGTATCCCGACTTTGCGGATGTGTTGATCCCTATGGCCTCGATGCCCATTGATATGTCGGGTCGCAACTGGATGACGCGCCGACTCATCATCGACTCGATCCGTAACGACCCGGATTACCAAGGCGGTTTTTATCAAACCCAACCCAAATCGGCACAGTTCGCCAGTGTCATGTATGCGATTGCGACTAACGGCGGGGCGAATGGCATACAGAAAAATACGCCAAACCGCGAGGCGGCTGACCGTTGGCTGGACCGGGCGCTAAAGGCGCCGTTTACTGCCGACGCTAACGACACCCTGTATCAGTGGAATGCTTCGCGCGATTTCGCGCCCGAGGCCCACCTGGAGAAAATCAAGGCGACGGTTTTGATGATTAATTCCGCTGACGATGAGCGCAATCCGCCCGACTTGCTGCAAGCCCAAAAAGCGTTGCCGCGGATCAAAAATCTGCAGGTACACCTGATCCCGGGTTCGGAGGAAACGTCCGGACATGGCACCACTGGGCAAGCTCGCTGGTGGGCCGAGCAAGCGAGAAACCTATTACAGTCAGCCCCGTCATTGAATCGTTGAGCGTGCTCGACCACTCAATGAAAAGCCGCTTCGGACTGAGGGTTGGCAGAGGACAGCGCACGGGGCGGACGCGAGTGCTCAGAACCTTGGATCTCTTACTCGACCTTGATTCCGGCGTCTTGGATCACCCGGCTGTACTTGATGATCTCGTTCCTGATAAACGTTCGAAAGTCTTCCGGTCCCATGCCCGAAGCCTCAGATCCGAGTCTCGCCAGCGTCTCTCTCACCTCCGGCTGTGAGAGCGCCTTTCGTACCTCACCGTGAAGGGTAGTGACGATGTCCCGCGGAGTGCTTGCAGGAGCCAAAAGGCCGAACCATGCGAGCGTTTCGTAGCCCATTACACCGGACTCCGAGAGCGTCGGCACCTCGGGCAAACTGCTGGCTCGCTGTGAGCTAGTGGCCGCCAGAGGCCTCAGCTTGCCGGCCTTGATCAAAGGCATGACTGACGGGATGTTGATGATCATCGCCTGAACCTGACCCCCAGCGACGTCGGCGATGCCAGGTGCGGCGCCCTTGTAGGGCACGTGCAGCAGGTCGAGTCTAGCCATGGAGCGCAGTAACTCCACCGACAGGTGAGACAGGCTGCCGTTACCCGCTGAAGCGATGGTTATGCGGCCAGGTTGTCCCCGAACCAGGCGCGCGAAATCAGCGTAGCTGGTTACCGGTACATCACTGCCAACCACCAGAACATTGGCGGCAGTCGCGATAAGTGCGACGGGCGCAAAGTCGTTCATGGAATCGTACGGTAGGCGAGGATAAAGGCCAGGCGTTACGCCATGCGAACTGCCGTTACCCAGGAACAAGGTGTAGCCGTCGGAAGTGGATTTGGCAACCACCGCAGCGCCAATGCTTCCACCCGCTCCTGGTTTGTTTTCAATGACGAAGGATTGACCCAAAGATTCGCTCATCGCCTTGGCGAGCGTGCGAGCCAATAAATCTGAGCCGTCACCGGCCGTTGACGGGACCACGATCTTGACGGGTCGCATCGGGTACTGCGAATGAGCCAGTCCACAGAACAGCACCGCGATGATGAGGAGAAAAAATTTGACCGTTGACCGCATGGTGTTGTCCTGAATGGGCTGGTTATCAGCGCTTTTCGACGAGCGGTTCGGGCAGTCCGTCGATGCCGGCAATCGCGAGGATAGTCAACAGCGCAGTCTGGGCACCTTGCCGTGTGCCGGTAGGATCGATGGCTTCCGACAGTGCATGGAAGCCAAACATTTTGCCCCCTGGGGCGAGCACAACAGTTGGTATGCCTGCAGCAATCGGAACCCCAGCGTTGGTACTTACGCCCACCATCGCCAGTTCTTTGTTGCCAGTTGCCCGTATGGCCGCAAGCGATGCCTGGATGATCGGAGAATCGGGTGGTGTGATGCCACCGGGTACCTCGCCAAAGGCGGCAAAGCTATGCCCTCCTGGAGCCGAATATCGGACCTCGTAGCGCACAGATGCTGTGTTTTGGATGGAAATCGCGCCGATCGGCAAGGGTTCAAACCCGATGAAAGCGGCGATATTGGGGGTATCCCGAACCAAGCCTTTCACGCCAAACAAGTCGCCGTTACCTCGCCCGCGCCGCATGGCGATAGCGTTGCCTGTTTTATCCAGCCTCGAGTCGCTGAGACCGCTCGCCAGAGCCAGGCTGAGAAATTCGATCGCCTTGGGACCTTCCTCAAAAGAAGGCGCTGGAATTTCAGTCAGAACGATCATTTCCCGAATGGCGCGAGCATCATCCTCGCGGAGAAACTCCATCGCGCGCTTGACCTTAGAGTCCGCCATCAATTTTTCGATCACGGAGCTGACGCGCGGGGTGACCGCTGGCCACGGGGCGGCCGGGCGCCATGAAGAATCTTGAGCCTTGGCTGAAACCGGTGCGACTGTAAAGAGAAACGCCAGGATCGGCACTAGGGCGCGATATCTTGGTGCAGGCATGGAGTTTTCCCGATTGATTTCGCGCAGAGCGGGGGGGGCAAAGGATCATATTGACAGGGGACCTTAGCCGGCTGGATGATGGTCCAGGCTGACGAGTCTATCGCTCACAACTCATTTCCGCCAACGGGGTACAGCATGAATACAAATCAATTCCGCCGTTTTGCCTTCGCCGGCTTAGTCTCACTGTCGTTGCTCGGCGGCTGCGCTAACGCACCGTCGTCGACGTCAGGCTGGATGGCACTTTACGACCGGGGCAGTAACCTGAATGACTGGACCTTGGTGGGCGATGCCAACTGGCGAATCCAGGAAGACTCGATCGTGGCTGACCTGCTGCGCAGCAAGACCCCCGGCTACCTGGTTTCGAAAAAGATCTACGACAACTTTGAGATCCGCTCTGAAGTCTGGGTAGACAGCCATACCAATAGCGGTATTTTCATCCGCTGCCAGGACCCGACCAAGATCGGCGCCGACAACTGCTACGAAGTGAATATCTGGGATACCCGTCCGGATCCTTCCTACGGCACCGGTGCGATTGTCGATATAGCCAAGGTCTCCCCGATGCCCAGAGCGGGCGGCCAATGGAACGTGATGGAAATTACTGCCCGGGGCGATTTGCTGGTGGTCCGGCTCAATGGGCAGGAGACGGTCAATGTGCGTCACAGCGGGCTCGCCAAGGGCCATATCGCCTTGCAATATGGATCAGGGGTTGTGAAGTTCAGACAAGTGCTCATTAAGCCGATTTAGCCCCGGCATGCGAAATTTTTTCCTCCTGATCTCAGCATTTACCCTCGTAGCCCGCTTTCCGTTCGTTAGGCTTCCGCTCAGGCTCTCGTTAGCCTTATCATGGGCACTACGCTCGTGTTATCGAGCCCTCCCGGTGTTGAGTGATCCTCCCCAGGCCCGTCCTGCTCAAGGATCCCGCCTCCCTATCGTTTGACCTTGGCGTTGGGCAAGATCGACCTGAAAGGGGCGCTGATAATCACCGCAGGTGGAGCGGTCAGCGATAGCGGCGTGATCGACGTGGATGCTGGCGTGACTATCAGCGCTGCGGACCAGACGGTTGTGCTCGACAGCGCCGGGAATGACCTTGGTGGGTTGGTCATCGTCCCTGCAGCAAAGAGCGTGATCCTGCGGAATATCGATTCGGTGAGCCTGGGTTCAGTGCAGGCGAGCGGTTCGCTGACGGTGCAGGCCAGAAATTCCATCCGACTACAAGAACGACCTTCGACGCCTTCTCTAACCCTGGAGTCGTCCGGCTCTATCGTTTTTGAGTTTAGTCGCGAGCTTGTTTCCGAGAATACGGTCTTGCGCGCAGCACAAAGCCTTGGCAGCCTCCACGATCCTCTGCTGTTACAGGGCAGCACTCTCACGCTGCGCAGCGACAGAGGCGAAATTCATGCGGGCCTGAGCGGCAGCGAGGACCCATTGCTCACGGTGGAAGCGGCCGGCACTGTTGTTCTTCAGCGCATGGGCGACTTGGGCTTCGCCGCTGGTTCTCTGGTCAAGTCGGGCGCAACGGTTCTTATACGCGCTTCGAAAGATCTGTCGGTCTCTGGGTTGGCTCTGGAAGCGCCTAGTACCCGGCTAGAGGCCGGCGGCCGTATTCGCTCGGCCGCTGTTGAAAATCCGCCAACGCTGAACTTCACCGGTTCGCTCCACTTGCAGGCCCAGAGCGGTGTGGGTGGCTTTGATTTTGAGCGGATATTGGTCGGCGCCCCCAGTTCGGGTATGCCCTTGAGCGTTCGCAATGGGTCGGCTGGAGATGTCGTCATTGCGGGCTTGGATGGTCTGACCCTCTCGCCGGAGAGTGTCAGGACTGATTCGGGCGGATGGGTGGTCCTCCTCGGAGGAAGCGGGAGGATCGTCGAGCAGGGTGATGCCTTGAAGGGTACCCAGGTGGTCCGGGCGTTGGGCACCCACTGGATCAGCCGCAGTGGAGCGGAGGCCTTGCGGTTGCTCTCTGCCTCGCAGAGCAGTGCAAACGACGCTACCCAGAAAACAACGATCTCCCCGGCCTTGGCGGATCTCATAGCGCGACATAGCGCTCAGTCGAACGCTGACTCGCCGTTGACGCGCATCAATCAATTACTGTCCAGGAGCTTCGCTGAACTTGGCCGAAGCGCGGAGGCTCTAGACACTTCAGCGCAGCTTCTGAGCACCCAATCGGAATCGATTATTCGCGTGACTTACGGGTTTGACGAGGGAGCCGGACTCGTTGGCATGGCCGGCCCAAGGTCCACCACCCAGTTGCTGGCCGCAGCCATGAGTTTGACCCAACAGGGCAGAGGTCCCGACCTGGAGCCGTCTGAGGGGATCGGCAGCTGGGCCGTACGGACGGCACCGGGCTCAGACTTTCGCTCCTCACCGGCGGAGGCGCCAGGCGGACCACCTGCCGGACAAGATGCTCAGCCCGAGCCGGTCGAGGGGGCTGGTCGGCCCGCCGATCAACGGGGGTCGGATTCACCCGCTGAGCCTCGGCCCGCCTCCGGTGGGGACGGGCGGGACGAGCCGAATGATCGAACGCCGCAGACCTCGCCTCAGAACTCACCAGCTGAAACTATCTCAGACGTCCGCTGGCTCCTGCCCGAGGAAGACTTGCGGGAGTGGATGCCCCTTACCAGCAAATCGTCCCCGCCACTGCCTGCCGCGTCCGGCCTCGTGGAGGGCATGAAGCATGCAGCGGCGAAAATCGGACAGTGGCTCGGTTTGGGAGGATGAGTGGTAGGCAGGGAGTGTGTCCTGCGCTTGTCGCAGCGCCTTCATCTTGGCCCTGACATGATTTCGCCTTCCCGCTACAGGTGATGGTCTTGGCGGGCTGCCAACGCGTTATGGTGGTGATTTCCGAACGTACTAGCGACTGATCACGGGCGATCAGGTTCCGCGCCCCCAGAGGCCGCAGAATCGGCGGGCAATGAACTGTAGGTTGGTCGGGTAGCCAGGCCAGTTGGCATACCCTGGCATGCGAAATTCTTTTTCAGCCTGATCCCAGCATTTACCGTCCTGGCCGAGCTTTTTCATTTCGGCACTGGCCGCCTGCAGGAGTTCGAGTTGGTCCTGCACGTCCTTTTTGGTACCCAAACGACCGCCCGGAACGCCCGGGTGACCGGGGATCAGCCGATCCCATTCCATGGCGAGTACCTGTCGCATGAAATCTTCGGTCTCCAACGGATGGAAATCAATCATTCCACGCCCGGGTAGCGTACCTACCGGGATGGTATCCACCACGAAGATGATCCGCTCCTTGGGGAGCCGCATCACCAACGTCGAATCGGAGTGGTTTAGCCCGTGGTAAGTGAGTTCCAGGCGAGTGCCGCCCAGCGTGATCACTCTACCGGTATCCGGTACCACCTCGTCCGGCAGAACGGTGTGCGGGTCCTTGATCAACTCCAGGCGTTCCTTTGCCCGGCGATGCGCGATGAAGATCGCGCCGGCGTCCTTGAACACCTGACCTCCCGCAATGTGATCGAAGTGGTGGTGGCTGTAGACGACGTACTTCACCGGCTGATTTGTCACCTTGCGGATTTCGTCCAGGAAAAGTTGCCCTCCATTAGGCCGACCGTACGCGACTGGATCGGTGGCAATCACACCCTCGGACGTGACGACAAACATGGCCTGGTGGGCGACGTTCCTAAATACGTAGACGTTATCCGTGCCCTCGACCCTGGTGGTTGCGTGAGCCGGCATACCAGTCGGCGCCGCGCCATACTGCGGAGCGGTCGGTTGCTGTCCCTGAGAAAGGGGAGTGGCGAGTGCGAAGGCCAGGACTAATGCGATACGTTTCATGGTGTGGCGTCCCTTTTCGTGGCGTGGCTTCGGTTAGGGGTGGGATCGTCGATCGAACAGGCAATCCATCCTGCCTCATATCGGCCTTACGCACCAGTCCGCCCCGAATCAGGCGCTCGCATCGAAATACCTCGGGCAGAGTGGGCAAAGGTGATAGGCCGACCACAGGACGAGGAGCCGTCTTACTTTAAACTTTGGGTCGAAAGCGGGTAATTTGCAAACCGTTGCCCGATTCGCTTACCTGCGGCGCTTGCCGACCGGATCTATGCCATCGAGTTCGCCGATTGTCGGACAACCATGATTTTTCGCCCTCCCAATATTTATGAATACGATGACGCGAGACGGGCGGCGCGTCGTCGGTTACCTCGAATGGTATTTGACTATATCGATGGTGCCGCAGGAACCGGCCATGGCGAGACGCTGAACCTCTCGGCGCTTGCCGCTGTCCGCTTGCAGCCGCGCGTGCTCGTGGATGTATCGCACCGGGATCTGTCAGTTGGCCTGTTGGGTGAATCGGTCGGTTTGCCCTTTGGTACGAGTCCGATGGCGCTTTGCAACCTGGCGGCACCCGGTACGGATCAGTGGCTCGCTGCCCTGTCTGCAAGACATCGTGTCCCGCTGGGCGTATCGACGATTTCATCAACACCAATGGAGCAACTCATCGAGTGGGCAGACGGGCATGCCTGGTTCCAGCTGTATTTCAGCGGGGACGGATCGCAGACGTTCAAGCTGCTCGATCGCGCGCGCGCGGCCGGATACCGACACCTGATCTTGACACTTGACGTACCAGAGGTTGCAAGGCGTTCCCGCGATTTGCGCAATGGGTTCTCGATCCCCTTTCGAATCGGACCCAAGCAGTTTGTCGATTTTGCTCTGCATCCGCAGTGGTCGATCGCGCAGCTTCGAGCGGGCAAACCTGACATGGCAAACTTTCGAGAGACTGGCTTTGCCTTCAGCCGCACCGAAAGTCGGGGGCGCGCCGACTGGGGTACCTTTGACCTGATTCGAGAGCGTTGGCCGGGTAAGCTGATCGTCAAGGGGGTGACGTCGATCGATGATGCGCTGAGGCTGCGCAAAGCGGGAGCCGACGCGATCCAGGTCTCCGGTCACGGCGGGCGTCAACTCGACGCGGCCCCTCCGCCGATATTGCAACTGCAGGCGATTCGCCAGGCTGTGGGGCCGGAGTTTGCGCTGTTCTATGACAGCGGACTGCGAAGTGGCGAGGATGTCGTCAAGGCCTATGCGATGGGCGCAGACTTTGTCTTCTTCGGCCGGGCGATGCAATACGCGGCAGCAGCCGGTGGCGAGCGCGGATTGGAGCAATGGTGGTCCGTTCTTGCTGATGAGATCAGCGTCACACTGGCCCAGATCGGCCGCACAGACATGCGCGGACTTGCTTCTTGCCTGGCGGGCTGATCACCAGCCGCCGAATCTAGGCCAGGTGGCAATTAAACGTTGACCGTTCAGTACATGGTAGTGAGCATGCTGGGCACCTGTTGCGCACGCATGGTTTGGGAGGATCCGCAGCCGTGTCCCCACGGGCAGCCTGAGCGGTATGTCGCTTACCGAAGTGGGCTTGGGATCACGATAAGCGACGATTCCGTGCTCCTGATTTGCTGCGCTCAAGGTAAGGCCCTCAATCAACCGACCGTCGGCGTCGCAGACTAGGCCATACCCCTGGTCAACGAGCTGCTTCTGGGTCCCTCGGTCCCGGCTCATCGCCATCCATCCTGCATCGATGATTGCCCATCCGCGTTCAGCTTGATGGCCGATCACGGTTGTCAACACGGATAACGCGATCTCATCCGTACGGCAGACACCAACGCCTGCCATGACCAGGTCAAAGAAAACGTAGACGCCTGCGCGGACTTCAGTCACACCTGTGAGGCTGCGTGCGGAAAGTGCAGTGGGCGTGGAGCCTACGCTCACAATGGAACAGTTTATGCCTGATGAGCGGAGTCGCTCGGCTGCCATCACGCACAGTGATCGTTCCTGCTCAGCGATCCCGATCAGTTCGTGCTCGGTCTGATAGTCGTAGGAACTGCCAGCATGGGTCATCACGCCAATTCGCGTCAATCCGCTGTCGGCAAGCAGTCGCCCGAGTTCGATCAATAGGGGCGCATCGGGCTGCACTCCGCTTCGGTGACCGTCGACATCAATTTCTATTAAAACGCACGGCCGCTGTTGCGCTTTTCGAGCGGCGGCGATGAGCGCCTTGGCCGCCTCAATCGAATCAACGACCAACTGCAGGTCGCAGCCTCGATCCAAGAGTGCGATGGCCTGGGCGACCTTGTTTGGTGCAAGCGTCACCGCATACAAAATATCTTTGAAACCAGCTTCATGGAATTGCTCGGCTTCCTTGAGGGTCGAGACCGTGATACCACGCGCTCCAGCGGCGATCTGTCGCCGGGCCACCTCGATACATTTGCTGGTCTTCACGTGGGGGCGGAAGCTCACGCCCAGTGAATCCATACGCGCCTGCATGCGAGAAACGTTACTCAACATGCAGGGTTCATCGATCAAGGCAGCGGGAGTCTCCAGGTCTTCAAGCGTGGTGTGTCGCATCATAAGTTTCTCAAAAAAAGCGGCTTGTATTGGCGCGGCGCAGGGATCGATGCAATACCGCTGAGACAATTGACCGGCCCAAAAAATCGCTTTGCCTTGCTAGCGAGACGATACTAGCGCGAAGTCGTTCAGCCGTTGGCATGGTTCGTTGACTGGAGCGATTGCTTGACAGCTATTGAGGGGCTCTCTAGATTGAGTTTACGAGTCCTTCAGTTAGCAGCCGTGCCGGGATCCTGTCATGTTTAGGCTGCGACGTCAGGCCAGCGCCGCCGCGGGAGATCCGAACTGTGAACGTAATCGTCAGATTCATTTCAGGTTTGTGCGTCGCAGTTGGGTTTGTGGGCACGCCCGTCTGGGCTCAGCCTTGGCCCGCCAGACCTGTGAAGTTTGTGGTGCCGTTTGCCCCCGGCGGTCAGTCGGATGTGGTGGCAAGGATGGTGGCCGAAAAGCTCTCAGCGCGCTGGGGTCAGCCCGTCGTGGTCGAGAACAAAGCCGGCGCAGCCACTACCATCGGCGCTGATCTCGTTGCCAAAGCGCCGGCTGATGGCTACACGATGCTGCTCGCGCCAGCACCTTTCGTAATTACACAATACGCGTATCCGAAACTGCCTTATGACAGCCGGCGCGATTTCACGCCGGTGGCACTTCTCGTCACTAACCCCCTAGTGGTGGTGACCAATCCCGGACGCATGTCCGGACAATCGGTTGCAGAGTTTGTCGCGCAGTTGAAGAAAAACCCGGGAGGAATGCCCTATGGCTCACCCGGTAATGGCAGCCTCCCGCATCTGGCGGTTGCGTTGTTTCAGTTGCAGTCTGGAACTGAGGCGCTTCATGTGCCCTACAAAGGCGGCGGGCCTGCGGTGGTTGATCTGGTCGCAGGACAAATGAGTTTCATGTTCGCAAGTCCGCTCGAAGTCATGCCGCATGTCACCTCGGGAAAACTTCGGGCGCTCGCTGTGACGGGCGATCAGCGCGTGCCCTATTGGCCCCAGGTACCAACATTGGTCGAATCGGGTTATCCGCACTATCAGGCCTTCGCATGGTTCGGTGTGGTCGTAGCGGCGGCAACGCCACGGGACATTATCACGCGGATGAACTCCGATATCGTCACCGTGCTTCGTTTAAATGATGTGGCGGAGAGACTGAAAGCGCAGGGCGCAGATGTGGCTGCTGGGACCCCTGAGGCATTCGGGCGTTTTCTTGATGCGGAGCACGAGCGCTGGTCGGCCGCTGTTAAAGCAGCCAACGTCACTGTTCAATAAGGGGCTATGTTGTCCACACTCAAAACCTACCCTGAAGGGGGACGGTTCACAGGCCGTATTGAGCGCACGGCGGGCCAGTCCGAGCCGGCCTGGCCACAACCGCCCAAGGCGCGCCCCGGTGCGCCCAATGTGCTCGTGATCCTGCTCGATGACGTTGGCTTCGCACAGCTTGGGTGTTTTGGTTCAGACATTCGCACGCCCAATATGGATCGGCTCGCCGCAGATGGTCTTCGCTATCGGGACTTCCATACCACTGCCATCTGCTCGCCCACGCGTGCGTGCCTACTCACCGGACGTAATCATCATTCAAACGGCGTGGGCATCATCCAGGAAATGGCCACCGGCTATCCGGGCTACAACGGCATGATCCCTAAGGAAAACGGCTTTCTCTCCGAAATGCTGCTGGCGCAGGGCTACGCGACCTTCGCGATTGGCAAATGGCATCTGACTCTGGCAGCGGAATATGCCTCGGGAGCGTCCAAGGCTCGCTGGCCGTTATCGCGAGGCTTCGAGCGTTTCTATGGTTTTCTGGGGGGTAAGACCAACCAGTGGGCGCCAACGCTGGTGCATGACAGCCACTACATCGATCCGCCCTACAGCTGGAAGGAAGGCTATCACCTCAATGCCGATCTGGCCGATCAGGCGATGCGCTACATCACCGATCTGCGTACTGTCGCGCCAGATAAGCCGTTTTTCATGTACTACTGCCTGGGGGCTGGGCACGCTCCGCATCAGTGCGAGCCCGAGTGGATTGAAAAGTACCGCGGGCAATTCGATGCCGGTTGGGACGCCTGGCGCGAGGCCACCTATCAGCGGCAACTCGCCTCGGGCATCATCCCCGCGAACACCGTGCTGAGTGAGCGCCCGCAATGGGTGCGAGCGTGGTCGGGGCTCTCTTCGGATGAGCGCAGGCTCTATGCGCGGCAGATGGAGGTGTTTGCAGGTTTCATGGAACAGACCGATTTCCATCTGGGCCGTTTGTTTGCTGATCTCGAGCGGCGCGGCGAACTCGATAACACGCTTATCCTTCTTGCGTCCGATAACGGCGCCTCAGCAGAGGGCGGCCAGCACGGGTCGTTCAATGAATGCCAGTTTCCGAACCGCATCGAGCCCACCGTAGCCGACAATCTGAAGCACCTCGAAGAGTGGGGTAGCGCCAAGTCTTTCGCGAACTACGCCTGGGGCTGGGCCTGGGCCGGTAACACACCGCTTCGCCGCTGGAAGCGTTATCTCCATCAGGGAGGAATGAGCGATCCGCTGATCGTGCACTGGCCGCGCGGCATTCGCGCCCGCGGCGAAATCCGTTCGCAGTATGTTCACGTCGTCGATGTCACACCCACGATTCTCGAAGCGCTTGGGCTTGATGCACCCGGGGTGCTTAATCATGTACCACAGCGACCCCTTGAAGGCGTGAGTTTTGCTCACACCTTCAACGAGCCGCAAGCGCCTACGCGCAAGCGGGTGCAGTACTACGAAATGATCGCATCGCGGGCGATCTGGGCCGATGGCTGGAAAGCGGTTGTCGAACAGCCCCAGGGCGATATGCTCACTGATGAAATGCTCTCAGCGCAAAAATGGGAGCTCTACCATGTTGCCGAAGATTTTTCCGAGACGTACAACCTCGCTGACGCTCACCCTGAGCGTCTCACGAAGCTCGTAGAGATGTGGTGGGCCGAAGCCGGTAAATACAACGTCCTTCCGCTTGATTCGCGTATGCAGCTGCGGATGGGTGAGCGAAAACCCGGCAGCCGCGGGCCAGCCCGGCGTCATGTTTTTGAGCCCTTCGGAGCGCCGCAGTTCGAATACACCGCTGTCAATCTCAAGAACCGCTCGCACAGCATCACCGCATCGGTGACTATTCCCGCCGATGGTGCGCAGGGCGTGCTCTTTGCTCACGGCAGCTGGTTCTCAGGGTACTCACTCTATGTAAAGGATGACCGGCTGATTTATGTTCATAATTATTTGGGCCTGGAGGAATACCGCATCGTCTCCACACGCACGATTCCGCGTGGCGCGTGCACGCTTGCCTTGGTGTTCACTCGCACGGGCGAGCACCGTGGCGTGGGTCACCTGCTCATTGATGGACTTCCCGCTGGCGAAGGCGAAATTCCACGCACGATTCCTGCCGTAATCGAAACCTCTGGCGAAGGTCAGTGCTGTGGCTACGATAGCGGGCTCCCGGTCACTGATGACTATGACGCTCCCTTTCGCTTCACGGGCACGCTGCATCAGGTCGTTGTCGAAGTCGACCCACTCGCCGGTGATGACCTCGAAGCGCAACTCCGTGCTGCGCTCACCGACCATTAAATCCCGATCGGATTCGTGATGAATCATCTGCATTCTGACCGCCGTCGCACGCTTATTGCTGCCGCTACGCTCAGCCTCTTACCTGGCGTGTCGCGCGCGCAGACCTGGCCCGACAAGCCGCTGCGCATGATCGTTCCCTATCCACCGGGAGGTAACACTGATATCGTCGGCCGGCTCTACGCTCAGAAACTTTCCGAACGCCTCAAGCAACCCGTTGTTGTCGACAACCGGGGAGGAGCGGCGGGCGTGATCGGTATGACTGCCGCGGCGCGCTCGCCAGCCGATGGTCTCACCATTGTCGTGGGTGACTCGGGCTCGCTCATCATCGCAGGGCTTGCCAATCCCAATCTTGCTTATGTTCCCCTCAGAGACTTCGATTTCATCAGTCTCGTGAGCTCGGTGTCGATCGTCGTGTGCGTGCGCCCTGAGTCTCCGATTCGCGGTATGAGCGATTTGATTGCCATGGCGCGCGACAAGCCCGGGAAGATCACTCTCGGAACCGCGGGCATTGGCGGGCCCGCTCACCTTGCCTATGGCCTGCTCGCATCCATGACAGGAATCGAACTGCTCCATGTGCCCTACAAAGGCGGGGCGGCGGCTTCGACTGCGACCATCGCGGGCGAAGTGGATCTGATGATCGACGGCGCAGCCTTTGCACTAGTCAAAGCCGGCCGCCTTCGCGCCATCGCAGTCACTGGCCCGCGGCTTCCGGCTTTGCCCGATGTGCCATCGATTGGCGAGACGGTCAAAGGATTTGAGTTCACCAACTGGTGGGGGATGCTCGCGCCAACCGGCACGCCGGCTGAGGCGCTCTCGCGTCTAAACCAGGAATTTACTGCGATCGCGGCGATGGCCGATGTGCAGGAACGCCTCCTCGGACTCGGCCTCGCCGCAAGAAGTTCCACGCCAGCCGAGTTTGGCGCATTTTTACGAAGCGAAACCGACAAGATTCATAGCGTCGTCAAATCCGCCGGAATCACAATCAACTGATTGCCTGCGCCCGACGCTGCCCCGTGAGTCACGTCGGACCCATGCTTGTCCGCGAGGAATCCGTTATGTCGAGTCGTCCGAACATTCTCTGGTACTGCAGCGATCAACAACGCTGGGATACGATCCGTGCTCTTGGCCAGCCCCACATCGCTACGCCCACGATTGATTCGCTTTGTGCAGGAGGCGTGGCATTTCAGCGCGCCTACACGCAAAGCCCAATCTGTACGCCTGCTCGGGCCAGTTTTCTCACTGGGCGCTATCCGGCTACTCATCAGGTCTATCGTAATGGGAACGCTTGGTTCCCCTCTCAAGAAAAACTGGTCACGCGGCTCTTCGCCGACGCAGGCTATGACTGTGGTCTGGTGGGCAAGCTGCATCTTACGGCAGCCAAATATTATGAGAAACGCCCGGACGACGGCTACCGGGTCTTTCACTGGAGTCATCACCCTCACCCCGATTTCATGCGCGGGCACGACTATGAAAACTGGTTGCGGCATGAAAAAAAAGTTGATCCGGTTGAGCTCTACGCGCCACACAACGCGTTCTGCGGACCTGGGGTTGCCGCTGAATATCATCAGACTACGTGGGTGAGCGAGATGGCGATTCGGTTCATCACCGAGCAGCGTGATGGGCCCTGGATGCTGTCGCTCAACCCCTTCGACCCCCATGCGCCGTTTGATGCACCTCCTGAATACCTTGCCAAGGTCGATACTGAGTCGCTGCCCATGCCGCTGTTCAGACAGAGCGATATCGAGCGGCAGCGGGCCTTTGCCGCGATCGATCAGCAGACCAAGGTTGCGGTAGATCCGCGAGTTCGAAACAAGGTTCAGTCTGTTGTTGAAACGGAGCATGATCTGGTCGCCTCCGCTCCGCCCAAAGCCTATGATGCCCTGGAGGTCAAAGCGAATTACTACGCGATGATCATGCTGATCGATGACCAGCTGCGTCGTATCATCGATGCGTTGCGAGCGACCGGGCAGCTTGAACGCACATTGATTGTTTATATGAGCGACCATGGCGAGCTGCTGGGCGACCATGGGCTTATCCTCAAAGGCTGCCGGTTCTTTGATGGCCTCGTGCGCGTGCCGCTGATTTTCAGCTGGCCAGGCGAGCTTTCAAGCGGATTACAAAGCCAGGCCCTTGTTGAAACAGTCGACGTGGCACCGACGCTCCTTGAGGCAGCCGGGCTTTCTGTTCCTGGCTCCATGCAAGGTCGGTCGCTCCTGCCATTGATGAAGGGAAAGTCTGATCCGCACCAGCACAAGCAGGCGGTACTGAGCGAATTCAAAGATTCGATCGGTGGACCGCAGCATACTGATCACAGCCACGGCTCGATGGTTTGTGATGGGCGCTATAAAACCGTTGTGTATCACGGTCATCGGGTTGGCGAACTGTATGACCTTCATAGCGATCCGGGCGAGTTCGACAACTTATGGGACGATCCGGCAGCGCGCGATCTCAAGCTGGAGCGCCTCAAATTTCATCTCGACACGATGATGGCAAGTGTCAGCGCGGGGCCAGAGCGGAGCGTGGCTTACTGAGGGGCGATATCTAGCCGGCTACGCTCGAGTTTTACGATCTGAGTCCGTTACGAAATTTTTTCTCGTCGACGCCATTGGTATGGTCGTTTCGCTGCGCGCAGCGGGATCGTCCATCTTGACCAGTGCGCCGTAGGTTCGGACCGCGTCGTTACGCAGCGTATCGAGGTGTCCGCGCATCTCGGTCATGGCACGCGCTTCGTCCATCGCAAAGATCGCTTCAGCGATACGCAGGTGCTCCTGCACTGAGAGCGCCATCAGGCCTTCGTGGAAGGTCGTTGCACGCCGATAAGGCTCAAGCCGGTTACGCAACTGAAGCGTTTCCTGCTGCAGGGTTCGGTTTTGGCCTGCCGCGTAGACGGCCTCATGCCAGCGGGAGTTGGCACGATAAAAAGCAGTCGGATCAAGCGCCTGCTGCGCAGCGACACAGGCCTCGTGCGCCGCCTGGATCGCATCGCGGTCGGCCTGGGTATGGCGCCTCGCGGCGAGGCTCGCACACGCCGCCTCGAGCCAGGCCATCATCTCGAACATTTCGATAAGGGAGGCAAGGCTGAGCTGCATGACCTGCGCGCCCTGGCGAGGACGGTTCTCCACCATACCCCGGGACTCGAGATGTCGCAGCGCCTCACGCACGGGTGTCCGCGAGGCTTTGAAGCGGCGGGCGAGCGCCTGTTCATCAAGCCGTGTGCCGGGGCGCAACCTCCCCGATACGATGTCAGCCTCCAGCGCGCTTGCGAGCTGATCGGCGAGGCTTGCCGGACGCTTGGGCAGGACCGCGGAACGCTTCGATTTGGCAGTGCTGCCTTTACCTGCCTGGGCAGGATGTTTGCCTGCGCTGCGTGAATGCTTGGCAACCGTGCGGCTGCGCGTTCCGTTTGGCTTGGCGGCAATCGTTGACATCGGCGTGGTGCGGCTGTAGAAAGTGCGCTTGTATGCAGAAAGTATAGCTTTGTATACCAAAAAGGAACCATCATGAAATCGACTTTGCGTGTCAGCCGTCGTACGGTCATCCAGTCGGCTTTGGCCGGTGCCTCCGCGATCGCGTTTCCTGCGATCGGACAGGGGCCAACCAAGGTGACCTTCACCACCTCCTGGACGCCAGAGGGGCCCAACCTGTTCGCCTACGTCGCGCGCGATCGCGGCTTCTGGAAGAAATACGGCCTCGACGTTTCCGTGGCGCGTGGGGCCGGTTCGGGGGCGGCTGCACAGGCGGTCGGTTCGGGTGC
This sequence comes from uncultured Bordetella sp., assembly GCA_964654745.1. Classification (GTDB taxonomy): domain Bacteria; phylum Pseudomonadota; class Gammaproteobacteria; order Burkholderiales; family Burkholderiaceae_E; genus SYIM01. The sequence goes on along the minus strand of CAZZKA010000015.1, from coordinate 7,872 downwards.
GTTTATGTTCGGTATGACTGCAACGCCGGTTGTGGTGCAGCAGGCGGCGCGAGGCCTGCCTCTCGTGTCGATAGGTCAGATCAACTATGACGCGGTGATGGGCGTTGGCGTCCTGGCTGACTCGCCCATCCGCACCCCCAAGGACCTCGAAGGCCGCAAGATTGGCGCAAGCGTGACCTCGGGCGAATATCCGTTCCTGAGCCTCTATGCGCAAAAGGCGGGCTTTGATCTCTCTAAGGTCAATATCGTTCAACTCGACGGCAAAGTCAGAGATCGCTCTCTCATCGAAAAACTCGTTGACGGTGTGTCGGCGTTCGGCTCGAGTACCATTCCAGCCCTCGCGTCCAATGGTGCCAACCTGCGCTTTCTGACCTTCAAGCAGGCAGGAATCGAGTTTTACGGCCAGTCCCTTATCACCCAGCCTGCGCGCCTTCAGAATGAAGCATCGGTGGTGGAGGCGCTCGTTGCGGGGGCGATGGATGCAATCAAATTCGCGATGACCAATCCCGATGAGGCCCTGTCCATCTTCCTGAAGGCAAACGAGGAAGTCGCTATGACTGCGACCTCCAAGGAATTCGTCCGGATCGGCTTGGGTCTGTCCAACCTTCACAATTTCTGTCCTGAGGTCATCAACAACGGCTTCGGTTATGTAGACATGGACAAAATTCGCGCTCAGGCGGATCTCATCCTGAAATACGCGGTGAGCGGTAACGTCACGCCGCCTGATATAGACAAACTCTTTACCAATCGTTTTGCCGGGAAACTCAAGCTCTCGGAGGCCGAGCAGGCGACCGTGCGTAAAAATATCGAGCCGTTCCGTAAATATGTCGGCTGACATGCCGGGTCAGGCGTTTATCGAACTCGACCAGGTTGGCAAGACCTACCAGACCCGAACCGGATCGGTTCATGCGGTAGCGCAGGCGAGCTTCGAGGTTCGCCAGGGCGAGTTTGTATCCTTGCTGGGGCCCAGTGGCTGCGGCAAGAGTACGTTACTCATGATGGTGGCGGGCCTCGAGCGGCCGAGCGCAGGCCGCCTCGGCTTTTGCGGGCAGCCGATCCTTGGGCCGCGCAGTGATAACGGCATCATCTTTCAGGACGCCACGCTATTGCCCTGGAAGTCAGTGCTTGAGAATGTCATGTTTCCGATCGATATTCTCAAGCGGCCGCGCGCCGACTATGAGGCGCGCGCGATGGAGCTGATCGCGCGAGTCGGACTGCGCGGCTTCGAGCGCAAAAAGCCGCACGAACTTTCAGGGGGGATGCGACAACGCGTGGCGATATGCCGGGCGCTGATTCACGATCCGCAGGTGCTGCTGATGGATGAACCGTTCAGTGCGCTCGATGCCATCACACGCGACCAGATGAACATTGTTCTGGCTGAAATGCTCGAAAACTACAACAAGACCGTGCTATTCGTAACGCACAGCATCCGCGAAGCGGTGTATCTGTCCGACAGGGTGCTGGTCATGAGCGGCCGGCCTTCCACCATCACGCTAGACCTGTCGATTGATTTTCCGAGGCCGCGCAAACCGGATATCGAAGACGCGCCGCGCTTTCGCGAAATGGTGAGACAACTGCGCGAAAGCATAGAGCAGGCTCACGGGGCTTCTGCATCCCAACACTGACTGGATATCACCGCCGATGTCGTCTTCCGTCAACAGCACCCAACTCGCGCAGCAAACTGGTGAGGTGAGGGCGCCCTCACTAAGCGCTCGCAGCGGCCGGGCCCTGTACCTGCCTTTGCTTGTTGCAGGGGGGGTTCTACTCCTTTGGGAGATCGGCGTACGTGTTGCCGGTATCCCCGCAGTCATTCTCCCGTCACCGAGCGCCATTCTCGAATTAGTCTTCGATAAGCACGAGATTTTGTTGCGGCACGCCATTCCGACCACGCTTGAGTCAGCCGGAGGTTTTTTGCTCGCCTCGGCCGTCGGGATTCTGATCGCGATTCTTCTCACCTATTCGGAAATTGCGCGGCAGGCCTTGTTCCCGAATCTGGTTTTCTTTCAACTGATCCCCAAGATCGCACTGGCCCCGCTTTTCATCATGTGGCTTGGGATCGGCTCGCAGTCGAGGCTCGCGTTCTCAGTCTTCATCAGCATTTTTCCGATCATCATCGCCACCACCGCGGGGCTGTCCGCTGCTGACCCCAATGCGGTTCGGCTGTGCCGGTCGCTTACCGCGAGCGAGTGGCAGATCTTTACAAATATTCGATTTCCAAGCGCGTTGCCGTATATCTTCAGCGGCATGAAGATCGGGATCACCTTATCGATCATCGGCGTGATCATCGGTGAATTCATCACATCGCAGCGCGGCCTGGGATATCTGATCATATTCGCGACGTCGCGAGCGGACACAGTCGTGGCGATGGCAGCGATCGTGGTGCTTTGTGCCAGCGGGTTGCTGCTCTACGGCGCGGTTGCGCTTGCTGAAAAACTCACCGACCGTCGCTACGGCGTGCCGCGTGGCTGATTTCCACCTCGGAGACTTAATTGGACTTGCAACTTAAAGGCAAAACCGTGCTGATTACGGGCGCGTCAAAGGGTATTGGCCTTGCCGCGGCGCAGGCTTTTGCCAGCGAGGGCTGTCATCTACATCTTACCGCTCGTAACGGTGACGCTCTGCTTCAGGCGCAAAAGGAGTTGCGGTCGATGTACGGCGTAAGGGTGAGCACACACGTGCTCAACATGGCCGATCACGAGAGGCTGGGGCAGCTTGCCGAAGAGTGTGCGGATACCGATATTCTGATCAATAACGCAGGTGAAATTCCATCCGGACCGATCGAATCGATCGACGAGACGCTATGGAAACAAAGCTATGACGTGAAGCTGTTCGGTTATATGTTCCTTACCCGGCATTTCTACACGCGGATGAAAGCGCGCGGCAGCGGGGTGATCCTCAACGACATCGGTAATTCCGGCGAAAACTGGGATGCCAACTACATCGCGGGTAGTACGGCCAATGCAGCCCTGATGGCCTTCACCAAAGCGCTGGGCGGCGTAAGCCTCGACCACGGGGTTCGGGTGCTGGCGGTCAATCCGGGGCCAGTCGATACGGAGCGGATGATCAAGATCAACAAACGCAGAGCCATCGATGTTTACGGTGATGAATCGAAATGGGACAGTCTTTATCAGCACTATCCCGGGCAGAGGGCAGCAAGCGCTCAGGAAGTCGCCGATCTGATGCTCTTTCTCTGTTCTCCACGGGCGGGCTACATCAGCGGCTCCATCGTCACGATCGATGGCGGCATCGCTGCCAAGGGCTCGATCATCAAACCAAGATTTGAACTCAAATGACCCGTCCCTCCCCCCGCAACTTCGATATTCGTAATAGTCACTTCGACACGCTTTTCAATACGCCAGGCCTGATGTGGCTGGGTCAGAACACCAACCACTTTCCGACCGCTCCTGAGGTCCGGCAGGCGATGCTCGACTCGATCGCGTCCGAGGAGTATCACGCCTATGCGCCGCCGGCGGGCATGCAGGCGCTCAGGCAGGGGATCCTTGACGATATGGGCCTGCCTGACCAGAGCGTCATGGTTACCGATGGTGGTGTGGAGGCGCTTTACACTGTGTGCCGCAACCTCTGCCAACCTGGCGATGATTTTGTCACGACCGACCCCGGTTGGAAGTGGCCGATGCATTTTTCTCAGGCCGCCGGCGCCAAGGTCATCGAAATACCGATTTATGATCCTGCCCGCAGCTACCGGTTGCAGGCCGATCAGCTCGCCGCGGCGGTTACTGAACGGACGCGAGCGGTGTATCTCGTAGACCCCAACAATCCACTCGGAGTCTGCTACACCGATGCTGAACTGAAGGCCTTCACCGATATCGCGCGCAAGGTGGGTGCGTATTTCATTCACGACACTACGTACCGTCACTTCGCTGATGCCCCGGCGCTTGCCGCGCGTCACTATCCTGAGCGCACCCTCACGATCTACAGTTTTTCAAAGTGGCTTGGGCTGGCGGGCCTCAGGGTCGGCGCAGTCATCTCCAATCCCGATCTGATCGAGCGAATGGCTGCTGCGCCGCCCAACAATCTCGGATGCAATGTTGTTTCGCAGCGTGCAGCGATCGCAGGGCTGGCGATCAAGTCCCGTTGGATGAAAGATATCGGCCCTCGCCAGCGTCGAAACCAGGCGGTGATCAAGGCGGCGGCGGATCGCATTCCCGGACTCCATATCCCGGTCTTTCCCTCTCAGGCCAACTTCATCGTGCTTGAAGTGATCGGGGCGGGGATCACTCCCGAGGCGCTCTGCATGGCTTTTCGTGAGCGAAACATCATGATCCGACAGGGCTCGTATCACACCCCGGCGTTCGGGCACCGATTCGTCAAGATCAGCACCACCGTTCCTGAGGCCTGGGCCGATGCACTCGCCGAATCACTTGCGGAGATGGTCGAGAAGGCCCGAACGATCAGGTCTGTCGAGGCACTTTTCTGAGCCGCCTCGCTCGTCTGCGGAGACTTAATTCATGGCCCACGTCACCACATCCGATGGCATAAAACTTCATGTTGAGGAAGCCGGGCAGGGTACGCCCATCGTGTTTGTCCACGAGTTCGGAGGCGACCATCGCAGTTGGGAGCCGCAGATGCGTTATTTCTCGCGCACCCATCGCTGCATCACCTTCGCCGCGAGGGGCTACCCGCCCTCCGACGTCCCGCCGGAGGTGAAGTCTTATTCACAGCTGCGTGCGGTCGCCGATATCCTTGATGTGATGAACGGTACGGGCGTCGATCGTGCTCATGTGATCGGACTGTCGATGGGCGGGTTTGCGACCCTGCACTTCGGTCTGCATCACCCGGATCGTGCGCGGTCCCTCGTGGTGGCCGGAGCTGGCTATGGTGCCGAGAAACAGTACGAGGACTATTTTCGAGGCGTATCGCTTGAGGTCGCAAAGCAATTCGAGTCGCAGGGCGCAGCGCAGTTTGCAAAGACCTACTCGCTTGGCGCCTCCCGGGTACAGTTTCAAAACAAGGATCCGCGCGGTTGGGCTGAATTCGCCGGATGGCTGGGAGAGCACTCCTCGACGGGTTCGGCCAACACCATGCGCGGCGTACAGGCCCAACGGCCCTCGATCTATGACCTTAAAGATCAACTCTCGACCATGAAGGTACCGACGCTGGTGGTGGTGGGCGATGAGGACGATCACTGCATTCAGCCGGGAGTCTTCATGAAGAAGACGATCCCTGCCTGCGGACTGCTGATCCTTCCCAAGACCGGGCATACCCTCAATCTTGAGGAGCCGGACCACTTCAATCGCTTCACGCTGGAGTTTTTGCATGCGGTTGAAGCTAACCGGTGGACGCCGCGTGACCCGAGGGCTCTGCCTTCGGAGATCATGAAGACAAATTGACTGCGGGGCGGCAATGGCGGCTGAGCGGGCGAAGGGTTCAGTGAATCCGGATTTAAAGGGTACAGGGCCGTCTGCGTCGGGGTATGCGCCGGAGGACCAGTTGCGAGGCGGGTCGAGTCTCTCGGCGGCCATCAGCGAGGCGCGTCTGTGGGAGCGGCATATGGCGCTCGCACGCCACGGAGCCACGGCCAAAGGCGGCGTTAACCGTCAGGCTCTTTCCGCAGAGGATATCGCCGCGCGCCGGACGATGATTGATTGGGCGCGAGGGCTTGGTCTGGCTGTCTTTGGCGATGAGTTGGGTAATTTTTTTATCCGGATGGAGGGAAGCCGCCCTGACCTTGCCCCGGTACTCACCGGATCACACCTCGACAGCCAACCCACTGGCGGAAAATTCGACGGTGTTTATGGCGTGTTGGCTGGATTCGAGGTGCTCGAAGCGCTTCGTGCCAGCGGTCGGACTCCGCTGCGGCCGATCGAAGTCGTATCGTGGATGAATGAAGAAGGGTCTCGTTTTGCGCCCGGCATGATGGGGTCGGCAGGATTTGCCGGCCAGCGCGGCGTTGCCGAGATCGTTACGGTGCGCGACGCGGCCCAGCAGTCGGTGGCGGATTGTCTGGCCGCGCTTCGTTCTGCCTTGCCAGAGGTCGCGATGCGTCCGCTCGCCACGCCTGTCCATGCCTATATCGAAGCACATATCGAGCAGGCGCCCGTTCTCGAAGAGCACGCGGTTCAGATCGGCGTCGTCACCGGCATTCAGGGTAAGCGCACCTTCCGCGTGACGGTGACCGGGGAGGAGTCGCATGCAGGAACGACGCCGCACCGGCGGCGCCGTGATGCCTTGCTTTCGGCTACGGGTATGGTGCAGGCGCTCGAGCGCTTGTGCTTCGATCCGTTGGATATCACCCGCTTCACTGTCGGCATGATGCGCGTTGAGCCCAATGCGCCGTCGGTCATCCCGGCGCGCGTGGTGTTCTCGATCGACATCCGGCACCAGTCCTCGGCGAGGCTCCTTGAACTGGGTGATGCGGTGGCTGAGCTTTGCGCAAGTCATGCCGGGTCGTGCGGTGTCACGGTCGAGGAACTCTCGACTGCCATGTCGCTGGAGTTTCCGGAGTCGATCAGGGCCGATATCGAGGCCGCGGCCGCCCGTTTAGGTCTAACCCACATGAGGCTCCTCTCGGCGGCGGGTCACGATGCGCGTTACCTCAACGATCACTGCGAGACGGGGATGATCTTCATTCCCTGCCTGAAAGGCGTGAGTCACCATGAGTCCGAATCGGCCACGTCGGCGGATCTGGCGGCAGGTGCACGGGTATTGGCGGAGGTTGTCTGGTTGCGCGCAAACCAGGCGGGCTGATCGATGGGCATCGCGCTTCGCCTCGGCTACCGGTTGCTGCGGCCCTGGCTGTTCTCGCTCGATGCCGAAGCAGCGCACGATCGCGTGCTCGGATGGCTGGCCGATTCGGACGGGCTCGCGGCCAGGATCTCGAGGTCGGCTCGCCATGACGCCCCCGTCGAAGTCGCCGGGCTCCTCTTTCCCAACCGGGTGGGACTCGCCGCGGGCATGGACAAGGAGGCGCAGAGTGTCGCGGCTTTCGCCGCGATGGGATTCGGATTTATCGAGGTGGGAAGCGTTGCTCCCGAGGGTGAATCTTGGTCTCACCCGCCGCGGATCCACAGACTGCCCGCCGCGGGTGCTCTCATCAACCGGATAGGCCTCCATCGAGGGGGGCTGAGGTCATTCTGCGCCGCGCTGGACAAACTCCCCAGACCACTGGATTCACGCAGTCCGGTGCCGGTCCGTCTCGGGATCAATCTGGCTTGCAACGCTGCGACCCGCGCGGAGGATGCTCTGGGCGATTATGCCAAAGGGTGCCGCGCGACAGTCGGGTCAGCTGACTATTTCACCATCAATCTCTCCAATCCGAATGCCCCCAATCGCCACGTACCAACTGATCGTCACGCGCTTTCGCAATGGCTCGTAGCGATGGACGAAATACGCGCCGGACTCAGGAACCATGCAGGCCGTGAGCCGCCTATGTTTCTCAAGCTGTCGCCTGACCTCGAGCAAGAGTCTCTGGAAGTGGTGGCCAAGACCGTCGGCGCTCATGCCGCCGCACGGTGCGATACAGGCCGTCGCTGGGGATTGATTGTTGCCAATGCGAGCGGCCGGAGAGATCTGGTCAGGAACATACCGTCGGCTAGCCAGGCGGGCGGACTGTCGGGCGCTCCGCTACGCGACCGGGTGGAGCGCATGATTACGTCGCTGCGGGGGATGGTGGGGACGTCGCTACCGATCATCGGTGTCGGCGGCATCATGAGCGCGGCGGATGCAAGAGCGCGCATCCATGCGGGAGCTGATCTCGTGCAGATCTATACGGGGCTCATTTATCGTGGCCCGGACCTGGTGCGGGAAATCGCTGCGGGGCTGATCAGTCAGGCCGGGGCAACTTAATCGATCACGGCTACGATGGGGCCGTAAGCTTCATTTGCATGCCGCATTTCTTTGGGGACTCGGGCA
>CAZZKA010000014.1:0-25966 GCA_964654745.1 uncultured Bordetella sp. | reverse complement strand
TGGTACAGCAGGCCGCGGGCGCGTTCGCTTCGGATCATGGCGAGCAGAGTCGACAGCCTGCTCTGCCGACCGGCCCCCGCAGCGACCGCTACCGGAGGGTAGCGGCGCAGCATCACGGGGCTCAGGCCGACAGGCTCAGCGCATCGATGGTCAGCGGATCGGAGGGGCGTACATGAGGCCGCCATCGCGCCATTGCGCGTTGACGCCGCGCTGAATGCCAAGCGGCCCGATGTTGCGGGTATACATCTCACCGTAGTTGCCGACCGCCTTGAGGATTTTGACGAGCCAGTCGTTGTCTATGCCCATGCCCTTGCCGGCATCGCCCGTGACGCCCAACAGGCGCTGAACCGGAGGATCCTTGGACTCGGCTTTGAGTTTATCGACGTTGGCTGCGGTGACGCCGTACTCCTCGGCCTCGATCAGACCGAAGAGCGTCCACTTGACGATGGTGAGAAATTCCCAATCGCCGCGGCGCACCATGGGGCCGAGCGGTTCTTTGGAAATTGCCTCGGGCAGAATCAGGAACTCGTCAGGCTTGGGCGCTTTCAGGCGCGTGGCAGCAAGCCCCGAGATGTCAGTCGTATAAACATCGCAGCGGCCTGCGAAAAACGCCTGCTCGATCTGGTTGAGTTCGGCGATCACCACCGGCTTGAATGTCATTTTCTTGCTGCGGAAGTAATCCGTCAGATTGAGCTCAGTGGTCGTGCCCGGCTGCACGCAGACGGTTGCGCCATTGAGATCGGCCGCCTTGGTCACGCCGCTCGACTTCTTCACCATGAAGCCTTGTCCGTCGTAGAAAAGCGTGCCCGCGAAGACTGAACCGAGCGTGGCATCACGCGAGGAGGTCCAGGTGGTGTTGCGCGATAGCAGATCGATCTCGCCGGACTGCAGCGCGGTGAAACGCGTTTGCGCGTTGGTCGGCACATACTGAACCTTGTTGGGGTCGCCAAGAATCGCCGTGGCAACCGCGCGGCAGAAATCGGCATCGATGCCGTTCCAGCGGCCGGCGTTATCCGGGGCAGAGAAACCGAGCAGGCCGGTGTTGACGCCGCAGCGCAGCGCACCGCGCTGCTTGATCGTATCGAGGGTGGGCCCGGCCAGCGCGAGCGTGGGCAGGGCGAACGCAATGCCAAGCGCCAATGTTTTCGCCAGATGTCTGAACATGAAGGGTCTCCTTGAGCGGGAAAGTGGGGAAGCGAGCGCGAGAGGGCGCGTACGTGCGCGGAGTGTACGGCGCTTTGCCTGCCCTGCCCAGAGCAGGGGGAAGCGTCGCGGACACCGGCCCGGGCGTACCCGTACGCACGCGGCCGGGAGCGGTGGCGGCTGAAAGACCCGGGCCGGCACGGTTAGGATTGGGGTTTTCCCACGGATCGGATCCCCACCATGAGCGTTCATCGCATAGCAGTGCTCGCCGGCGACGGTATCGGCAAAGAGGTCGTTCCCGAAGGATTGCGGGTGCTCGAGGCGGCCACCCGGCGTTTCGGCATCGATTTGCGCACCGATCACTTTGATTTCGCGAGTTGCGACTACTACGAAAAGCATGGCCGGATGATGCCTGCGGACTGGAAGGAAAAAATCGGCGGGCACGATGCCATCTTTTACGGCGCAGTCGGTTGGCCGGCAAAAGTCCCCGACCATATTTCGCTCTGGGGGTCATTGCTCCTGATGCGCAGGGAATTTGATCAGTACATCAACCTGCGCCCGGTGCGGCTGATGCCCGGTATCCCATGTCCACTTGCAGGCCGCAAGCCTGGTGACATCGACTTTTATGTCGTGCGCGAAAACACCGAGGGCGAGTACTCCTCTGTCGGCGGAAAGATGTTTGCGGGGACCGAGCGGGAATTCGTCCTCCAGGAGTCGGTCTTCACCCGGCACGGGGTTGACCGCGTGCTCCGCTACGCCTTTGAACTCGCGCGCCGTCGCCCCCGGCGAAAGCTCACCTCGGCCACAAAGTCCAATGGGATTTTCATCTCCATGCCTTACTGGGACGAACGGGTTGCCGAGATGAGCTCGGCGTATCCCGACATCGCAGTCGATAAATTCCATATCGATATCCTGACCGCGCATTTCGTACGCAATCCTGACTGGTTCGATGTGGTGGTGGCGAGTAATCTGTTCGGCGATATCCTGTCCGATCTGGGTCCGGCCTGTACCGGTACGATCGCGATCGCGCCCTCGGGCAACATCAATCCCGAGCGTAAGTTTCCCTCGCTCTTTGAACCCGTGCACGGTTCAGCGCCGGATATCGCCGGCAAGGGCATTGCCAATCCGATCGGTCAAATCTGGTGTGCGGCAATGATGCTTGATCACCTCGGGCACACGGATGCGCATGATGCGATTGTCCGGGCGATCGAGACCGTGACGGCGCAGGGGCCACGCACACCTGACATGGGCGGCAAGGCGAGCACGCCTGACGTGGGGCGGGCGATCGCCGAGGCGCTCGAACGGGGGGCTTGAAGCCGGTAACCGAGTCCGCAGCGACAGCCTCCTCGAACCGGCCCCAATCCGGGCCCGGCGCCGTCAGGGCCTCGACTTGCGCCCGGCCAATGGTTTGGCATACTCATTTCCGTCCGTCCAAGAGGCGGATGTCCAGTCAGCTTGCGCCCACCACCCTAAGGCTCCCCATGATCAAGCTTTTCACATCGGCATGCGTTGCCGCCGCTGCGGCGCTCGCGAGCGTGTGCGTCTCGGCTCAACAATTTCCCAGCCGCCCGATATCGATAGTCGTTCCTTTTGCTGCGGGCGGTCCGACCGATATCGTCGCGCGCAGCGTTGCGGATGCGATGACGCGTTCGATTCCCGGGGCCAATGTCATCGTCGACAACGCGGCGGGCGCAGGCGGGACCATTGGCGTTGCCAAGGTGGCGAGGGCGTCTCCCGATGGCTATACCCTGTTGGTTCATCACATCGGGATGGCCACCGCTCCGACGCTTTACCGCAAACTATCGTTCGACCCGCTCAAAGATTTCGAATACGTTGGCCTCATCAACGAGGTCGCGATGACGCTACTCGTCAAGACGGCCATGCCGGTCAAGGATATTCGCGAGCTGTTTGCCTACCTCAAGCAGAACGCGAGTAAGGTTAGCCTCGCCAATGCGGGCATCGGCTCCGCCTCGCACCTCTGCGGCCTGCTGTTCATGAGTGCGATTGCAACCGATCTCACTACGGTCCCCTACAAGGGAACCGCGCCAGCTTTGGCCGATCTAATGGGTGGGCAGGTTGATCTGTTGTGCGATCAGACCACCAACACCGTGCCGCAGATCAAGTCCGGCAAGGTCCGCGCGCTCGCGGTTACCACCCCTGCGCGGCTGGGAATCCTCCCCGACCTGCCGACGCTATCTGAGAGCGGTCTAAGAGACTTTGATGTGTCGGTTTGGCACGGAATGTATGCGCCCAAAGGCACGCCCAAGGCAATCGTCGACCGTCTGGTGGCAGCGCTGCAGCAGTCGCTCAAAGACCCGACCATCGTCCAGCGATTCGGTGACCTCGGCACTGAACCCGTCGCAGCGAACAAGGCAACGCCCGCTGCGTTGCAAGCGCATCTTGCGGCCGAAATCGCCAAGTGGGCGCCTCTCATCAAGAAAGCCGGCACCTACGCCGATTGAAGCCTTCTATCGACACACCGCAGCGCGCATCCGCCCGCGCGCCCTCTGATCCGGCCCGCCTGCTCGCCGACAGCTTTGCCGCGGCAGTTGCGGCGGCCGATCCTCTGTGCGTTCTGCCGGCTTACTTGCCGGATCCCAAGTCGCTCGCGGGCGTTGGGCGGATATGGGTGGTCGGCGCGGGGAAGGCAGCCGCGAGCATGGCGCTTGCTGTGGAACGGCACTTTGGCCGCGACAGGGATATTTTCGGCAAAGTCGTGACGCGCTATGGGCACGGTCTGCCCTGCGCGCAGATCGAGGTGATCGAGGCTGGCCATCCGGTGCCCGATGAAGCCGGAGAGGCCGCCGCTGCGGCCATTCTCGATTCGGCCAGCGGGCTCGGCGAGGATGACCTGTTGCTCGTGCTGGTGTCGGGAGGCGGCTCGAGCCTGCTCAGCCTGCCGGTTGCCGACGTGCCGATGGCCGATCTGCGCGCGGTGACCCGAGCCCTCCTTGCCAGCGGCGCACCCATTCAGGACATCAATGTGGTGCGCAAGCACCTCTCCCGGATCCAGGGCGGCCGACTTGCGCAGGCGACCCGGGCGCGCGTGCGCGCCTTCGTTATTTCGGATGTTGCGGGCGACGATCTGTCGGCGATCGCAAGCGGGCCGTGTTCGCCCGACCCGAGTACCTACGCTGATGCGCTTGCGCTGCTGGCAAGGTGGCGGATCGATCCGCCTGCGTCGGTGGCGCGCTGGCTCGCGCGCGGCGTGGCGGGCGAGGTGGCGGAGACCCCCAAACCTGGCGACCCGCTCTTTGCGCGTGTCGACACGGCGCTCGTAGCGAGCGCCTCGCAGAGCCTGGAGGCGGCAGCGCGGGTATTTGCACAAGCCGGGGTTGAGCCGGTCATTCTTGGCGACACCATCACCGGGGAGGCGCGAGAGGTCGCTCAGGTCATGGCGGGCATCGCGCGCGAGATTGCGCAGCGTCGACGACCTTTTGCCGCGCCCGTGGCGCTGATATCCGGGGGGGAGTGCACAGTGACCGTCCGCGGCCAGGGCCGAGGCGGGCGATGCAGCGAGTTTCTCCTCGCGCTCGCCCAGTCGTCCCGGGACGTTCCTCGTTTATGGGCGCTTGCCGCCGACACCGACGGCATCGATGGCGTCGAGGACAACGCCGGTGCGCGACTCGCTCCGGACAGCTTGAATCGCGCGGCTGCTCTCGGGCTGGATCCGCTCGCCCGGCTTGAGGACAATGATGCCTACGGATTTTTCGCGGGTCTGGGTGACCTCGTCTTCACCGGGCCGACGCGAACTAACGTCAATGATTATCGCGCGCTCCTGTTGTTGTGATGGCGCGCGCGCCTGGAGAACGCCTTGAGCGCTACAGCTTCGACCCTCACTCTCACGCGGCCTGACGACTGGCACCTGCACCTGCGCGACGGCGAGGCCCTGGCTTCGGTAGTCGGGGCAACCGCGAGGCAATTTGCGCGCGCGATCGTGATGCCCAATCTGCGCCCGCCCGTCACGACGGTGGAACTGGCCCGCGCCTACCGCGCCCGCATCCTCGCAGCGCTGCCTGCGGGCTCGGACTTCACCCCGCTCATGACGCTTTACCTCACCGACAACACCGCACCCGAGGAGATCAGCCGCGCTGCGCAGAGCGGCTTGGTGCATGCGGTCAAGCTTTACCCCGCCGGAGCCACCACGCATTCGGATGCCGGGGTTACTGATGTCGCGCGTACCCATAAGGTGCTTGAGGCGATGGAGGCCTGCGGCATGCCCTTGCTGATTCATGGCGAGGTTACCGATCCCGGGGTCGATGTATTCGACCGCGAGGCGGTCTTCATCGATACCGTTCTCGAACCCCTTCGGCGACGATTTCCCTCGCTACGGGTTGTGCTCGAGCACATCACCACCCGCGAGGCGGCCCAATATGTGGCCGCAGCCACCGGTGCTCTGGCCGCGACGATCACCGCCCACCATCTCCTGTGGAACCGCAACGCGATCTTTACCGGCGGTCTGCGGCCGCACTGGTATTGCCTGCCGGTGCTCAAACGCGAGCGGCATCGAGAAGCGCTCCTGCGCGCTGCGACCTCGGGGGATCCGCGTTTCTTTCTGGGCACCGACAGCGCGCCGCATGCGGCCCGTCTGAAGGAGCATGCGGCGGCCTGCGCCGGCTGCTACACCGCACCGCATGCGATTGAGCTCTACGCCACGGCGTTTGAACAGGCCGGTGCGCTCGATCGCCTGGAGGGATTCGCAAGTTTCCACGGACCAGACTTCTATCGTTTGCCGCGCAATCAGACCTCGATCACACTCAAGCGTGAGCCTTGGCAAATCCCCGACTCCCTGCCGTTCGGTGCCGATACGATCGTGCCGCTCGCCGCGGGTGAGTCACTCGCGTGGCGGCTTGCCAACTGAGCGCGCGGCAGCCGTGGCGTGCGCCGCTCGAGCGTTGGATTGCCCGCCTGCAGTGGGAACCCGGCGTTGCGCTGGCGCTCGCATCGGTCAATGAGCTTGCCGCTGGGCGCGGGTGCACAAGCGGCAGCGGCGCGCCAATCGTGTTTGCTGATGCGGCGAATCTGATCGCCGACACGGAGCCTTACGAGCGACGTATTTTCGATTCCGGCGTCGTCGCAACGCGTCTGAGCGGAGCCGGGGCGCTGCATGATGCGTTCAATGCGCTCGCCTGGCTCGCGTTCCCCATGACCAAGGCGGCGCTCAACCGCTTGCATGCCAGCGCGCTTGACGCGTCCCAGCCGACGGGCAGGCGCGGACCGCTTCGCGACCGAACGACGCTCTTTGACGAGAGCGGTGCCCTGATCCTCACTCAAAACGCGGAACTCGCGCTGGCGCTCCGCGACTTCGACTGGGCAACGCTCTTTGTGCGTGAGCGTCATCGGTTCCAGGAACAGGCGCGCTGCCTGGTCCTTGGTCACGCGGTTCAGGAAAAGCTCTGCCACCCCTACAAGGCCGTCTGCGTGCAGGCTTGGCTGATGGATGTCCCGGTCGATTGTCCGATCGATGAGATTGACCGGCTTGCAGCCGATCGGCTCGATACGGCGGCCCTTGACGCCCTCACGCCGTTACCGGTGCTTGGTGTGCCCGGGTGGTGGCCTGCCAACGAGGAGCCGGAGTTTTACAATGATCCGACGGTATTTCGCAGGAGGCGCAGCCGATGAAGATTCTGGTAACAGGGGGAGGGGGGTTTCTGGGGCAGCAGCTGATCGCATCGATGCTGGCAGCCGGCGCGCTCAAGGTGCGTGACGCAGCGGCGCCCGAGGCGATCGACCGCATCATTTGCCTCGACCAGGCCGAGGGCGCCATCCGAGATCCGCGGGTCGAGAACGTCGCGGGCGACATCACCGATGCCGCGCTCCTTGCCCGCCTGCTCGGTAGCGAGACGCGTGCCGTGGTGCACCTGGCCGCGGTGGTGAGCGGGACTGCCGAGGCCAATTTTGATTTGGGTATGCGGGTCAATGTGGACGGGACCCGCGCGCTGCTCGAAGCGGCCCGTTCGGGCGGCGCCCGACCGCGCCTGCTATTTTCAAGCTCGCTCGCGGTTTTCGGAGGCGAGCTTCCCGCCGTGGTTGACGACGCCGTGGCGCCCACGCCGCAGGGCTCGTATGGGGTGCAAAAGCTGATCGGCGAATGGCTGGTTCACGATTACTCGCGCAAGGGCTTCATCGACGGTCGCTGCGTACGTATTCCGACGGTGGTTGTGCGGCCCGGGCGCCCCAATGGCGCCGCCTCGGGATTCGCCTCAAATATCATTCGCGAGCCGCTTGCCGGGTATGCCGCCACGCTGCCGGTGCCGCCGGCCACCCGGATGTGGATCACTTCGCCGCGGGCGGCAGTTGCCAACCTCAGGCACGCGCTTGAGACCGACGGGTCGGCGTGGGGAACGAAGCGCGCGGTCAACCTGCCCGGGCTTAGCGTGAGCATGAGCGAGGCGCTGGCAGCGCTCGAGCGCGTGGGCGGTTCGGCTGCGCGTGCCCGGGTGACCGAACAGCGGGACGAGGCGATCGAGAGGCTGGTGCTGACCTGGCCTGACCAGTTCCGGACCGATCGCGCGTTGGCGATGGGATTTTCTGCGGATCCGGACTTCGACGCGATAGTACGTGCCCACATTGATGCCTACGGCAGCGTCGATGCGCGGCGCTGAACTCGTCGGTTAGGGATCGGGCCGAGCCTTCTGCTGGGTTAGTATCGGCTGGCGAACCAGGCTGGGCGGTCGCTGGTCTGCGGGGTCAATCCCGTGGATCGGAGGAAGGTCCGGACTCCGCAGGACAGGGTGCTGGCTAACGGCCAGGCGTCGCGACATCGAAAGGTGTGGCGGCGACGGAAAGTGGCACAGAAAACATACCGCCCAAGCGAGAGGGGCAACCTTCACGCCGGCAAGGGTGAAATGGCGAGGTAAGAGCTCACCGCGGGGCTGGCGACAGCCCTGGCAGGCTAAACCCCACCCGGAGCAACATCAAATAGGCACGCGTGCGGCCGAAAGGCCCGAAGGGCGGTCCGTCCAAGCGTGCGGGTAGATGGCTAGAGCTGGCGGGCAACCGCCGGCCCAGAGGAATGATCGTCACGCCGGTAACCCCGGCGCACAGAATCCGGCCTACAGGCCTGGTTCGCACCACGTTCCGCTTGCCGGGAGCCCAAGGGCAGACCCCGGGAAAACCCTCGCCTTTCTTTTTGGACTAACCATTGATATTCTTGGTCCAAATAGCTGTGTGGGAATAGGCGTCTTCCTATGACTCTGGACCTCAGCCCTGTTTTTGTGCCCAAAGCGGCCGATGTCCTGGCCGAGCAGTTGCGCGAGCAGATCCTGCGAGGCGAGATCGCCGAGGGCACCGCCCTGCCAACCGAGCGCGACCTGTCGGTGCAGACCGGGCTGTCACGGGTGTCGGTACGCGAAGCGCTGCGAATTCTCGAGGTCGAGGGCTTGATCGAAACGCGCATCGGCCGCAACGGGGGATCGCAGGTGGTTCGGCCGAGTTCGTCTAAGGTCGAGCGCTCGATAGGCATCTTCATACGCGGGCAGCGAATCCGCTTCGAGGCGGTGCTCGAAGCGCGCGAAGCGGTCGAGCCGCAGGCCGCGCGACTCGCCGCGCTCCATCACACCGAAGAAGACTGGGTGGCTCTGCAGAGCGCGCACGCGCAGATCGAGGCTTCAGGCGAGGACATCCCCCGCTTCCTCGCGGCCAATCTCGCCTGGCACATGGCGGTGGTGCGGGCAAGCGCCAACGAGCTGTTGATCGCGTTTGCCTCAGCGATTTCGCAGTCGATCTACGCCGCGACCGATCTCGAGGGCTTCAACTCCATCGAGGTGCGTCACGCGGTGCATCGTGCCCATCAGCGGGTGATGGATGCCATCGCGGCGCGAGACGGGGATGCGGCTGCGCGCCGCATGGGTCGTCATGTCGGAGCCTATGTCCGATCGGTCGCGGGACGCCCCGATTGGCGCAACGAGGAAAAATCATGAGCAGCATCGTCGGCATCGATGTGGGCGGCACCTTTACCGACCTCTATTTCTCCGGCCATGCCGGCCGTCCGCACCAGATCCTCAAGGTTCCCTCCACGCCCCAGGATCCTTCGATCGGATTGCTCAATGCACTGGAGGGCGCCAAACTCAGACCCGACGAACTTGAAGCGATCCTGCACGGGACGACGATTGCGACTAACGCAGTCATCGAGCGAAAGGGCGCAGTCTGTGCGCTCATCACCACACGCGGCTTCAGGGACTTGCTCGAACTCGGTCGCCGTGACCGCCCGCAGATGTACGGGCTCGAAGGGGTGCACGAACCCTTGGTGCCGCGCGAGCTGCGGTTTGAGGTTGCCGAGCGCATTGATTATGAAGGCCGCGAACTCGAGCCGCTCGATGAAGTGGGCTTACGCCTGATTGCGGCCGAACTGCGCGAGCGCGGCGTTCAGGCGGTCGTCGTTGCATTCATGCATGCGTATGCGAATCCCTCGCATGAAGAGCGCGCCAAGACCATTCTGGCCGAAATAGAACCCGCCTGGGAACTGGTGACTGCGACCTCGGTGGTGCGCGAGTACTACGAATTCGAACGCACCAGCACGGCCGTCGTGCAGGGTTATCTGCAGCCGCTGGTGGCGCGCTATGCCCGCAACCTCGCGCGCCAGCTCGAAAGCTGGGGGTTCCACCGCGAGGTCGCGATTATGCAGTCCAACGGAGGGGTCGCGCCGCTTCGCCAACTCAGCGAGCGATCGGCCTACATTGTGCGTTCCGGCCCGGCCGCTGGCGTGACCGCCGCCGCGCGCATTGCCGCCGAAGCAGGGTTCTCGCACACGATCACCGCCGACATGGGAGGCACGAGCTTCGATGTGGCCGTGGTCGTCAATGGCGAGCCCAAGGTTGCCGAACTCACCAACCTCGAATTTCGTATTCCGCTGCGCCTGCCGATGATTGACGTGCATACGATAGGCGCGGGTGGCGGCAGCATCGCCTATCTGGATCGCGGCGGCATGCTCCAGGTCGGGCCGCGCAGCGCCGGCGCGATGCCGGGGCCAGTCGCGTATCGACGCGGCGGCACCGAACCCACAGTCACCGATGCAAATGTGGTCCTCGGGCGTATCAGTCCGACAAGCACGATGAGCGGCTCGCCTCTGGGCCTGGACCTCGAGGGCGCACACAAGGCGGTCGCCGAGCTCGGCAAGCAGCTGGGCCTATCCCTCGAGCAGGCCGCCGAGGCAATCCTTGCCGTGGTCAACCAGCGAATGGCGGGCCGTATCCGCCTGATGTCGATCGAGCGAGGGCTCGACCCGCGAGACTTTGCCATGGTCGCATTTGGCGGTGCAGGTCCGCTCCACGGCGGCGCGCTGATTCGCGAAGTCGGTATCGGCACGATGCTCGTGCCGCAATACCCGGGCGTGCTGTGCGCGCTCGGCTGCGCTTACGCGGACCTGCGCTATGACACGTCGCAAACCATAGAAAAGCGCCTTGATCGGATTGATGCAGCCGAACTTGCCGCGATCTTCAGCCGCCAGCGCGATACGGCGCGTGGACAGGTTACCGACAGCCACATCCCGGTGGAGTCGGTCGTCGTCTCGCATAGCGCCGACATGGCCTATGCGGGACAGATCCATCCGCTGCGCGTGCCAGTGCAGGCTGATTGGGGCCCGGCGAGGATGGAGCAGGCCTTCGTCGAGGCCTACCGGGCGCAGTTTGGCAATACGCTAAAGGACATCCCGGCTGTGCTCGTCAATTTGCGAACGCTCGCGGTTGGCACTCGTGCCAGTGCCACGCCAGTCTCGACCGACCTTAAGCCGGCAGAAGGCCCGCCGCTCGCACAGAGCAGGCGTCGCGTGCACTACGGCCGCTGGTATGACACGCCGGTCTATCAGCGCAGCGAACTGCGCCCCGGCATGACCCTAGATGGTCCTGCGGTGATCGAGCAGTCGGACACGACGACGATCGTCGAACCCGGCATGGTGCTCAGCGTCGATGCCTGCGGCAACCTTCTGGTGAGGATGAAGTGATGGACCCAGTCACGCTCGCCGTGGTGCGCGGCAGTCTCGAGCAGATCGCTGATGAAATGGACCTGCAGCTGATCCACTCGGCGATTTCGCCGATCATCTCTGAGACCAACGACTGCGCCAACGGCATCTTTCATCCCGAAACCGGTGAGACCATCGCACAGGGCCGCTATGGACTGCCGGTCTTTCTTGCCTATATGCAGTTCACCGTACAAAAAGTGATCGAACTCGCGCGCGCCGAGGGAGGCTTCAAGTCCGGGGACATGTGGATCATGAACGATCCCTATCTCGGCGGCAGCCACATCCAGGACGTTCAGCTGATCGCCCCGATATTCGTCGAGGGGGAACTGTTTGCGGTGATGGCCACCACCGGGCATTGGATGGATATGGGCGGCAATGTCCCGGGCGGATGGGCGCCGCGCGCGACCGAGGTTCACCAGGAGGGGCTCGTCATCCCGCCGCTCAAACTCTATGAAAGCGGACGGCTCAATGAAGCGATCGTGGCGATGATCCGAGCCAATGTGCGTCTGCCCAAGGAGATCGCCGGAGACCTCGCCGCGATGACCAATGTGTTCACCGTCGGGCACCGCGGAATAGAGACCCTGGTCCAGCGCTATGGACGTACGGTACTTGCCGAGTGCCTGAACGAGATGATCGCCTACTCAGAGCGACAGATGCGCTCGTACATCTCGGATATCCCGGACGGCGTCTATCGTTGCGAGGATTTCATCGACAACGATGGCATCGTCGACGAACCGATCGCCGTGCGACTGGCGATCACCGTGAGCGGCGAGCACATGCACTTTGATTTCAGCGGCACGGGCCCGCGCTCGCGCGGACCCCTGAACATGTCTCGCAATACGACGCTGTCCTCGTGCTTTGTTGCCATCAAACATATCTTTCCGGATGTTCCGGTCAACGGCGGCACTTTCCGGCCGATCAGCATCCATGTGCCCGACGGCACTTTGCTCTCAGCGCAATACCCGGCCCCCTGCGGCGGCTATCTCGACCCGATGGGGCGCGTGATCGATGTGGTGTTTGGAGCGCTCGCCCATGCGCTGCCTGACAAGGCGCCGGCTGCCTTCTTCGGCACGATAGGCGTAGTGGCGATCAGCGGCACTCACCCGCGCAGCCAGAACTACTTCGTGGGCGTCTTCCCTTATCCGGGAGGCTACGGCGGTACCCGCGCAAGCGACGGGCTGGTCAACGGCACACCGCCGCAGTCGATGGCGAACTTCATGTCGCTCGAGATGTCGGAGCATCGGTTTCCGCTGCGCTTTGACTATTTTCGACTGCGGGAAGATTCGTCCGGAGCGGGCCTGCATCGCGGTGGCTGCGGAACCGAATACGGCTTTACCGCGTGGTCTGACATGCTCGTGTCGGTACTGGGCGACCGCGTCGATCATGCGCCCTTTGGCATTTGCGGTGGCGAGTCGGCCAAGGCCAACCACGTCGAGTTCAACACCGGTGGCCGGCAGTGGGAGCCGCCCATGCGCAGCAAGCAGGAAAAAGAGCCGCTCGGCGCAGGCGACGGACTACGCCTTTCGTCGCCCGGCGGCGGGGGGTTCGGTCCTGCGCTCGAACGCGAGCTCGCCGCAGTCGAGCGCGACCTCAACCGCGGCTACATCAGCCGCACCACCGCTGAACAGACCTACGGCGTTGTGATCGCCGAGGCCAGGACGCTTGCGACCGGGCGTATTCGCTATCGCCTGGATTCGGAACAGAGCCTGCGTGTTCGAAAGCAGCGGCAGGCAGCGTCTGCTACCGCCTGATAGCGCCCTGACAACAAGTACCGGAGGATGAAACCGATGATAAGTGCGAGCGCCGAGAGCTGGGAGCTACCTGAAGATCTGCGCATGCTGCGCGACACGATCCGGCGCTTCATGCAGGAAGAGGTCAAGCCCGTCGAGGACGGACTGCCGCACGACGCCTATGAGCCCGCGCCCGAGCAGCTGCTGTCGCTTCAGAAAAAAGCCCGCGATCTTGGGCTGTGGTGCTTTGAAACGCCCGCCGAGCATGGAGGCGCCGGCCTCAGCCTGCTCGGCCAGTGCGTCGCGGCCGAAGAAACAGCCAAGTGTCGGATGGGCGCCTACATCGCGGGCTGCGGAGCCTTTGGATTTGATCCGCCCAACGTCATCTGGAAGGGCACGCCCCACCAGCAGCGCTTCGCTAACGAAGATGTTGCGAAGGGGACCAAGGCTTTTGTTGCAATCAGCGAGCCGAGCGGCGGATCCGATCCGGGCCGTGCCATCCAGACTCGCGCGGTGCGAAAGAGCGACCGCTATGTGCTCAATGGCACGAAGATCTGGATATCGGGTGCGGGTCAGGCCAAGTGGGGTATCGCATTTGCCCGCGTGGGCGAGAGTCGCGGTCGCGATGCGATCACCAGTTTCGTGGTCGACAAGAGCCGGCCGGGCATGCGGTTGTCGAAAATCCCTGTCATCCGCTCCTACTCCCCTTATGAGGTGCACTTTGAAGACTACGAGGTGCCGATCGAAGATCGACTCGGCGAGGAGGGCAAGGGCTTTTCGCTTGCCGAGGAGTGGCTGATCCATGCGCGCCCGCCCTATGCGGCGGCGACGATAGGTATCGCCCAGGCGGCGCTTGAACTCGCCATCGACTGGGCCAACCAGCGGATGACCTTCGGCACACCGCTTGCCGACAAGCAGGCGATCCAGTGGATGATCGCCGACTCTGAGGTCGAGCTTCGTGCGGCTCGCCTGCTCGTCTATCAGGCCGCGTGGAATGCCGACCTCGGGCGTGACATCAAGGTCGACGCCTCAGTCGCCAAGGTCTACGGCACTGAGACCGCTGGCCGCGTCGTCGATCGCTGCATACAGATTCTCGGTGGTATGGGCGTTGCCCAGGAAATGCCGCTTGAGCGCTGGTACCGCGAGATGCGGATCAAACGGATCGGCGAAGGACCCTCGGAGGTTCACCGTATGGTGATCGCCCGCGACATCCTCGGCAAACGCAAGGGGCGCTGATATGGCCATTGACTTCGATGTGTCCGCCGAGGGTATTGCCCTCATCACGATTAATCGCCCCGAGCGCTTGAATGCCATGGACGCCGAGCACTATCAGGCGCTTTCGCGGGCCTGGTGCACCGTTCGCGACGACCCCGCGATCCGGGTGGCGATCATCACCGGGGCGGGCGAGCGGTCGTTTACCACCGGCGCCGACATCAAGAGCTTTCTCACCGCCCCGCCCGATCTCTCGGAGATGTGGCTCACCCAGAAGGATCAGCTTCTCAACCGTGGCCTCGAGGTATGGAAGCCTGTGGTTGCGGCAATCAACGGTTACTGCCTGGGTGGTGGCATGACGCTCATGTTTGCCACCGACATCCGTGTCGCCGCGACGCATGCCACCTTCAATCTTGCCGAGGTCAAGCGGGGCATTGTTCCCGGCAATGGCGGCACGCAGCGCGTGCTGCAGCAGCTGCCCTACGCTATCGGGATGGAGATGCTGCTCACCGGCGAACCGATCGATGCCGAGACGGCAGCACGCTGGGGTCTCATCAACAAAGTCGTGCCCAAAGAGGCCTTGCTCGATACCGCCTATGCCTATGCGCGACGCATCGCTGCCAATGCACCGCTTGCGGTGCAGGCCGCCAAGGAGCTCGCAGTCCGCAGCCGCGATACCGATCTGGTCACAGGACTTCGTATCGAGGCCGTGATCAACCGCATGCTTGGCATGACCGATGACGCGAAAGAAGGCCCCGCAGCTTTCGCTGCCAAGCGCACGCCAGACTTCAAGGGTCGTTGAATGGAAATTTTCCGGTTCGGGCAGCGAGCGAGCGAGCGAGGCGACGAGCGATGAGTGGCCGGGCTTTGCCGCTAAATGGCGTCACCGTGGTCGACCTTGGTCAGATCTACAACGGGCCGTACTGTAGTTTTCTGCTTGCCATGGCGGGTGCACGGGTCATCAAGATCGAGGCCAAGGGCGGTGAGCATCTGCGCCGCCGTAGCGTCGTGGGTGGCGCGGCGGTCGCTTTTGCGATGCTCAACTCCAACAAGACTTTCGCAACCCTCAATCTGAAGGCGCCCAAAGGTCGCGATCTGCTCCATGAAATGGTGAGGCGCGCCGACGTGGTGGTTGAAAACTTCGCGCCGGGCGCGATGGATCGGTTGGGGCTCGGTTATGAGGCGCTGAGCGCCGTCAATCCGCGAATTGTCTACGGATCGGGATCAGGCTATGGCCTGACTGGGCCCAACCGCGACTACCCCGCCATGGACCTCACCGTCCAGGCGATGGCGGGCGTGATGAATATCACCGGGTTTGCCGACCGGCCGCCCGTCAAGGCAGGCCCCGCCCTCTGCGATTTTTTTGGCGGCACGCATCTGTACGCCGGCATCCTGACCGCGTTATTTGAGCGCGAACGTACCGGCAAGGGCCGCCTCGTCGAAGTTTCGATGCAAGAGGCGGTCTACGCATCGCTCGCCTCAAGCCTGGGTCTTCACTACGCGTCGGATGGCAAGGCCCATCCGCGCACTGGCAACCGGCACGGCGGGCTCGCCGAATCGCCCTACAACGTCTATCCCACGCGCGATGGGCACATCGCGATCATTTGCGTGGGCGAGATTCACTGGCAGTCGCTACTTAAAGCGATGCACCGCGAAGACCTGAGCGCCGATACGCGCTACGCGAGCCTCAAATCGAGGGTCGAGCACATGGATGAGATCGACGCAATGGTGGGCGCATTTACCGCGCAGCATGACAAGCAGCCGCTCTTCGAACTCCTCATGCGCCACCGCGTTCCATGCGCGCCGGTGCGCGATCTCGATGAGGTCGTCAATGACCGTCATATGCATGAGCGCGGCGCGCTGCAATGGGTGGATCATCCCATGTACGGGCGTGTCTGCCTGATGCACTCGCCGCTGCGGTTTCAGGGCTCTGAACCGCTGCCGATCCGGCCAAGCGGCGAACTGGGTCGCGATAACCGGGAAGTCTTCGGCGATTGGCTGGGTATTGATCCGGCAGGCCTGCGGCAGCTTGCCGAAGAAGGAGTGATCTGATGCGAGGCGAGATCGTGATCGCGGGGGTCGGCCATACCGCGTTTGGCAAGTTGCCGGGGCGCAGCACCCTTTCGCTCAATACCGAAGCTGTTCGTAACGCCCTTACCGATGCCGGGATTGCCAAGGACCGGGTCGATGCGCTGTACGTGAAATGCCCGACCTCGCGCTTTGAAATGATGTACGGGCAGAAGCTTGCCGAGGCTCTGGGCATCGTGCCGCGGATTGGCGGCGTCTGGGATCAGGGTGGGGCAAGCAACATCAGCATGATCAGCCAGGCTGCCATGGCGATCGAGGCGGGGCAGTGCGAGGTCGCGCTGGTCTGCCTGGCTGACAACCCGGCAACGGGATCGCGGCACGCCTATGAGAAATCCTACGGCGATGACGGTAGCGCGCTGTTCGGCTGGTTTGGCACGCCCGCCGGCTACGCGATGATCGCCCAGCGCCACATGGGGCAGTACGGCACGACAAGCGATCAGCTCGGCGCAATCGCCGTGGCCTGCCGCCGGCATGGTGCGGCCAACCCCAATGCGCAACTGCGCAAGCCCCTTACCCTCGAGCAGTACCGGCAGTCGCGGCTGGTGGTCGAGCCGCTGCGCCGCGACGACTGCTGTCTGGTCTCCGACGGCGCGGCAGCCGTCGTGGTGATGAGCGCCCGCGCTGCCAGGGCCGCCGGCGTCGCAAAGCCCGTTCCCATCCTCGGCTTCGGGCAGGGTCAGACCTCATGGGATGTGGCGCTCAGGCCCGACCTCACCACCACGGCAGCAAAGATTTCCGCCCAGACCGCTTTTGCGATGGCAGGCGTTACCCCGGCGGACATCGATGTTGCGCAGATCTACGACTGCTTCACGATCGCCGTCCTGATGACTCTGGAGGACTACGGTTTTTGCGACAAGGGCGAGGGCGGACGGTTCGTCGAAGGCGGTCGCGTTGAGCTGGGTGGCGAGCTGCCTATTAACACCTCGGGCGGGTTGCTGTCCGAAACCGGGATGCCCGGACTGCAGATGGTGATTGAAGGCGTGCGCCAGATGCGAGGCGAGTCGGTCAATCAGGTATCGGGTGCGGCGAAATGCGTGGTGAGCAACCAGGGTGGAATCATGCACACGCATGCGACGCTGATCCTTGGGCAGTGAGAGGGGCGAACGATGATCGACGCACAGGATCTTGATTTACCGCTGCCTGAGCTCAATGAGCTCACCCGGCCATTCTGGGATGGTCTTGCCGGGGGCGCGCTGACTTTCCAGCGTTGCGAAGATTGCGGGAACGCGTGGCTGCCGGCGCGCAGTGAATGTCCGCGGTGCCTCAGTCCCCGCGCGCGCCGGGAGGCAGCCCGCGGCGGCGCTCGATTGGTGAGCTGGGTTATTTACCGCCACGCGTACCACGCGGCCTTTGCCCAGCGTCTGCCCTACGCAGCAGCGGTGGTGGAGTTGGATGAGGGCCCGCGGCTTATCAGCAACCTCGTGGGTATCGCCGATTTTTCGGCGCTTCGCATCGATATGCGCCTTGCGCTTGTGATCGAAAGCGAGGCCGGCATCGCAGTGCCGCGCTTTAAGCTCGAAGCGGCTTGAGCAATAGGCAGTCGGGAGTCCAATCATGCGTCGTAAAGCCCTTTCAGTTTTTTTAGCTACCGTACTGACGGGTCTTCATGGACTCGCGCTCGCGCAATCCGGCGCATTTCCAAGCCGGCCGCTTCGCATCGTCGTACCGACCACGCCGGGCAGCGGATCCGACATCACAGCGCGGTTCTTTGGAGAGCAACTCGGCATCATGCTGGGTCAGGTCGTGACGATCGAAAACCGCGCCGGGGGCAACGGGCTTATTGCAGCAATGGCCACCAAGCAGGCGCCGGCTGACGGCTACACGCTTTTTCTGGCGACCAACACCCACATGGCGGTCAATCCGGTCGTCGTCAAGGACATCCCGTACGACGCGCTGAAGGACTTCAAACCTGTCACGGGACTGGCCCGCGGGATGATGATTTTCGTTGCGCCTGCAACGTCCCGGATCACCAATATCGCCGATCTCGTTCAAGCCTCCCGTACCACGCCGAGGCAGTTGAGCGTCGGCTCCTACACCCCGGGCTTTCACTTGTCTGCTGAATGGTTTGCGTCGGCATCCGGTACGCGACATGTATACGTGCCTTTCCGCGGTGCACCCGAGGTCTTTACCGCATTGGTCGGCGAACAGATCGAATGGGGTGTCAGCGACCTGATTGCCGCATTGCCCCAGGTCAAGTCCGGACGATTACGCGCGATCGCGGTCTCCGGCGAGCGACGTCACCCCGATGCGCCGGAGATCCCGACCGTGAGTGAATCCGGCTATCCGACCTATATCAACTACACCTGGACCTCTCTATACATACGATCGGAGACGCCCGAGCCCGAGACGAACCGACTCGTCGAGGCGATGCAGAAGGTACTCGCCACGCCCGCCGCCAGAGATTTCATCGCCCGCATCGGCTCGGATCCGCTCGCGCTTGGTCCGACCGAAATGCGGCGATTTCAGCTAAGCGAAACCGACCGTTTTCGGCAGATCGCAGCCGGCGCCGGGATCACGCCGCAGTAGGCGCAGCACCCCTGCCACTATCCTCGGACAGCCCAGCCTTGAACAAAGATAAATCCACCGTGGACCGGCGCAACCGGGCGCAAAATCGCGATCCCGAGGCAGCCGGCCCGGCGCGTCGTATCCTCATCACGGGCGCTGCGCGCGGACAGGGTGCAAGCCTTGCGGGGCTGCTGCTCGCGGCGGGGGCGCATGTCGATGTGGTGGATTACCTGGACGCGTCTGATCCGGCTTGGCGCCGGCTTGAAGAAGTCGCGGGCGCGACGCCTGGCGTGCTTCGCATCTGGCGCGACGACGTGGCGCTACCTCAGACCTGGGAGGGCATTGCCGCGCAGATCGCTGCGAGCGGGCAAGGCCTCGACGGACTGGTCAACAATGCCGGCATCACCGGACCGCGGCGTACGGTCACACAGACCGAACTCGCCGACTGGGAGCGCGTGCTGTCGGTCAACCTCACGGCGAGCATGCTCGCGATTCGGGCGCTTGCGCCGCTCATGCCGCGAGGCGGATCGATCGTCAACATCGCCTCGACGGTCGGTATGACTGGCTACTACAGCGCTGCCTATTCATGCAGCAAGTGGGCGTTGCGGGGATTGACGCGCGCGGCGGCCCTCGAACTCGCGCCGCGCGGCATCCGCGTCAACTGCGTTTGCCCCGGCGTGGTTGATACCGAGATGATTCGTAACAGCCCGGCATTGATGGCAGCGCTCGCGCCAGTGATACCCATGCAGACCATGGCCCAACCGCGGCAGATTGCCGACGCAGTGATGTTCCTGCTCGGCTCGCAATCGTCCTATATCACCGCAACCGATCTTGCCGTCGACGGCGGCGTGACCGGGGGCGGGATTTTCTGGCCGGTCGGCCAGAGCGTCGGGGCTCTCCAAGCTCCAGGCGAGACCATGCATGTTCCCACCACAGCTTAAAACGAGGAGACAGTCATGCAAATCAGCAGAAGGTTAGCCATCGCCACTTTGTTCGCAATGGGCGCGTGGTCGACGGCCTCGGCGCAGTCGACGATCAAGGTCGGCGCGCTCAACCCCTACAGCGGACCGATGGCGCTCTACGGCACCGAGGTCACGCGTGGCTACGAGCTTGCGGTCGACGCGATCAATGCCTCGGGGGGCGTACTCGGACGCAAGCTCGAATTGATCCGTGGCGATGTGACTAATCCGCAGCAGGGTATTGCGACGGTTGAGCAGCTTGCCACGCGTGACAAGGTTGACCTGTTCGTTGGCACCTACATCAGCGGCATTTCGTTGACAGCCAGTGACGCTGCGCTGCGTTATAACAAGCTTTACTGGGAGACCAATGCGGTCGCGCAGGCGCTGACCGAGCGCGGACTGCCCAACTTCATCCGAAGCGGTCCGGACGGCAACGCCTTTGCCACAACCTCGGTGGCCACGGTAAAGGACCTTATCGCACCCGCCCTCAAAAAGGAGGTGAAAGACATCAAAGTCTGGCTTGAGCACGAAGACTCGATCTACGGCACATCGATCGCCCAAGCACAGAAAAAGATCCTCGAGGGAATGGGTGCCAAAGTGGTTGGTGTGGGTGCCCATCCAGCCCGGACCATCGATCTCAACGATACGGTGCTGCGTGCGAAGAACGCCGCACCGGATGTTGTGATCCAGACGGGGTATGTGCCCGACGGCAATCTGCTCCTGCGCACAATGCGCGATCAGGGGTTCAAGCCGGGCGCGATCCTGATGGTCGGCACTGGTGATACGCCCGAGACGCTGCAGGCGCTGGGTGCGGCATCGCTCGAGGGCGTGCTGGTCGTGGGTTATCCGCGTAACGATATCTCCGAGGCCTATGGACCAGGCAACAAGGCCTATCTCGATGCCTACCGCGCCAAGTACAAGGCCGACCCGGTCGCCCCACAGGGCATGGCCGCGTATTCGGGCTTCATGATCCTCGCCGAAGCGCTCAAGGCAGCAGGAAGCGTCGATATGGCTAAGGTGCAGGCGGCCGCCGCAAAGCTCGACCGTCCCGACAATAGTTTCCCCTCGGGGTTCGGTGCGCGCTTTGACAAGTCCTTCCAGAACACTCGGGCACAGTTCACTACCTCGCAGTGGCAGGACGGCAAGATGGTCACGGTGTTCCCGCAGAAGGCGGTGCAGACCGGGGTCACGCTGCGTCCGCTTGGCCGGCCCTGAGGCGCGTTTCTCTCGCCCGGGCGGCCGCGCGGCCAGATCCGTTCAGGAGGCAAATCCATGGAACAGTTGCTCACCGTGATTGTGATGGGTCTGCTCCTGGGCGGCATCTACGGCCTGGTCAGCATCGGGCTCAATTTGATTTTTGGCGTTATCCGGATCGTTAATTTTGCGCAGGGCGAACTGGTCATGTTCGGGATGTACGGTAGCTACTACGCGCACACCGTGCTGGGTATCAACCCGTACGCGTCAGTGCTGCTTGTTGCGCCGGCAGTGGGCCTTCTGGGCGTGGCGATACAGCGGCTGGTGATCCAGCCGCTGCAGCACGAATCGAACATGCAGATCTTTGCGACCTTCGGTCTGCTTATGCTGTTCCAGAATCTGATGCTCGCGCTATCGCGCGGCGAGGCTTACAGCGTGGGCGGTCAGTTTGGATCATCCGTGCTCGATATCGGCGAAATGAAGCTGAGCATGGTCCGGGTGGCCACGCTGGTTACGGTCACGCTGATCACGATAGGCCTGCACGTGTTTCTGACCCGCACCATGACCGGTAAAGCTATCCGTGCCGTCACTCAGGATAAGCGGGCGGCACGCGCCATGGGCATCAATGTCGAGCGCACCTTTCTGGTGACCTTCGGTATCGGCGCAGCGCTGGCAGGGCTCGCCGGTGTGATGCTCACTCCGATCTACTCGATTACGCCAGCCGTGGGCGGCAACTTCATTCTTGCCGCGTTTGCCGTCGTGGTGTTGGGCGGGCTGGGGAGCGTGTGGGGCGCCTATCTCGGTGGCCTGATCGTAGGTGTGGTCGAGGCGCTGGCAGGTTTTTATATCGATCCGGTCTTGCGCAGCGCGGTCTGGTTCGTGATTTTTCTCATCGTACTGGTTGTAAGACCGGCAGGGCTGATGGGTCAGGTGGGTGCTGAGGAGGTGGGCTTTCGTGAGCAGCATTGACCACGACGCCTCGCGCGTCATCGAATCGGGTCAGCGAGCGCTGTTCAAGTATTTGGGCGGCATGGCGCTCGCACTCGCACCGATTATTGTTTTTATCGATGATCCTTCAGCGCTCAATATTCTGGCTTTCACTTATCTCATGGGCGGCCTCGCCGCCGCGTGGAACATCATCGGTGGATTCGGCGGTCAGTTCTCTCTGGGTCACGGTGTTTTCTTCGGCATCGGCGCCTATCTGACAGCGAGTTGTGTGATCCGGTTTGCCTGGTCGCCCTGGCTCACGATGGTTCCGATTGCCGTCTTTGCAGCCGGCGTGGCGATGCTGATCTCCTGGCCGACTTTTCGCCTGCGCGGGCCTTTTTTTGCGATCGCAACACTCGCTTTCAACGAGGTCGCTTTTGTGCTCGCCAACCATTTTGATTCGGTGACCGGAGGTCCGCGTGGCCTCATGATCCCATTCAAAGCAGGCTTTGAGAACATGATTTTTCGCGACCGCTGGCAGTATGCGCTGCTGATGTTTGGCTTTGTCGCGATTGTGGTCGGCATCAGCGTCCTGCTTCGCCGATCAAGGCTGGGCTACTACCTCCTCGCCCTGCGCGAAGACGAGGACGCGGCCCGCGCAGCGGGTATCAATGTGCTTGCCGTCAAACTCTGGGGTATGGGTATCAGCGCAGCGCTGACCTCCATCGGTGGAACGCTCTTTACCATGTATCTGCGCTTCATCGACCCCCCGACCCTATTCACGCTACCCGAGGTGGGCGTGAAGTTTGCGTTACTCGCGCTGATAGGCGGTATCGGTACCATCGCTGGTCCGGTGGTGGGCGCAGTACTCATTGTCCCGCTTGAAAACTGGTTGCGGGCCGAATTCGCAAGCGCGCTTCCCGGTGTGAGCCTCGCAATCCTGGGCTTGCTGATGGTGCTTGCTGCGTTATTTATGAAGCGCGGCGTGATCGGCGCGGTTGAAAGCGCGATCGCTGCCTGGCGGTCGCGCGAGGGGAGACGCGAATGACGCAGCCCGATGCGCTGCCCATGCTCGAGGTGTGCGGTGCGAGCAAACACTTTGGAGGCCTGCGAGCGCTAGACAATGTATCGCTATCGGTTCGCCGAGGTGAAATACTCAGCGTGATCGGCCCTAATGGCGCGGGCAAGACCACGCTCTTCAATCTGCTCACTGGTCAACTCGCGCCGACTCAGGGCGAGGTGAAGTTCTGCGGCCGCACGATCAACGATCTGCCACCGCATGAGCGGGCGCGTCTGGGGATGGGACGGACTTTTCAGATCGCCAAGCCGCTGATCGCGTTGACCGCGCTTGAAAACGTGATGATCGGCGCTTTTTTGCGCCACCGCGGGCTTTCGCAGGCGCGCGATGCAGCGATGAGCGTCCTCGAGAGGGTCGGGATGGCCGGACTCGCCGCGCGACGCGCGGGCGATCTTACGCTTTCTGAGCGACGCCGCCTCGAGGTTGCGCGCGCGCTCGCGCTCGCACCGACCCTGGTGCTTCTTGATGAGGTGATGGCGGGGCTCAATCAGGCAGAGGTGGGTCGCGCGATCGAGTTGTTACAGAGCCTGCATGCCGAGGGCTACACGTTCATCATCATCGAACACAATCTCAAGGTCGTTCGCGCATTTTCCGAGCGGGTTATCGTGCTCGATCGCGGCTGCCTGATTGCCGAGGGTACGGCCGAGGCGATTCTCAACTCGCCTGCAGTGATTCAGGCCTATCTCGGCGACGGGCACATGGGGTCGACCCGGCGCGCTGAGGCGGCGCAGGCATGAACGGTCCGCTTCTTCAGGTCGAGTCACTGAGCGCAGGCTACGGTCAGCAGACGGTGCTCAATCGGGTATCGCTCTCGGTCGAACCGGGTGAAATCGTATCGGTAGTAGGGGCTAACGGTGCGGGCAAAACGACTCTTCTTCTGACCATCAGTGGCCATCTGCGGCCACTTGAGGGACGCGTTCAGTTCGGTGGAGTAGATATCACCGCGATAGCCGCTCACGACGCTGCCTCGCGTGGGCTGGTCATGGTTCCGGAGGGTGGGCGGCTCTTCCCATTTATGACGGTATTGGAAAATCTCGAGCTCGGCGCCTATCATCGCGCGGCGCGTGAGCGGATGCGTGAGACGCTCGACGAAGTGCTCGCACTCTTTCCCATCCTTGCCGAACGTCGCAGTCAGCTCGCTGGCAGGCTCTCGGGAGGCGAGCGGCAGATGTGCGCTGTGGCGCGAGCGATGATGTCGCTGCCGCGGTTGCTGATGCTCGATGAGCCCTCGCTGGGACTTGCGCCGATCATGGTCGACCGGCTGTTCGAAAAAGTGGAGTCCCTGGTTGCAAGTAAGGGCCTTGCGGTCCTGCTTGTCGAGCAGAATGTCGGGAATGCGCTTCGACTGTGCCGTCGTGGCTGTGTGCTCGATCATGGCGTGGTGGTCAAGCAGGCCTCGGGCGCGGCGCTGCTCAACGACCCGGATGTTCAGCGTGCCTACCTCGGCTTCTGAATCGGGAGCCGGGACCTTATGAAATCCGTCTGTCGCGTCGGTGCCGGCGCTGGCTTTGCAGGAGACCGGATCGATCCTGCCGTCCGGCTCGCGGGCTCGGGCGAGATCGATGCCATCGCGCTTGAATGTCTCGCCGAGCGGACACTGCTGCCGGCGCTCAAAGCGCGGGCACAGGATGCGCGCTCCGGATTTGATCCCCGGCTTCGCCGACGGCTTACACCGCTCCTGCCCGTTGCGCGATCGCATGGCGTGCGAATCATTTCCAACCTCGGACAGGCTAATCCGATCGCTGCCGGCGGTGCGATCGCTTCGCTTGCGCGCGAGCTCGGCCTGCAGGGTCTGCGTGTTGCGGCGCTTGCCGGCGCTGATGTGATGAACAAGGCAGCGCAGATCGCGTGGAGCCGGCCGGTTGGCAATGGCCGCCTGATCGGTGCCCATGCCTACCTCGGGAGCGAGACGATTGCGCAGGCGCTTGAGGCGGGCGCCGAGGTCGTTGTGACGGGACGAGTTGCGGATTCGGCGCTCTTTGCCGCGCCCGCGCGCCGGCAACTCGACCCCGGCGAGGCCGCGCTCGCAGGCGCGCTCACCGCCGGTCACCTGCTCGAGTGCTCGGGGCAGCTCTCGGGGGGCAACTACGAACCGATCGGAGGCGGGATGCTTTCGGCGCATGATTACGCCGAGCTCGGATTCCCGCTCGCAGAGATTTTTTCCGACGGATCAGCTGAAATCCGGCTTGGGGCTGGCGCTGCGGGCGTGCTCACGCCGCAGACCTGCACCTTGCAGCTACTCTACGAAGTTCACGACCCTTCACGCTATGCAACCCCCGATCTCGTGCTTGATTTCTCTGAGGTGGGTTTTGAGATCACCGGACCCGGCAGGGTGAGAGTGTACGGAGCGCGATCCCGGGGGCGACCGCCGAGCCTTAAAGTTGCAGGATTCGTGGAGCTGCCGGGGTGGATCGCCGACTGCGAGATCGGCTTTGCCGGGACGGGAGCGCTCGCGCGCGCGCAGCGCGCGGCCGAGACGCTGCGGCTTCGACTGTCCGACTGGCGCGACGAAGACCTCGTGGTCGATATCGTCGGACTCGATTCCGTGCTTCGTGGTGCATCGCCCGTGGCCGTGGCTGCGCTTCCGGAGGCGCGAGTCCATGTCTCGGCGCGCTGCGGAGATCTCGAACAGGCGCAGATCGTCGAGGACGAGATTTATGCGATTACGCTGAGCGGGCCGGCTGGAGGATGCAGCGTTCGCAGCGAGCGTCGTAACCGGATCGAAGTGCTGGATGGTTTCATCGCGCATGAGCTGGTCGAGCCCACGCTCACTTGGAGTGAGCGGTGAGCAGCGGGACAGGGAGCGTGCGCGTCGGCGATCTCGCCTGCGGCCGCGCTGGGGACAAGGGCGATGTGTTAGACCTCACCTTGGTCGCAAAGGACTGGCCAGCCTTCAACTTATTAAAGGAGAGGCTCACTGCCGACGCACTCGCGCCGATCCTTACGCGCGTAGTACCCGGGCCCGTCGTGCGCTACGAACTTCCGCAGCTTCTCGCTCTCAAGTACGTGCTGCCGCAGGCGTTACCCGGCGGCGTGTATGCGAGTCTGCGGCCCGGACTGCACTGGCAGAAGGCTGCAATCTGGCTGCTACTCGCTCTGCGGATCGCGTCGTCTGCACTGGTTTGGCCTCGGGATCTGGCGCTCGGCGAGCGGGCGGTAAACCCCTGAACCG
>CAZZKA010000013.1:0-26106 GCA_964654745.1 uncultured Bordetella sp. | reverse complement strand
TTTTAACTTCAAAGTTTTCAAATAATATGTCTAATAACGCACGAATCGCGCCGCCGCTTGCCTCCAAATGATCGCGGCAGACCTGGACCGGCGCCGCGCAAAAGCGGTTTTGGGTAAACACACCCGCTACCCGCGCGCCAGGTGCGAGCCGCATGACCAGTACATCGCGCCGGTTGGCTTTGCGAATGCCGGCCATCGCGGTTCCGATTTCAACTCCCGGAACGGCGTGAAGCGCCTCGCGCTCGGGGACCTTCAGGTTGACAGGCATCTCTTACTCCGCAGCCCGTTGACGCTTGGGTTCTCAGCAATATCGCCAGGGACCCGGCCCGCCCGGGCAGATCAGGCGAGCTTTCCGTGACACGATTTGTACTTACGACCCGAGCCGCACGGGCAGGGGTCGTTACGCCCGATCTTGCGCCCGTACCGCTTGAACGGCTGCTGCGCGTCGCCCGAAGATTCCGCCGGGCTCTGCTGCAAAGCCAGCGCAATCGCCTCGGCATCGGCGTCGGCGCCGGCGGCCGCCTGTGCCTGGTTGAAGTCCGCGTGACCGTAGGAAACATTGGTGGGCTGTTCGGCGGCGGCAATCGCCTCGCCAGCCTCTTCAGCCTGCGCGGCCGATTCGATCCGCACCGTCATCAGAATGCGGGTCACATCAGTACGGACACGGTTCTGCATGAGCTCGAAAAGCTCAAACGCCTCACGCTTGTATTCCTGCTTAGGATTTTTCTGCGCGTAACCGCGCAGATGAATGCCCTGCCGGAGATGGTCAAGCATTGCCAGATGCTCACGCCAGTGCTGATCAATTACCTGGAGGAGAACGGAGCGCTCGAAGCCCGCAAACGCCTCCGCGCCGACCGCCTCGAGCTTGGCCGCGTAGACGGCGTCAGCCGCCGCTACGACTGACTCGACGATGTCTTCGTCGGTCAGCTGATCGGTCGAAGCAAGCCTGTCGGCAAGCGGCACCTGAAGCTGCCACTCGCTTTCAAGCGCCTTTTGAAGGCCTGCGACATCCCACTGCTCCTCCACCGATTCGGCAGGAACGAAATTGCGCACCACATCCTCGAACACGCGGCGTCTGAGGTCGGTGATACGTTCGCCGAATTCACTGGCATCGAGCAACGCATTGCGATCGGAGTAAACGATACGCCGCTGGTCATTCGCGACATCGTCATACTCAAGCAACTGCTTGCGGATATCGAAGTTGCGCGCCTCGACTTTGCGCTGCGCCGACTCGATGGCCCGGGTCACCATGCCTGCTTCGATCGCCTCGCCATCCGGAAGCTTGAGGCGGTCCATGATGGCCTTGAGCCGATCGCCTGCAAAAATCCGCAGCAGCGGATCTTCCATCGATAGATAAAACCGGGACGAACCCGGGTCGCCCTGGCGGCCGGATCGCCCCCGGAGCTGGTTATCGATACGGCGCGACTCGTGGCGCTCGGTGCCGACGATATGAAGCCCGCCCGCGGCAATCACCTGATCGTGAAGCGCCTGCCACCGGGCACGCAGCTCCTGCGTGCGCGCGGCCTTGGTCTCGGCCGGTGCTGCCTGGTCGGCCGCAATCGCATCGATATCGCGGCTGATGTTACCGCCCAGCACGATATCGGTACCTCGACCCGCCATGTTGGTCGCGATGGTGATCATTCCGGGGCGCCCCGCCTGGATCACGATTTCGGCTTCGCGGGCATGCTGCTTGGCGTTCAGCACCTGGTGGGGCAGTTTCTCGCCGGTGAGCATCTCCGAGAGCAGCTCGGAGTTTTCGATCGATGTCGTACCGACCAGAACGGGCTGGCCCCGTTCGTGGCAGTCCCGAATGTCAGCGATGATAGCGTTGTACTTTTCGCGGGCCGTACGGAAGACCTGATCCTGACGGTCAGCGCGGATCATCGGCCGATGCGTGGGGATCACCACCGTCTCCAGGCTGTAGATCTCCTGGAACTCATAGGCCTCGGTATCGGCGGTTCCGGTCATGCCCGCAAGCTTGCCGTACATGCGGAAGTAGTTTTGGAAGGTGATCGATGCGAGGGTCTGGTTTTCCGCCTGGATATTGGCGCCCTCCTTGGCCTCGACCGCCTGGTGCAGTCCCTCGGACCAGCGCCGGCCCGGCATCAGTCGCCCGGTGAACTCATCGACGATGATGACTTCGCCGTTCTGGACGACGTAGTGCTGATCGCGAAAGTAAAGCGTGTGCGCCCTGAGCGCGGCCATCAGATGATGCATGAGCGCGATGTTGGACGCCTCATAAAGGCTTGCCTCGGGGCTGAGCAGCCCCAGCTCGGTCAGCACGCGCTCAGCCTTTTCGTGGCCGGCGTCCGACAGATACACCTGATGCGATTTGCGATCGACCCAGTAGTCGCCGGGAGGTTCGGGCTCATTGGGCTTGGGCTCACTCGCCATTTCAGCGAGCAGCGGCGGGACGGCGTTGACCCTCCGGTACAGCTCGGTGTGGTCTTCGGCCTGGCCGGAAATGATGAGCGGGGTGCGCGCCTCGTCGATCAGAATGGAATCGACCTCGTCGACGATCGCAAAAGATAAGCCGCGCTGCCGGCGGTCGCCAGCCGCATGCTCCATGTTGTCGCGCAGATAATCGAAACCGAATTCGTTGTTGGTGCCATAGGTAATATCGGCGGCATAGGCCAGGCGCTTGGCTTCGGTGGGCTGCTGCGAAACGATGGTGCCGACGCTCATGCCGAGAAAGTTGTAGACCTTACCCATCCACTCGGCGTCGCGCGCAGCCAGGTAGTCATTTACCGTGACGACATGAACGCCACGGCCGGCAAGCGCATTGAGGTAGACCGGCAGGGTCGCGGTGAGGGTCTTGCCCTCACCGGTGCGCATCTCGGCGATCTTGCCTGAATGCAGCACCATGCCCCCGATCAGCTGTACATCGAAATGTCGCATTCCCAGCGCGCGAACGGCCGCCTCCCTGCAGACGGCAAACGCCTCGGGCAGGAGCGCATCGAGCGCCTCGCCGTTTGCTACGCGCTCGCGAAACTGCGTCGTCTTGGCTCGCAATGCCTCATCGGAGAGTTGCTGCAGCGCAGCCTCATGGGCATTGATCGCCTCGACATTGGCGCGATACTTGCGAAGCAGCCGATCGTTGCGGCTGCCGAAGATTCTGGTGAGAAAGTTCTGGAGCATGTCGGGAGGCCGGGTCCGGCAACGCCAGTAAGGTGCGGGGCTGGAACGGCCTGGTCGGGCCTGCGCCGGCCTGAGCGATCTCTGGCGGAGGACTTGGCGAGGGTTTAACCTGAGGAGTCTAGCACGCCCGAGCGTTGAGCCGACCGCAGGCGCGTGGTAGCCTCACGGGCTGACATTCAGACGTTGCCACACAGCAGCCGCCACACAGCAGCAGCTATTCGCACGCCGCGTACACAGACGACGCAAATCAGACGCCGCATGGGGAGGCCATCGCGTTGAAACGTTCTCGCAGCGCCGCTGACTGGCTGGGGATGGATCCCGAAGTGCGCGACCTCAGCCTGAGGGTCGGTCGGCTGATCGAGCTTCAGGCCCTGCTGGCGGCCAGCGTCGAATCCGGGGGTATCGAGGTATTGAGCCTGGAAGACGGCACGCTCGCGGTCGCCACCGCCAACGCTTCGGAAGCGGCCAGGCTGCGCCAGCGCGAACCTAGTGTCGTAGCAGCACTGCGACGGCGCGGCGCGGCGGTGGAGCGGCTGCGCATACGTACCCGCCGCTCGTCCGCCAACGCGCAGGCCGACATTCCAGGCGCACCGCGTGCGCCCATCCCCGTTACGGCGATAGACAGTCTGGCGCGGCTCGGGTCGGATCTGCCCCAAGGAACCCTGCGCGAAGCACTCGCCAGCCTTGTGGCCAGACGCCGTTAAGCGCGGGCCTGCGTCCATCCCGGTCGCGCCACCCCGGGGCAGCAGCGCTCAGGCCGTGACGCGGATCGCCGGGCGTAACCGCTCAGGCCGCCTGCCAATCGAGTTGAAACACAGGAGGCGCGGACTGCGGCTGCGAGAAACTCGCCCACTCCCAGGCTGACTTTTTTGCGAGTAGCGCGCGCAGCAGCTGGTTATTCAAAGCGTGACCCGATTTATGGGCTACGTAGCGGGCGAGCAGGGGGTGGCCGACGAGGTACAGATCGCCGATGGCGTCAAGCACTTTATGCATCGCAAATTCGTCATCTATCCGCAGGCCGTCTTCGTTGAGGACCCGGTACTCATCCATCACGATGGCGTTGCCGAGGTTACCGCCCATCGCGAGTCCGTTGGAGCGCAGAGCCTCGACATCGCGCATAAAACCAAAAGTGCGCGCACGGGCTACGTCGCGCGTGTAGGAATTCTCGGCAAAGTCGATGACGATATGCTGGCCGGTCGCGTCGATCGCCGGGTGGCCAAAGCTGATCGAAAACTCAAGCCGAAAACCGAAATGGGGTTCCAGCCGGGCGAATTTGTCGCCGTCGCGAACCTCGATCGACTCGCATACCCGGATAAAGCGCTTGGCCGCCGCCTGCTCGACTATCCCCGCTGAGCGCAGCAGGTAAACAAAGGAGGCCGACGACCCGTCCAAGATGGGGATCTCTGCTGCGTCGACATCCACGTGCAGGTTATCGATGCCCAGCCCCGCGAGCGCCGACATCAGGTGCTCGACTGTTGCGATCCTTGCACCCCCGCCGTCGGCCGCCGATAGCGTTGAGGCCATGCGCGTATCGGTGACGGCCTCAGCCCGTGCGGCAATGCTCACCGGCGGGTTGAGGTCGGTTCGCCGAAACACGATGCCGGTATCGGCAGGGGCCGGTCGCAGCACCAGTTCGACCCGCTCGCCGGCGTGGAGGCCCACGCCGACGGTTCTTATCTGTTCGCGGATCGTGCGCTGGCGCATCATCGAACTCTCGCCTCAAAGTTTGGCGAGCATAGCCTCGGCGCTGGAGACCTCGTACTTGCCGGCGGCTTCGATGTTGAGCTGCTTGACCACGCCGTTGTCCAGAACCATGGAAAAGCGCTGCATCCGCAAACCCAGGCCGCGCGCGGTGAGGTCTAGTTCAAGCCCTAGCTTTTTGGTGAACTCGGCGCTGCCATCAGCCATCATGCGGACCTTGCCTCCGGCCTTTTGATCGCGCGCCCAGGCTCCCATGACGAATGCGTCGTTGACGGCCACGCACCAGATTTCGTTGATGCCCTTGGCCTTGAGGGCATCGTGGTTCTTGAGGTAGCTCGGGACATGCTGCGCCGAGCAGGTCGGCGTGAAGGCGCCAGGCAGTCCGAAGACCGCTATTTTCTTGCCGCGCGTGATGTCTTCGACTTTGAAGGCGTTGGGGCCTACCGAACAGCCATTGCCTTCGACTTCGATGAACTCGAAAAGGGTGGCGTCGGGCACGTGATCACCAACTTTGATGGTCATTTGCGCTCTCCTGAAAAAGATGGGGGAACGCGATTCTAACCGTTGGGCTGCCGCAGACGGCAAAGGCCGCACCGGGGATGGGTGCGGCAGAAAATTCTGCCGGGCAGGCGACGGGGAGACGGCCGCCGCCTGCCACGTGCCGACTGCTCAGTCCGCCTGCTTGCGAAGAAAGGCCGGGATGTCGAAGCGCTCGACGCCGCTTTCTTCCAGCGCCCGCACCTGTGCTTCGGCGCCCGCGCGTCCGTTGCGCCAGACGGCGGGCTGTTCCAGGCGCTCGTAGTCGCCTGCGCCAGCGACGGGCGCATTGTCGGTGCCGGTGCGCAGCTGAGTCTGCGGCACCAGGACCGGGCGCGAGGCACGCTTGCCGATCCCGGTGGCCACCACGGTGACCCGCAGACCATCGCCCATTTCCTCGTCGAACACGGTCCCGTGGATGATGGTCGCATCGTCGGCGCAGAAGGCCTTGATGGTGTTGATGACCTCGTTGGTTTCCTTGAGTTTGAGGCTGCGGTTGGCCGTGATGTTGACGATCACACCGCGGGCGCCCTGGAGGTCGACTCCGTCAAGGAGCGGGGAGGCGACCGCCTGTTCGGCTGCGATGCGCGCGCGATCCAGGCCAGCTGCCTCGCCGATCCCCATCATTGCCTTACCCTGCTCGCCCATCACCGTGCGCACATCGGCGAAGTCCACATTGACCAGGCCCGGTACGTTGATGATCTCAGCGATGCCCGCGACGGCGTTATGGAGCACATCGTCGGCCCGCTTGAAGGCGTCCTCAAGGCTTGCCTCCTCGTCCATCACCTCGAAAAGTTTCTGGTTGAGCACGACGATGAGCGAATCGACATGCTCGACCAGCTGGTCGATGCCGGCCTCGGCGATCTGCATCTTGCGGCCGCCCTCAAAGTCGAAGGGCTTGGTGACCACGCCCACCG
This sequence comes from uncultured Bordetella sp., assembly GCA_964654745.1. Taxonomy (GTDB): domain Bacteria; phylum Pseudomonadota; class Gammaproteobacteria; order Burkholderiales; family Burkholderiaceae_E; genus SYIM01. The sequence continues at coordinate 19,813 of CAZZKA010000013.1, read as the reverse complement.
TCAGGATGCCCAGCTCCTTGGCGACCTCGGCAACCACAGGCGAGGCGCCTGTGCCGGTGCCCTTGCCCATGCCGGCGGTCAGAAACACCATGTGCGCCCCCTGCAGCGCCGCGCGGATTTCGTCACGCATAGCCTCGGCAGCCGCTCGGCCCGCTTCGGGTCGGGCGCCAGCGCCGAGTCCGTTGCCGCCCAGCTGTATGGTGTGGTCAGCAAGCGAGCGCGCGAGCGCCTGCCGGTCGGTATTGAGGGCGACAAAATCTACCCCTTGAACGCCGCGCTGCTTCATGTGGTTGACGGCGTTGCCCCCCGCCCCGCCCACACCAATCACCTTGATGACGGCGCCTTCGATTTCATCTTCGATCATTTCAAACGACATCGCAGTCTCCTTAAAAATTACCCATGAACCAGTCCTTCATGCGTCGCAGCGTCTCTTTGAACGAGCCCGATTGCTCCGCAGCCTTCCTACCCCTCAGCCTTTGCAAGCGCGCCTCCTCGAGCAGCCCCACCGCTGTCGCGTAGCGCGGCGAGCGCACAACATCTGCCAGCCCCCCCGTGTAGACGGGGCGGCCAACCCGGACCGGCTTGAGAAAGATGTCCTCGGCGAGCTCAACCACGCCAGGCAGATCGGCGGTCCCTCCGGTGAGCACGATTCCCGATGAGAGCAGTTCCTCGTAGCCGGACTCTCGAATGACCTGATGGACGAGCGAAAACAGTTCTTCGACCCGCGGCTCGATCACCGCTGCAAGCGCCTGACGGGAGAGTTGACGCGGCCCGCGATCACCCAAGCCGGGTACTTCGATGCGCTCGGCCGGATCGACCAGCGCCTGCTTGGCGATACCAAAGCGCAACTTGATTTCTTCTGCGTCCTGCGTGGGCGTACGCAGCGCCATGGCAATGTCGTTGGTGATCTGGTCGCCGGCGATCGGGATGACAGCGGTATGACGGATGGCGCCGCCCGTGAAAATCGCAATATCCGTCGTCCCCCCGCCGATATCGACGAGTACGGCGCCCAGTTCTTTTTCGTCCTCGGAAAGGATCGATACCGATGAGGCGAGCGGTTGCAGGATCAGGTCTTGAACCTCCAGGCCGCAACGCCGCACACACTTAATGATGTTCTGCGCCGCTGATACGGCGCCGGTCACGATATGAACCTTGACCTCGAGGCGAACGCCGCTCATACCGATCGGTTCGCGGATGTCCTCCTGCCCGTCGATGATGAATTCCTGCGGCAGCACGTGAAGGATCTGCTGATCGGTCGGGATATTGACCGCCTTGGCGGTCTCGATCACCCGCGCCATGTCAGCTTCACTGACCTCCTTGTCCTTGATCGCCACCATGCCGCTTGAGTTAAAGCTGCGGATGTGGCTGCCAGCGATCCCGGTGTAGACCGATCGGATCTTGCAGTCGGCCATGAGTTCGGCTTCTTCGAGCGCACGCTGGATGGAGGCCACGGTGCTTTCGATGTTGACGACCACGCCCTTCTTGAGACCGCGAGCCTCATGCTGGCCCAGACCGACGACCTCGTAATTCCCGTCGGCATTGATCTGCGCGACGATGGCCACCACCTTGGAGGTACCGATGTCGAGTCCGACGATCAGATCTTTTGCGTCCCTGCTCATTGGCTTGCCCCGATGATCCTGCTCATGGCTTTGCGGGGGCCGCTGCATGCACCTCCCGCGAGGACTCCGCCACCGCCGAAACCGGGCGAATGGCGAAGCCGTTCGGGTAGCGCAGATCAACGGTGTGTGCCCGCTGGCCGATTCGTTCTGCAACTTTCGGATAGACCTCGACCCAGACCGCGAGTCGCTCAGGTATCGAGATGCCCTGGTCGCGGCCAAGCAGCAGCGTCGAGCCGTCGCTCAGCTTCGCGCTCCACGCGCGCCGCGCTGAGAGGTCAAGCTGATCCGGCAAGAGCTTCAAGGGTTTGAGCGCCTCGACCATCTCGAGATAGCGCTCGAGAACAAGGCGCTCGCTGCCCACCGGTCCGGACAGCCGGGGCAGTGCGCGCTCCTCCTCTGCCTCATCCAGGTTGGCCGCGAACGGCTCGCCGTGCGTATTCATGAGCCCGGTGCTGTTCCAGATCGCGAAAGCCCGATGCTCTTCAAGCGTGACATGCAGCGAATCTGGCCATATCCGCCGCACCGTCGCTCGCCGAACCCACGGCACGTTCTCAAATGCTTCGCGGACCGATTGCAAGTCGATGAAGAAAAAATTCCCGCCCACCCGGTCGCCTACGACCGAGCGCAAAGCGGGTTCGTGCACATAACGAAGCGGCTGCGCAGGGTCGGCGTCGACCTGAACGTGCCGGATCGTGAACATGGGTCGCTGCGACACCCACCACAGCCCCGCGCCGATCAGCGACACGAGAGCGGCGGTGAAGAAAATATTGGCCACCGCATTGAGCAGCTTGGTGTCGTGCCAGGCGGTACTCATGATGACTCCACCGTCAACGCAGCAGCGCTGCTGCGAGTAATTTTGAGAGAGGCTGACGCGACAAGCTTCAGGCACAGCTCGTCATAGCTCATACCCGCTGCGCGCGCTGCCATCGGTACCAGCGAGTGCCCTGTCATTCCGGGAGAGGTATTGACTTCGAGCAGCCAGGGCCGCGAGTCGGAGCGGGCAAGCATCAGGTCCACGCGCCCCCAGCCTTCGCAGCCCAGCGCCCGGTAGGCGGCAAGCGAGAGCGCTGCGACCTCTGCTGCGAGCGCAGCCGGCAGCGGTGCCGGGCAGAGGTAGCGAGTGGCCTCGCCAAAGTATTTGTTCTGGTAGTCGTAATTGCCCTCGGGAGCACGGATCTCGATGGCGGGGAGCGCCTGTGCCGACGCTCCTGCCCCGAGAATCGCAACGGTGAGTTCGCTGCCTTCGATGAAGCGCTCAATGATGACTTCGCTATCGAAACTTCGAGCAAGTGCGAACGCCTCGTCGATGGCCTCACCGGCTGCGAGCCGCGAGAAGCCCAGGCTCGAACCTTCACGGCTAGGCTTGATCGCGAGCGCTCCGCCCAGATCCAGCGCCGCGCGGCGCGCACTCGGCAGGTCGGTTACCCGGCGATAGGCAGGCGTCGCCAGCCCTCGAGCAACCCATAGGTCCTTACTGCAAGCCTTGTCCATGGCGATGGCAGAAGCGAGCACGCCCGACCCCGTGTACGGAATACCCAGAAGCTCCAGCGCTCCCTGCACCGATCCGTCTTCGCCGAATCGCCCGTGCAGCGCGATAAAGGCGCGCGCGTAGCCCTCGCGACGCAGGTCGGCCAAATCACGCTGAGCCGGGTCAAAGGCATGGGCATCCACACCGCGCGAGCGAAGCGCCTCGAGCACGCCCGCTCCCGACATCAGCGAGACCTCGCGCTCAGCCGACAGCCCCCCTGCAAGGACGGCAACGCGACCGAGGGCACGCACGTCGCTGGGGGTCGGCTCAGCCATGGCCTGGCTCCGGGGGGCTCGCAGCCCGGTCGCGAACCTGTTGCGCCGTCTGCCCGATCGAGCCCGCCCCCATGGTGAGGACGACATCGTCCGGCCGCGCCGCGCTCAGAATCGCCTGAGGCAGATCAGCTACCTTTTCAATAAAGAGGGGCTCCACGCGCCCCGTGACACGTACCGCTCGAGCGAGCGAGCGGCCATCGGCGGCAACGATCGCTGGTTCGCCTGCCGCATAGACCTCGGTTAGAAGGAGTACGTCGACACTGGCGAGGACCCTCACGAAATCCTCGAACAGGTCACGCGTGCGCGTGAACCGATGCGGCTGGAAAGCGAGCACCAGGCGCCGGCCGGGAAACGCGCCCCGGGCTGCGGCAATCGTCGCACGTATTTCTGCCGGGTGATGCCCATAGTCATCAATGAGAGTGAAACGGCCCGCAGCGCCGGCAAGTCCGATCTCGCCATAGCGTTGGAACCGGCGCCCCACGCCCTTGAACTCGGTCAGTGCCGCGACAATCGCTTCATCGGTGACGCCGAGTTCATCGGCGACGGCTACTGCCGCGAGCGCATTGCAGACGTTATGCAATCCCGGCAAATTGAGCGTGACCCCAAGCGGCGCAGCGCCCTCTCGCTGTACGGTAAAACGCATCCGGGCCGCATCGGCTACGACATCTACGGCTCTGAACTGCGCACCTTCGCTCAGACCATAGCTCAACACGGGTTTAGTGACGAAGGGCAGGATCTCTCGTACCTGCGGATCATCGATGCAAAGTACCGCGGCGCCATAGAAAGGCAGGCGCTGGGTAAACTCAATGAATGCCTGCTTGAGCCGGGCCAGATCGTGGCCATAGGTGTCCATGTGATCAGCATCAATGTTGGTGATCACCGCGATCATCGGCGAGAGGTTGAGGAACGAGCCGTCCGACTCGTCAGCCTCGACCACGATGGTCTCGCCAGCACCAAGCCGTGCATTGGCGCCAGCACTATTGAGCAGCCCGCCGATTACAAAAGTCGGATCCATCCCGCCCCGCGCGAGGATCGATGCGATCAGGCTGGTCGTAGTCGTCTTGCCGTGCGTGCCCGCGACTGCGATGCCCTGCTTGAGCTTCATCAGCTCGGCCAGCATGAGCGCGCGCGGGACCACCGGAATCCGCCGGTTGCGCGCAGCGACCAGCTCGGGATTATCGCCACGCACCGCCGAGGACACGACAACGCAATCGGCGCCCTGCACATTACCCTCGGCATGCCCGGCTGCCACCAGAGCGCCCAGCGACTGAAGCCGGCGCGTGACGGCCGACTCGCCGAGGTCCGAACCGCTGATCGAGTAGCCGAGATTGAGCAGTACCTCGGCGATCCCGCTCATCCCGGCCCCACCTATGCCGACAAAGTGAATCCGTTTGACCTTGTGCTTCATCGCGCCCCCTCAGGCGCAAAGCCGGCACAGATCTCAGCAACCGCCTGAGCAGCCTCGGTGCGCGCTAGCGCGCGTGCACGCACCGCCTGCTCCATAAGCGCCGGTCGGCTGGCGTGCCGCAGCAGATCCGCAAGCGCCGGCGCACTAAGATCTTTTTGTGCAATGAGCGTCGCCGCGCCCCGATCGGCCAGATAGCGCGCATTGCTGGTCTGGTGATCGTCGACCGCATGAGGCAAGGGGACGAGCACGCTCGCGACGCCGGCTGCTGCGAGCTCGGCGATGGTCATCGCGCCCGCCCGGCAGATGACGAGATCGGCATCTCGGTAGGCGGCAGTCATATCCTCGATGAAGTCAGCCACTTCGGCCTCGATACCGCGCGAGCGATACGCTTCGCGCAGCGCCTCGCCATGCGATCGGCCGGACTGATGCATCACCCTGGGCCGTACGGCCTCGCCAAGAAGCGCAAGGGCCTGCGGGACAATCTCATTGAGAACGCGTGCGCCGAGGCTGCCGCCCACCACCAGAACCCTTAGCGGGCCTTCACGGTCGCGATAGCGCAATTCGGGCGCGGGCAAGGCGCCCAGATCGCGTCGGACCGGGTTGCCGGTCCAGATCGCACCCGAGAGCGTCCCCGGGAACGCTTCGAGCACGCGGTCGGCAAGCTTCGCGAGCACCCGATTGGTGAGCCCGGCAACGGAGTTCTGCTCGTGTACCACCAGGGGATAACCGAGCATCGAGGCCATCATCCCGCCGGGGAAGGCGACGTAGCCGCCCATGCCGAGCACGACCGAGGGCCGGACCCGCCGCAGTGCGCTGATGCTTTGAGCAAAAGCGCGGAGCAGTTTGAGCGGAAGGGCGAGTAGCGCGAGCGGGCCCTTGCCGCGCAGCCCTTTGATCGACACCGGCTCAAAGGCTATGCCGTGGCGGGCAACCAGTGCGGCTTCCATACCCTCCGGGTTACCGAGCCAGACAATGCGCCATGATTGATCGCGAAGGATCTGCGCAACGGCAAGCCCAGGCATGACATGGCCACCCGTACCGCCCGCCATCACGAGCAGCGTAGGCGTACTCATTTGGCGCCCCGCATGAGCATGCGGTTCTCGAAATCGACCCGCAGCAATATCGCTATCGCGATGCAGTTGGCGAGAATCGCGCTGCCTCCATAGCTCATGAGCGGCAAAGTCAACCCCTTGGTGGGCAGGAGGCCGACATTGACGCCCATGTTGATGAAAGCCTGAAGACCCAGCCACAAGCCCACGCCCTGGGCAACGAGTCCTGAAAAGGTGCGGTCAAGCTTGATTGCCAGCCGCCCGATCTCAAACGCGCGGCGGGTGAGCCAGAAAAACAGTATGACAATGCCCAATACGGCGACCAGACCCAGTTCTTCCCCGATGACAGCAAGGAGAAAGTCGGTATGAGCCTCGGGGAGATAGTGAAGCTTTTCAACTGAACCGCCGAGACCGACGCCAAACAGTTCGCCGCGTCCAAATGCAATGAGCGAGTGCGTGAGCTGATAACCCTTACCAAGCGCGTTTTGCTCGCTGAAAGGATCCAGGTAGGCAAATATCCGCTCGCGCCGCCAGGGGGAAAGAACAATCAACAGGCCGAACGTGGTGATGCCGATGGTGACCAGCCCGGCAAAAAGGCGACCGCTCACACCACCGAGGAAAAGTACGCCACCGGCGACAACGGCGATCACGAGAAAAGCGCCCATGTCGGGTTCAAGCAAAAGCAGCAGTCCCACCGCGGCCACCGCAGCCCCGATCGGGAAGGCGCCTTTGGTGAAGCTCAGGATCACATCCTGTTTGCGCACGGTGTAGTCGGCGGCATAGAGGATCACGAATATCTTCATGAGCTCCGAGGGCTGCAGATTGAGCACATAGAGCGATAGCCAGCGCCTTGCGCCGTAGACGACCTTACCCACACCAGGAATCAGGACGAGCACAAGGAGCACAAGACCAAACAGGAAGAGCCATTTGGCAGAGCGCTGCCAGCCTCGCATCGGTATGGTGAAGGCGACGATGGCGAGGCCGACGCCGACAGCTATCGCGAAAAGATGCCTGACCAGAAAGTGCCAGGGCTTGTAATTGGCAAAACGGGGGGCGTCCGGCAACGCAATGGAGGCCGAATAGACCATGACGATGCCTATCGCCATCAGGATCCCGGTGACCCACAACACCCCAGTGTCCACGCTGCCCAGCGGCACGGCGGTCTGGGTACGGCCGGTGACCGAGCCCAAGCCCGCGCGCATGCGGCCCAGGGTCTGAGTCAGCATGCCAGTTCCAGCGGTTGCCCGGTCGCGTCGGCGATGGCGCGTACCGCACGGCGAAACGATTCGCCTCGATGAGCATAGCCTCGGAACATGTCAAAACTCGCGCAAGCAGGCGAGAGCAGAACGGCCGAGCCTGGCGCGGCAAGCGCCCGGCCGCGAGCGACGGCCTCATCCAGGCTCTCGCAGCGCTCCCATTTAACCGACTCGGCTGCCAGCGCCGTCGCAATCGCCTGTGCATCGCGACCGATCAGGAGAACCCTGACCTGCCGCCGCGCCGCGGCGCGGGCAAGCGGGGCAAAGTCCTGCCCCTTGCCGATGCCACCCGCGATCAGCACGGTGCCGGCAGCCATGCCTTCGAGCGCGGCGACCGTCGCACCAACGTTGGTGCCCTTGCTGTCATTGATGTAATCAATGCCGTCGATCACCGCAACCGATTCGCAGCGGTGTGCGCCCGGGTGAAAATCGCGAACCGCGCGCAGCATCGGCGCAAGCGGCAATCCGATCGCAGCACCCAGCGCGAGCGCCGCGAGGCAGTTCGACTGGTTGTGGCGACCCGTAAACGGCAGAGCTTCAGCCGGCATCAGCCGACGGACCATCCGGGGCGCATCGTCGTCGGAGTCCCGCGATGCAAAGCCGTCCTCGGGCTCTGCCATCGCAAGCCACGCCAGGCCCGAGTCCTGGACGATACCGAAATCACCGGGTGCTCTGGGTGCATCCAGGCCGAATCGGCTGACCCGGCGCCCTGATGCCTGGGCGCCCCGTCGCCGCGTTGCACGAGGCCCGACAGGTTTGGCCGGGGGTTCGGCGACCGGGGCATCGGTCGACGGATCGTCGCGGTTGCTCACCACCCAGGCTTTGCTGCCGTGGATACGCCGCTTGGCTGCGGCATAGCTCGCCATATCGGTGTGCCAATCGAGGTGGTCTTCGCTGAGATTGAGGATTACCGCAGCGTGCGGCTCAAAGCCGTTGGCCGCCGCGAGCTGAAAGCTCGAGAGCTCGAGCACCCAGATGGCCGGCAGGGTATCGTGCTGCAGAGCGTCGGAGAGAGCTGCGAGCAGCGACGGGCCGATGTTGCCCGCTGCCTTGACCGTCTGTCCGCACGCGGCAAACAGATGCGCGGCGAGCGCCGTCGTGGTGGTTTTGCCGTTAGTGCCCGTTATGCCTACGAGCTTTGGCGAATAACCCGTCTCCGCCAACATAGCGAGCGCATGCATGAACAGATCGAGCTCCCCCGCCAGCGCAATACCGCGTTCGCGGACAAGCGCAGCGAAAGCAGCTGAATCACCCAGTTCAAGCGATAGCCCGGGGCTCCAGGCGACAAGATCGATGTCGGTTAACCAGTCCTCGCTGAACGCTCCATGGACGCACTGGGCCTCGCCCAACTCCGCACACAGTGCCTTGACTCCGGCCATCGCCGGATCGTCGGGACTACGGGTATCGGCCAGTCGAATCCGCGCGCCGCGCGATCCCGCCCAGCGCGCCATAGCCTCACCCGACTCGCCCAGGCCCATGACCAGCACGAACCGGCCGGCCAGGTCGAATAGCTGGCGCTGCGGCGATTCGTGGTCGATTGCGGGGGGGCTCATCGCTCTCGGTTCCTAGCGCAGCTTCAGGGTCGAGAGACCCGCCAAAACGAGGATCATGGTGACGATCCAGAAGCGCACGACGACCTGCGTTTCCTTGACCCCACCCACTTCGAAATGATGGTGCAGCGGCGCCATCCGGAAAATTCGTCGGCCTTCACCGTAGCGGCGCTTGGTGTATTTGAAATAACCGACCTGCAGCATCACGGAAACGGTTTCGGCAACGAACACCCCGCCCATGATGAAAAGTACGATTTCCTGGCGGACGATAATGGCGATCGTCCCCAGCGCACCGCCCAAAGCAAGCGCGCCGACATCGCCCATAAACACCTGCGCGGGATAGGTGTTGTACCAAAGGAAAGCGAGACCGGCGCCGGCGATGGCACCGCACACCACCGCCATTTCGCCCGCTCCGGGGATGTAAGGCATGAGCAGATAGCGAGCGAATACCGAATTGCCCGCGACGTAGGCAAACACCCCCAGTGCGGAGCCTACGAGCACCGACGGCATGATCGCGAGGCCATCGGCTCCGTCAGTCAGGTTGACGGCGTTGCTCGTACCGACGATCACGCAAAAGCTCAGCACAATGAAGCCCCACACGCCGAGCGGATAGGCGACATTCTTGAAGAAGGGCACGATCAGCTCGGCGCGCGCCGGTAACTCCATCACCAGACCGCTTTCCAGCCACCGGACAAACAACGAAAAGGCCGGCGTGCTGCTCGAAGCTGACACCGCGAAGGCGAGGTAGACCGATGCGGCTATTCCGATCAGCGACTGCCAGAAAAATTTTTCACGTGCGGACATCCCGCGCGGATCGCGGCGCACTACCTTGCGATAGTCGTCGACCCAGCCGATGCAACCAAACCCAAGTGTGACCAGCATCACCACCCAGACAAAACGATTTTCGAGGTCGGCCCAGAGCAAGGTCGCAGTAGCGACTCCGATCAGAATGAGCGCTCCGCCCATGGTCGGCGTTCCACTCTTGCCCAGATGGGTTTGCGGACCATCCGTGCGAACCGCCTGACCGATCTTCATCGCAGCGAGCTTGCGTATCACAAGCGGCCCAAACACGAGGCCGATAAGAAGCGCAGTCATCGCTGCAAGAACCGCGCGCAGCGTGATGTAGTTGAAAACCGAAAAAGCACGAATGTCGCGGGCGAGCCACTGAGCAAGTTCAAGCAGCATCAGTACGCCCCCGTTGCAGAGCGCCCGACAAGGGCTTGGACCACCCGCTCCATACGCATAAAGCGAGAGCCTTTGACAAGCAGAATCGTCCCGGGCTGCGCGAGTGCCGCCACCCGGGCCGCCAGTGCAGCGATGTCGTCACCGAAGTGTTCAGCCGCCGAGCCGAAACCGTCGGCTGCCGCGCGGCTCGCCGACCCAGTCAGTAGCAGGTGGTCGATCCCGCTTCGAGCCGCTGCCTCACCCGCCTCACGATGCCAGGCGGGACCCTGATCGCCGACCTCGCCCATGTCGCCCAGCACCAGCACTCTGGGCGCCGGTGCCGCAGCAAGGAGCGCTATCGCAGCCAGTACCGAATCCGGATTGGCGTTGTAAGTGTCGTCGATGAGGAGGGCGCCAGTTTCAAGTCGGTGCCGAACGAGCCGACCGGGCGCAGGGCTGAAGCGCTCAAGCCCGGCCACGATGTGCTCGCCCTTAACCCCTGCAGCAAGCGCGCACGCTGCAGCGGCGAGCGCATTACGCACGTTGTGCGCTCCGTCGATCGCGAGCCTTACGCGGTGCACCTCGGCTCCCGCATGGAGACGAAAATCCTCCGCAGCAGCGCCTGGCTCGGCCCAGACGGCAAGCGCATTACCTGAAGCGCTTCGGCCGTCGACCGAAAGGCCGAACTCAAGCGCACGGCGCGTGCCGGCAAGCGCGCGCCAGATCGGAGTATGGTCCGCGTCATCCCCGGGGTAGACGGCAATGCCGTCGGTTGCAAGGGCACTGATCGCGGTGCCGTTCTCGCGCGCGGTGGCCGCGACGCTCGCGAGAAATTCCTGATGCTCGCGTTGCGCGTTGTTGACAAGCGAAATCGTTGGCCGGGTGATCTCGGCCAGCCACGCGATTTCGCCTGCGTGGTTCATTCCGAGCTCGATGACCGCAAGCCTGTGGCGTTCGCGCAGCGCAAGCAGGGTCATCGGTACCCCGATTTCGTTGTTGAGGTTTCCTCGCGTCGCAAGCGTGGCTTGCGCGCCGCAGCACTCGGTGAAGATCGCCGCGATCATCTCTTTGACCGTCGTCTTGCCGTTGCTGCCTGTCACAGCGACCACGGGCAATTGAAATTGTCGCCGCCAGCCGCGCGCAATCTCGCCAAGAGCACGACGCGAGTCCGATACCCGAATGACGGGCGGCGCGAGCCCCGGCACCCATCGCTCGACAAGCACGGCACCCGCGCCCGAATCCCGTGCAGCCTGCACAAAGTCATGCGCATCGAAACGCTCACCGCGCAAAGCGACGAACAGGCTGTCACGGTCAATCGCCCGCGAATCGGTGCAGACCCCGCTGACCCGCTCGTTGCCCGAGCCGATAAAGCTCGCCTGGTTCAGCCACTCGAAAACCCGGCGTAGCTCAAGCATGGGTTGCCCCAGAGCGAAGCTTGAGCGCGGCTCGCGCCTCGGCTACATCGTCAAACGGTACGCGCGCGCTGGCGAGTTCCTGCCAGCGTTCGTGGCCCTTCCCGGCGATCAGCACGACGTCCTGAGGCCTTGCCTGCGCGACGGCAGACCGGATCGCCTCGCGACGATCGGCTTGAACGAGATGCGCCGGCCGGGACAAACCGCCCGCGATCTCGTTCAGGATCGCGTGCGGGCTTTCGCTGCGCGGGTTGTCGCTTGTGAGGACGACGAGATCCGCGAGCCGGCTTGCAACTGAGCCCATCTGCGGTCGCTTGCCGGCGTCGCGTTCGCCGCCCGCGCCAAACACGCACCAGAGCCGGCCCGCGCGCGAGACCGCGAGCGGGCGCAGCGCATCTAAAACTTTCTCAAGCGCATCGGGCGTATGAGCATAGTCGACGACAACGCAAGGCCCGGTCGACTCGGCGGATACTGCTGCGGCAAGGCTGCCGCCATCGGCTGAGTCGGCCGACACGCGCTCGAGACGGCCAGGCACCGGCTGCAGCCGCTCGAGCTGCGAGACCGCCTGCGCAAACGGGACATCGAGCGCAAGCCAACCGGCGGCAACCGCAAGCGCGTTCATCGCATTGAACCGTCCGAGCAGCGGCAGCTTGAGCTCGGCCTTGCCGAAATCGCCGTCCAGCTCGAGCGAAAGACCTTCGGGATGCTCGCCGATCCGCGTGGCGATCAGATGCTGCGCCTTCGGGTACATCGCCTGGGTCCTGCCCGAACCGTAGACGATCGCGCGGCATCCTTCGGGAAGAACGGCGAGCGCGCGCTGGGACAACGCGTCCTCGGCGTTGAGTACGGCGGCCTTCAAGCCCTGCATGCGAAAAAGCAGAAGCTTTGCCTGCGCGTAAGCCTCCTCGCTGCCGTGGTAATCGAGGTGATCCCGGCTCAGGTTGGTGAGCACCGCTACCGCCGGGCACGCGCCAGACAAGCGATGCTGATGCAAACCTATTGAGGAGGCCTCCATCACAACCGCGCGAGCACCAGCAGCCAGAAACTGCGCGAACATGGCATGCAAGCTAAGCGCATCGGGCATGGTGAGCCCGAAGTGGGTAAGGCTCGGCACGCCCGAGTCGTCAAGCAGACCGCTGCCCAGTGTGCCGATCAAAGCCGAGCGCCGGCCGCTGCGTGCCAGACCCTGAGCGAGCCAGTGCGCGCAACTCGTCTTGCCATTGGTTCCCGTCACCGCAATCAGCTGAAGTCGCGCCGAGGGTTCGCCATAGAAGTACGACGCGATTTCCCCCGCGTGCGCGCGTAAATCGCGCACCGCATACAAATCGTGAGCGGCTGAGGGCGCCGGCGCCTCAGCTTCAGCAACGATCGCCGAAGCGCCCTTAGAACGCGCTGTGTCGATGTGCAGGCGACCGTCGGCTGCCGCTCCGGGCCAGGCAAAGAATGCATCCCCCGGTCGAAGACGCCGGCTGTCGGCATGCAGCTGCGCGCCCTGTCCAAGTCGCGAACCGAGCCACGCTGCCACCGCGCGGGCATCGGCAGTCGGGCAGGATTGGGCCGGACGCGCCGCGACGCTCACATCCGCTCCCGGGATAGGCCCGACGCGTCGGCCAGTCCGCCGGCACCAATATCGGGCGGTATGCGAAGCATTCGCAACACATCGCCCATGACGCGCGAGAAAAGGGGACCGGCAACCTGGCCGCCGTAGTGTTTTCCGGCTGTCGGTTCGTCGATCATGACCGCAACGACGAACCGCGGATCGGAGACCGGTGCAAACCCGACAAAGGAGGATACGTACTTGTTGACGTAGCGACCGTTCTCGATCTTGTGCGCGGTGCCCGTCTTGCCTGCCACGCGATAGCCCGGCACCTGAGCCTGAGGCGCCGTCCCGCCCGGCCCGGCCGCGAGCTCGAGCATGCGGCGCACCGCGCGCGCGGTCTGCGGGGTAAAAACCGGCGTACTCGAGACTTCGCCCTCCTGGCGGAAGATAGTGACCGGTATCAGGTCACCATCGCGGGCAAATACGAGATAAGAGCGGGCGAGTTGCATGAGCGAAACCGAAAGCCCGTGTCCGTAGGACATGGTCGCCTGATCGATCTGCTTCCAGTTGCGGTGCGGCCGCAGCCTGCCGGCCACCGCTCCCGGAAAGCCGAGCTGCGGCGCCTGGCCAAGGCCGACTGCAGCAAAGGTCTCCCACATGTCGCGCGGCGCGATTTTGAGCGCCATCTGCACCGTGCCGACATTGGATGATTTTTGAATGACCTGCTCGACGGTGAGCGAGGCGTGGCCTTTGACATCGCTCAGCGTGTGGCCGCTGATCGTGATCTTGCCGCCAAGGGTTGGAATAACCGTCTGCGGCGTGACATTGCCCAGATCGAGCGCGAGCGCTGCGGTGAAGGGCTTCATGGTCGAGCCCGGCTCGAAAATATCGGTGAGCACCCGGTTGCGCAGCTGTGCTCCGCTCATTTCCTGGCGCACATTGGGGTCGTAGGTGGGCAGGTTCACCAGGGCGAGCACCTCCCCGGTACGGGTGTCGAGTACGACAGCGCCACCCGCGGCGGCCTTATGCTCGGCGACCGCGGCGCGAAGCGCCTCGAACACGTGGTATTGAACCTTGCTGTCGATTGATAAGACGATGTTGTTGCCGTTGAGAGGCTCCCGGATCGCTTCGACCTCCTCGATCACGCGACCCAGCCGGTCGCGAATCACGCGTCGGCTGCCTGAGCGGCCGGCGAGCAGCTTGTTCTGCGCGAGCTCGATACCCTCCTGGCCGATATCCTCAATGTTGGTAAAACCCACGATATGCGCCAGGCGTTCACCTTCGGGGTACTGACGCTTGTATTCGGGCTGAACGTGGATACCGGGGACCTTGAGCTCGAGTACCTTGGCGGCGTGCTCGAGTTCAAGCTGACGGCGTAGGAAAACAAAATTGCGCTCGGTACCGCTGATCCGCTGTCGAAGCTCTGCTTCGGTCAGTCCCAGGCGGCGCGCGACTTCGGGCAGCCGCGGATGCGCGAGGTCGACTTCGCCGGGTACTGCGAAGACAGCGCGGGCAGGCAGACTGGTGGCAAGTTGAACCCCGTTGCGGTCGCGAACCTCGCCGCGCGAAGCGGGCAGATCGAGTGTTCGCCCATAGCGAGACTCACCCTGCTTTTGCAGAAAGTCCTGCGAGAACACCTGCAGGTAGACCGCGCGCGCGGCAAGCGCTGCGAACGCCAGTGCGATGCCCGCCATCAGCAGATGGGAGCGATATGCCGGCAACGTTATCCGCAGAAGCGGGTTCGACGAGAACGGAATATTGCGTCGACTCGGCCCACTCATCAGCGCGCTCCGTCGCCGCGTCGGGCCGGGTTGGTGTTAGCCGGCCTGCGGTTGAGCGCGGCCGGCAGCGGCCCGACCTGAAGAGTGCGAGCCTCGGGATCGCGCACCAGGTGCAGCGTGCGGTCGGCGCCGACCGGCTCCATACCTAGGTCGCGGCGCGCCCGTGCGTCGATCAACGCTGCGGTGGCGAGCGAGGTTTGCTGGACCCGCAGCTGATTCCAGTCGGTATCGAGTTGCCGCGACTGTGCCTGTGCGCGCTCGAGATTCACGAACAGGCGGCGCGCATGGTGCTGCGAGGTAACCAGCGCGACCGAGCAGATGCCAAGCAAAATGATCAGGACGATGTTGAGGCGGTGCATGGCTGTGCGTGCGCCTCAGAGCCGCTGCGCAGCGCGTAACACGGCCGATCGCGCGCGCGGATTCGCGTTCGCCTCAGCCGGAGTGGGCAGCCAACGGCCGACGGGTAGCATCGTGCGCGCCACGGTAGCCCGCTCTCCGGTGATCGGGTCGCGAGCGGCGTTGGCGCCCGACTCATGCGCAATGAATCGTTTGACGATCCGATCCTCAAGGGAGTGAAAGCTGATCACCGCGAGCCGTCCCTCAGGCGCGAGGCGATCGCGCGCTGCCGCAAGACCATCCTCGAGCTCGACAAGCTCCTGATTGATGAAAATCCGTATAGCTTGAAAGGTTCGAGTGGCGGGATCGCGCCCCGGCGCTGTGCTGCTGCGCCGACGGCGCACGACAGCCGCAACGAGCTCGGCAAGCTCGGTTGTCGTGCGCAGGGCTGATTCACCGTCGCGGCGCAGGCGAGCAGCAATCGCCTTTGCAATCGGAACAGCAAGCCGTTCTTCCCCATATTCTTTCAGTACCCTTGCGATGTCCGATTCATCAGCCTCTCCCAGCCACTGCCGTGCCGATTGCCCGCTCTGCGGATCCATGCGCATGTCCAGCGGCCCTGCACTGCGGAAGCTGAACCCACGCTGAGGGTCGTCGAGCTGGGGCGATGACACACCCAGGTCGAAGAGAACGCCATCGACCCGACCGACCGCGCACTGGTTCAGCACCGCGTCGAGCTCCGAGAAACGCGCCCCGACGGCGATCAGACGCGGATCCCTGAGGCTGCGCGCCTCGGCCAGTGCTTCGGGGTCTCGGTCGATGGCAATCAGCTTGCCGCGCCCGGCGAGCCGCTCGAGGATCAGCCGACTGTGTCCGCCCCGACCAAAGGTCCCATCGACATAACAGCCCTCGGGCTTGATCGCGAGCGCCGCCAGGGTCTCCTCGGCCATCACCGGCTGATGACCGCTCCGGGTTTGCCGGTCGGCCGCCTGCCGCGTTGTGATCAATGTGCACCGGTCTAGAAGGAAAAGTTGGCCAGGGCATCAGGGATGCCCGCGGCAATGGCCTGCTCGTCTTTCGCGCTTAGCGTGGGGGCATCCCAGATCTCGAAGTGCCCGCCCATGCCGAGGAGCATGACGTCTTTAGCCAGACGGGCGGACTGACGCAGCTCGGGCGCAATCAGTATCCGTCCGGTCCCGTCCATATCGACATCGCAGGCGCTGCCTAAAAAGATGCGTGTCCAGGCGCGCGCATTCATGGGCAGAGCCGCTATCCGCTCGCGATGCAACTCCCATACCGGGCGCGGGAACATGAGCAGGCAGCCGTCAGGAGATCGGGTCAGCGTCAGGCGCCCTTCGCACTGAACGGTGAGCGCGTCGCGATGCCGCGATGGGACCGTCATCCGCCCCTTCGCATCGAGCAGCAGCGCTGAACTTCCCTGAAACATTCTCCGTCCACCAACCCTGGCAAAAACCGCACCATCCGGTGCGCAGACCCCAAAAAAAGACACTTTCCTACACTTTTTCCCACTATACGCACGCGGTCAATCCCGGTCAAGGCAACCTGGCATTTTCTTTAAGCAGGTCAAGGACTTAGGCGCAAATCCTAAAGCGCCTTGAATTGGAATAGCGCTATGAAATTAGCTACTTACAGCGCTTTCCTACAAATCACTTGAGCAAAGAGGTCTGAGGGTGGCCACAAAGCGCGTCGCGCTTGAACGGTTCGCCTACGGGCCCGGGCGCGCTGCGCCGCCGGTTGCCGATGGCGGCTTGCCCAGCATGAACCCGGCATCCACTACGATCTGCTGCCCCGTCACCACGCACTCGGGATCGAGCAGCCAACACACCGCACTCGCGATCTGTTCGGGGCGGCTCACGCGTCCCAGCGCGGCGGTCTGCGCGTACTGCGCCTTGACGCGCTCGTAAACCTCCTCGCCCAGGCCGTCCCGCATCCAACGCCCTTCTATCAACCCGGGCAGGACCGCGTTGACCCGAATTCGCGGCGCGAGCACACGCGCGAGCCCAACCGTCAGGATGTTGAGCGATGCCTTGGACATCACGTATGGAAATGAACTGCCGCTACCCAGTTGTCCGGCCACCGAAGACACATTGACGATCGCCGAGCCATCACTCATGTGGCGCGCAACCGCGCGCGCCATCTGGAAGGGTCCCACGGCGTTGACCGCATAGACCCGCTGAAAGTCATCCGCCTGAACGCCGTCCAGGTCGCTCATCGATACAAACTGCGTCGTACCGGCGCTGTTGACGAGCGCGTCGATACGCCCCCAACGTGCGACCGCCTCACTCGCGACGGCCACACAATCGGGATCCTCAGCCACGGTGCCCCGAACCGTCACGGCGTCTCCACCCAGGGCTTTGCATTGGCTTGCAACCTGCTCGGCAAGCTTGGCATCGCGGCTGTAGTTGATAACCAGCGCTGCGCCCTGCATGGCGAGCATTCGGCAGACCGCAGCGCCCACACCGCTCGAGCCGCCTGTCACCACGACTACCCGTCCCGCCCAACTGCGCTGCGTCATCGCCAACTCCGTTGAAATTGCGCATCCATATGGGCTGCCGCGACACCCAGGCAGTCACCGTCTGAAAATCGGTCGCCGCCGGCAAGGGTCGGATACCGAAAGCTCATCTGCTCTGAGGCGCAAACATCTGACGAACGACAGACTCAGCGACACACGCCGGGCGAGCCTCGCCATCGATCTCGATGACTACCTGAAAGGTAAGTTGCAGTCCGCCGTCGATGTCGTCGAGCTTCGCAAGCGTAAAGCGCCCTCTTACCCGGTTGCCCGCGCGGACTGGATAGGTGAACCGCACACGGTTCAAGCCGTAGTTGAGCCCAAGATCGCAAAAAGGCAAGGTCAGATGTTGCTCATAGAAATGGCCAAGCAGCGAGAGCGTGAGAAATCCATGCGCAATGGTGCCCCCAAACGGCGACTCGCGAGCCGCACGCGCCGTGTCGACGTGGATCCACTGAAAATCATCGGTCGCCTGCGCAAAGAGGTCGATACGCCTCTGGGAAATCTCCATCCAGTCGGTAACAAAGACTTCGCTACCTTCAGCGGCGCGAAGCGCCGATAGCGACTGGGCAAAAGATCCGATCTTTGAAGTTGGTCTCTGGCCTGCAGAACTCATCGCACCGCTCCTTTGAAGGCGTCCGATTCCTGTGCAACCAGTTGCTCGCGCATCTCGCGCTTGAGAAGCTTGCCGTTTGCATTTCTCGGCAAAGGGTCGGTCCAAAGTGTGAAGGTCTCGGGAACTTTGTAATCGGATAACCGTGGCGCGCAGTGAGCCCTCAATGCCTCGGCGCTCACGCCGGTCGCGCGAACACTCACAAAGGCATGAACCCGCTCGCCAAGCACCGGGCAGGGTCTCGCGACAACCGCACACTCGAGCACAGCGGGATGCTGATAGAGGACGTTTTCGACCTCGATCGTGAAGATCTTGTAGCCGCCCCGATTGATCATGTCCTTTTTACGGTCGACGACCCTGACATATCCCTGCGAGTCGATAGACCCGATGTCCCCCGAGCGCCAGAACCCGGCGGTGAAGTTGCTGCGCGTAGCCTGCGCATTATCCCAATATCCGGGCACCACCATCGGCCCTCGGATCCAGATCTCGCCAAGCGTACCCGGAGGTACTTCATGGCCCTGGTCGTCCATCACGCAGAGCTCCGCGCACGGCAACGCGCGCCCGACCGTGTCATTGTGTGCCGCCGTATCGCCCTGCGGCATGAGCGTGGCGGGCGAGGTCGTTTCCGTTGACCCATAACAATTCATCAATGTGAGGCCGGGCAGCCGGCTTGCGAGCGCCTCGATCGTCGCCACCGGCATCGGTGCCCCGCCATACGCCCCTACCCGCCAGGCGCTCAGATCCTGGTTGCCGAAACCGGGCTCGATCAGGCAGAGGTTGTACATTGCGGGCACCATCAGTGTGTGCGTGATCCGCTCACGCGCGGCGATCGCGAGAAACGCGCCCGCTTTGAACGCCGGCATGATGACGAGTTTGCCCGCGCAGTAAACAAAGGTCGTGATCAGGGCAACGAGGCCGGTTACGTGGCTAAGCGGTACAGCTGCCACTGTGCTGTCACCAGCTGAAAGACCCATGGCAACCTGAAAATGAATCGATGAGTGCGCGATACCCAAATGCGTAAGCATCGCCCCCTTGGGCCGACCGGTCGTGCCCGAAGTGTAGAGAAGCGCCGCGGTTTCTTCCTCGTCAACCGTAGCGATATCGGTGCAGGGCTCGGCCTCCATCAGCCGCGCGAGCGGAATCGAACCCGCGCAGTCTGTGACGCAGACCCGAAGGCGAAGCGTCTGCGCGAGGTCCGCTGCGGGTAAGCGATCAGCCAGATCGGCCTCGTGCACAACAGCCGCCGCCGCGCATTGATCGAGCATGAATGCGATCCCCGGAGCCTGCTCGCGAATGCTGATCGGAACGGCGATCGCGCCAAGCCTTGCAACCGCAAACAGGGTGATGACAAATTCAATCCGGTTCGCAAGCAGCATCGCGACCCGCTCGCCCTGCCGCAGCCCTGATTGTCTCAATCCGGCCGCAAGCCGTGCCGAGGACTCAAGCAGTTGCCGATACGACAGCCGCTCCTCGCCGCAGACGAGCGCGACCCTGTTCGGGTGGTCGGCTGCAGCACGCTCAAGCAGCGCGTGCAGGCTTGCCGGTCGCTCGGCAAAGCAGCGCGAAACGCGATCGCCATAGTGCGTCTCCAGCCGCGTCGGCGGCGGGGTATCGTCCCAGCGTTTCACGGGTTTACCGCCCGCTCGCCGAGCGCCAAATCCCGAGGCCAAACCAGTTCAGACGACACGATCCGCAGATCGAGTAGCAGCCAGATTGCAGCCTTCTGCCAGTGCAGTCCGGGCCGCAGACTCG
>CAZZKA010000012.1:0-26392 GCA_964654745.1 uncultured Bordetella sp. | reverse complement strand
GCAACCTTCCTTCGCGCGATCGGGCCCGAACCCTGGCGGGCGGCATACGTTCAACCGTCGCGTCGCCCCAAGGATGGCCGCTACGGCGAGAACCCCAACCGCCTGCAGCACTACTACCAGTACCAGGTAGTCCTGAAGCCCTCGCCGCCCAACATACTCGATCTCTATCTAGGATCGCTCGAGGCATTGGGCATCGACCTTCGTGCCAATGACGTTCGTTTTGTTGAGGACGACTGGGAGTCGCCGACCCTGGGCGCTTGGGGACTGGGCTGGGAGGTCTGGCTCAATGGCATGGAGGTCACCCAGTTCACTTACTTCCAGGAAGTGGGCTCGCTCAAATGTCAGCCTGTGACCGGAGAGATCACCTATGGGCTGGAGCGCCTTGCCATGTACCTGCAGCGGGTCGAAAGCGTTTTCGATCTGCGGTGGACCGATGACATTCTGTACCGGGATGTCTTTCATCAGAACGAGGTTGAACAGTCGGCCTACAACTTCGAGCACGCCAACGCCGAGATGTTATTCAGACATTTCGGCGAGTACGAGAGCGAAGCTCGCAAGCTCATCGAGGCAGAGCTCGCTCTTCCCGCTTATGAGATGGTCATGAAGTGCTCGCACACCTTCAACCTTCTTGATGCCCGCGGTGCGATATCGGTTACCGAGCGGGCCGCCTACATCGGCCGGGTACGAGCTCTCGCGCGGGCCGTCGCGCAGGCCTTTTACGATTCGCGCGAACGTCTGGGCTTTCCGATGTCAAAGTCCATTGCAAGGGCGGCGTAAGACATGGCTGCCGACCTCCTGATCGAACTCTTTACCGAAGAGCTTCCGCCCAAGGCCCTGTCGCGCCTTAGCGAGACATTTTCCCGCTCGATCTTCGATTCGCTGGTCAAGCGGGGACTCGCCGGTCCCGAGGCGCAGCTTGAACGATTCGCCTCGCCGCGGCGCCTGGCTGCGAGGATCGCCTCTGTGAACCTGCAGGCAGCCCCGCGCAGCATCGAGGTCAAGGGCCCCTCAGTTAAGGTGGGGCTGGATGCCGCCGGATCCCCGACACAGGCTTTACTCAAATGGGCCGAGCGCCAAGGCGCATCGACCGCCGACCTGATCCGAGCAAGCGATGGCAAGCAGGAGTGCTTTTTTTGGAAAAGTACCGTTGCTGGCGAGTCGCTGACAGACTGCATCGAGACCATCCTCGAGGAGGCGCTCGCCGCACTGCCGGTTCCCAAGCTCATGCAGTATCAGCTCGCAGACGGCACGACCAGCGTGAGCTTTGTGCGGCCGGCACACCGACTGCTTGTGCTCCATGGCAATACGGTGCTGCCTTGCAGCGTCCTCGGGCTTGATGCCGACCGGCTGACCGAGGGCCATCGCTTTCTCTGCGATACAGTCCTAAGCATCGCGGAACCCCGCGCCTACGAGCGTATTCTCGAAGAGCAAGGTAACGTCGTAGCAAGTTTCGAGCTTCGCCGCGACCGGGCGGAAAACGCCCTGCGTTCCCGAGCCGCCGAACTGGGCGCCTCGCTGGGAGAGGCCGACCAATTCGCGGGCCTCCTCGATGAAGTCACCGCGCTTGTTGAATGGCCTGTTGTCTACGTCGGGGCCTTCGAAGACGAATTCCTCCAAGTGCCTCAGGAATGTCTCATCCTGACGATGCGTACCAACCAGAAATATTTCCCGCTGTTCGATTCGAGGGGGAAGCTGCTGCCGCGGTTTTTAATCGTCTCGAACATGCAGGTTGAAGATCCTGCGGCGATTGTCGACGGCAATCAGCGTGTGGTCCGACCGCGACTCGCGGATGCGCGCTTTTTCTATGATCAGGACCGAAAGACGCCGCTCGCTGACCGGGTGCCCCGGCTTGCTCAGGTCGTCTATCACGCCAAGCTTGGCACGCAGGCGGAGCGCGTGGAGCGCGTCCGCGCCATCGCGGCACAGTTGGCCAAGCTTGCCGGCAAGCACTCGCTCCATCTGGATCGCGCAGCGCTGCTCGCCAAGGCAGACCTGCTGACCGGCATGGTCGGCGAGTTCCCGGAATTGCAGGGCGCCATGGGTCGCTACTACGCGCTTCATGACGGTGAAGCGCCAGAGGTCGCTCAGGCTATTGCCGAGCACTATCAGCCCCGTTTCGCCGGAGACGCGCTACCGGCCTCGGAATGCGGAGTGATGCTTGCGCTGGCCGACAAATTGGAGACCCTCGCCGGGCTGTTCGGGATCGGTCAGCTGCCTACGGGGGATAAGGATCCGTTTGCCCTGCGCCGGCATGCCTTGGGCGTCATCAGAATTCTGATCGAAAAGCGGCTGCCTCTGCATCTGCCTGCGCTACTCGACGCGGCATTCGGAGCTTTTGGCGACCGGATTCAGACCGCTACTGCCGAACTTGAAACCTTTATCTTCGAGCGCCTCTCCGGGTACCTGCGCGATCGCGGCTACAGTGCCCAGGAAACCGCGGCGGTAGTCGAACAGCGCCCGTCCGAGCTTGCGCGAGTGCCCGATCGCCTTGCAGCGGTGCGAGCCTTCAGCGCCCTGCCCGAGGCCCAGTCGCTCGCGGCTGCCAACAAGCGGATCGCCAACCTGCTGCGCAAATCCGGCGCTGAGGCCGCCGCCTCGGTCGATGACCGCCTTCTCACCGACCCGGCCGAACGCAGCCTCGGCTCGATCGTGGTCGGACTCGAACCCCGGCTCGCAGCGCACATGCAGGCGCATGATTACGCGGCAGCGCTCGCGATGCTTGCGCAGGCCCGAGAACCCGTCGATAAGTTTTTCGAGCAGGTCATGGTGATGAGCGAAGACCAGGCGGTGCGCCGCAACAGACTGGCTTTGCTTGCCCGCCTGCACACGCTGATGAATGGCGTAGCGGACATCTCACGGCTCTCGGTTGCCTGAGTGGTCGCGAGCAGTACCATGCCGATCGTTATGCCGCCGGCAGGTGTCGCGGGCTGGGCACGCTCGGCCTCGCGCGGGGATACCCAATCATGATCGGGACCCTTCGCGCCGCCGCCTTCCTGGGCTTTCAGATCGTGACCGTCATCCCGATGGCCTTTGCGTGTCTGCTCGTCGCACCCCTCCCGAGACCGGCACGTTACCGTTTCACCATCGCCTGGCCACGTTGGCAAGTCCAGGCAGCGCGCTGGTTGCTCGGAATCCGTTGGCAGGTTCTCGGCGCAGACAACCTCCCGGACGGCCCCGCAATCCTGCTCTCCAAGCACCAATCCGCATGGGAGACGCTCTTTTATCCTTCGTTCATGCCACGTGAGCTCTGTTTCGTTTTCAAGCGAGAACTCCTCTGGCTGCCTTTCTTCGGCTGGGGCATCGCCCTGCTCGACATGATCCACATCAACCGCCGCCGCGGTGCCGACGCCTTTGAGAATGTCGTCGCGCAGGGTACGACCAAACTCGCGCAGGGACGCTGGATCATTATGTTTCCCGAAGGGACGCGAACGCCGGTGGGATCGCAGGGCCGCTACAAGACCGGTGGCTCGAGACTCGCAATCCGTACGGGTGCACCGGTGATTCCGATCGCAGTCAACTCCGGCCAATGCTGGCCGCGGAAAGCCTTCGTCAAGCAGCCAGGCCTCATCACTGTCTCGATCGGCCCTCCCATTGAATCGGCCGGACGCAACGCGGATGAGCTCAATTCGGAAGTTGAGAAATGGATCGAGTCGGAGATGCGGCGGATCTCACCGCACTGCTACGGCGGGCCGGCTCGGGGAGATGAATTGAGCCCGCCCGCACCTACCCGCTATTCGGCCTGACATGTTCGGACTATTTCGCCGCAAGCCCAGCCCCGGCACCGATCCTGCCCCTCCCAAAGCGGATGCCCCAGGGATGGACCCCGGCAAAAGCCGGTCAGATCCTCTCGCGCCCACCGATCCGACAGACGAGCGCCCCGCGAAGCTGCGTACAGCCTTGCTGCGTAATCAGGCTGTCGCCTGGGAACTGGTGCGATCTCGGCGCAGGACCATTGGATTCCAGATCGACCATCGGGGGCTCAGGGTGAGCGCGCCCCGCTGGGTGCCTGTTTCGGAGATCGAAGGCGCCCTTCAGGAAAAAGGCGACTGGATCCTGCGCAAGCTTGCCGAATGGCGCGAGCATGAGCGCCGTCGACAGGAGTCTGCCCCGACCTGGGAGGCCGGTTCTTCAGTTCGGCATCTGGGGCGAAACCTTCGGATCGAACTCAGCCAATCGGTCCGCGGCGTGGAAGCTGCAGCCGACAGATTGCTCGTGGGCCTGCCCGATACCGCCGTCGGTGCGGATATCCAGGCTCGGATCGAATTCTGGCTTCGCGATCAGGCGCGCACCCTGTTTGCCGAACGTATTGCAATCTACTCCGCAAAGCTTGGCCGGGCGCCCTGCCGCTGGAGTCTGTCGTCAGCCCGTACCCGCTGGGGAAGCTGCAACCCCGACGGATCGATTCGCCTCAACTGGCGCCTGATGCATTTCCCGGTCGAAGTGATCGACTATGTGATCGCTCACGAGCTTTCACACCTCGTCGAAATGAACCATGGGCCACGCTTCTGGGCGACGCTAGCCACGATCTACCCCGATTACGAACGCGTTCGGGGGCTTCTGAGGCATCATTACGACGATACGCCGTCAGGCTGATGTCCTCCCCAGACGGCAATGACGGGGGCCGCGTCGCCCCGGAACGATTTCGTCAACGCTCATTCCAAAGGTTTCATCATGCGCATCCTGCACACCATGATTCGGGTCGGAGACCTTCAGCGCTCCATCGACTTTTACACCCGGGTGATGGGCATGAAGCTGCTTCGCACGACCGACCGGCCCGAGCAGAAGTACTCACTCGCCTTCGTGGGCTACGAGGACGAGCCGGCTCAATCGGTCATCGAACTGACCTATAACTACGGCGTCGACCGCTACGACCTCGGCGCGGGATTCGGTCACATCGCCATCGCCGTGAACGATGCAGCGGCTACCTGTCAAAAAATCCGCTCAGCAGGCGGCACGATCACCCGCGAGGCCGGTCCGGTCAAAGGTGGTACCTCCGTGATCGCCTTCGCTCAGGATCCGGACGGCTACAAGATCGAACTCATCGAGCGTCACTGATCGTTTTCAGCGATCTGGCGAGCTCGCAATACTGCGCGACACCGATTTGCTCGGCGCGCCACTCACCCGGTAGCAGAGAGGTGTCGACACCCTTTTCCTCCAGCCAGGGGATCAGGGTCGAACGAATCATTTTCCGGCGTTGGGCAAAGGCCGCAGCAAGTACTGCCTGAAGCGGCGCCGGATCATCGATCAAGGGCTCGGCGAGCGCGGTCAGGCGCAGAACCGCTGAGCCAACCTTGGGAGGGGGATCAAAAGATTCCGCTCCCACATCAAAAAGCGAGTCGGTCGCGTAAAACGCCTGCATGAGTACACTCAACCGACCGTAGGCGCTGCTCGCAGGGCCTGCAACGATGCGCTCCACGACTTCCTTCTGCAACAAAAAGTGCTGGTCTTTGATGATCGATCGGGCGCCCAATAGCGTGATCAGAAGCGGGGTCGAGATGTTGTAGGGCAAATTGCCGACGATCCGCAAATGCTGCGAGCGCTGTAGCCCCAGCGCATCGAAGGCTTGGCTGATATCAAAACGCAGCGCGTCGGCCTCGAACAGTACCAGCCGACCCTCATCGTAGCGGCTGCGCAACCGGCGGCAGAGATCGCGGTCGATTTCCACCGCAACCATGACGGGGACTCGTGCGAGAAGTTCGGCAGTGAGCGCGCCCAGCCCGGGACCGATCTCCAGGATCGCATCGCCCTCTCGCGGGTCGATCGCGGCGGCGATCGCTGCAAGGACCGAGCGGTCCGCAAGAAAATGCTGTCCGAAGCGCTTGCGCGCAAAATGCCCCGAGACGGCTCGCGGGGCATGTCGCCCCCCGCGCCGGTCAGAACTCATCCGAGCGGTATTCGACCCAGGTGGTATCGCGAAGTTGCCGCAACCAGTCCTGCCAGGCCTCTTCGGTGCGCTGCTCACGAAGCGCCTGCCGGGCGGCCGAGCGCAAACGCTCGGGTGGGGCAGCATCTTCGCGTCGTTCGGCAACCTGGATGAGATGAAAGCCGAAGGGCGTGCGCACCGGCGTGCTCAGTTGGCCTGGCTTGAGATCGTTCATTGCGCGTTCGAACTCAGGGACCGTGTCACCGGGCAGGATCCACCCGAGATCTCCGCCCCGGCCGGCGGTGCCGTCGGCCGAGTTTTGCCTGGCAATGTCTGCAAAATCCGCCCCGGCTGCGATCCGCGCCCGTAACTCGTCGATCCGCTTGCGCGCCTCAGCCTCGCCGAGGTTGTCGCCAACCCGGATCAGGATATGCCTCGCACGGGTCTGGGTGACTGGAGCGCTCATCGAAGCGGCGTTACCAGCGGTGCGCTGCCCCAGCAGCTTGAGGATGTGAAAACCGTTGGGGCTTCTTGCGAGCGCGACGCCACCAGGCTTGAGCTTTGCGATGGCCTCGTAAAAAATCTGCGGCAGACGCTCAGCACTGCGCCAGCCGAGCAGCCCCCCCGACATCGCATCAGCGGCATCGGAAAAAGAGGCGGCGAGCGCCGCAAAATCAGCGCCCGGCCGCGATGCCGAGGCGAGGACCTCTTCTGCGCGGGCCCGGCGTTTCTGTATCTCCTCAGCCGAAGATCCCTCAGCCACCCGAACGAGAATCTGCGCGACCTCAAACTCTGCGTCGCCCGCATCGAGACGTTTACGCTCGGCCAGAAATGCGTCGATATCAGCCTCGCTGATCTGGATACGCGAATCAACTTCTCGCTCGCGCAGGCGGCGCTGCAGCAACTCGTTACGGATATCGCGGCGCACCTGCTCCCACCTCACCCCATCAGCTTCGAGGCGGGATCGGAACTCCGCTACGGATAGGCCCCGCTCGCTCGCAAGCTCCGCCAGAGTCCGGTCCAACTGCACTTCGCTGATGCGTATTCCGTAATCCCGTGCCATCTGGAGTTGTGCGCGGTCGAGGATCATCCGCTCGAGCACCTGCGAGCCGAGCACGTCGGCTGGGGGTACCTCGATCCGGCGGGCTTCAAGTTGCCTGCGCACCTGCGCGACTTGTCGCTGCAGTTCCTGACGGGTGATGACCTCGGCATTGACCACCGCCACCACCGAATCCAGCGGCCGCGGAGCCGATGGGCGCGCCGCCTGGGACTGCGCGCAGACGCCTCCGGCAGCCCCCAAAGCCGCGAGGGCCGTCACACCCGCGCGCACGAACCGAAACAAGACAAGATTCATCATTCGTATCCGAAATAGCGCGAGCCCGGCTCGGCCCGGCCCTGCGGCAGGCGGTAGCCGGGAATGTTTCGCTGCAGGACAAGGAAGGGATTCTGCCCGATACTGCCGACTCCGCTCAACTCAAACTGCAGAAAGACTGCCGCCGTCGTCGAATTGGCCGCCGTCCGGAAGCGTTGGGTCACCGCGCGTACCGCCCAGCAGGACGCCTGATATTCCACGCCCACCAACGCCTCGACGAAGCCCCGGCTGTTGGGTACCAGGGAAATCGGGTCTACCCCATCGGCGAGGAATGAGTAATTCAGCCTGGCAAGCGAGTTCCAGCCCTCGCTAACCGGCCACCGCGACGACACGTCCATTTGACCGAGCTGGTCACGCCGGTAGCGGACGCTGGTATTCAGAATCCTGCCATCTGGCGGGGTATAGCGCGCGCCCACGCTCGCTCTCGGTAACACTGAGGTCGCTATGCTGTACTGCAGGCCCGTATCGAGTGACCAGTGCGAACCGAGCGGCCCCGCGGCGGCTAGCAGCAGGTCGGAGCGCCGATCGGTACGCGGTTCGACGCCCGGAATCGATACGGCCTGATCGGAGAAATAGCTTCGGAAACCGGTTGCCAGCCTCACGCCTTCGATACCCGTGGCAGGGTCGATGAGGCGCGACACCGCCGCAACGGTGAGTTGATTGACGTCCGCTATGCGGTCATTGCCGATGAAGGTGTTTTCAGAAAAAAGCTGAGAAAAATTGAAATCTGCAGGTGCTGTGTCGAAAATTGGAAAGCGCGACTGATCGCGGTATGGGGTACGGACATAAAACAGCCGGGGCTCCAGAGTCTGCGTAAATTCCCTGCCCGAGAATACGGCCGGACGCTCGAATACCAGTCCGGAATCCACCGACCAGCCCGGCACGATTCGCTGCAGGTTCGTTTCGACACCAGTTGGATCCGACAGCTGGTAGCTGCTCATGTGCACCGAGGCTTTCGGAACGACAAACCATCCCGGACGCCGAATCGGCCAGGCTATTTGCGGGTTAGCAACCGACCTCACCCCGGCCGGACGCAAGCTGTCGGGCGGACTGAATCGGGTCACGTCGAAAAGCCCGTTGATGTCGAAACCCCCGCGATCGCGGCCCAGCCAGCGCGCCGTCACCTGCGGTTCCCGGTCGTAAGGGGCACCAGGTCGTGCGTCCAGGATTGACTGAAACTTCTGCACCGACAAAGACATCGACCAGTCGTCGCTCAGCTGACGATTGAAGTGGACCATGCGCGGCAGGATGCGGTCGGCAGAGGTAACGATGGAGCGCGAGTAGTCGACGAAGTAGCGGTCATCGGAGACGCCGCGCATATCCCAGCCTCCCGTCCATCCCCCCAGGTCGTTGAAGCCGTGTCGCGTGTGCCAGAAGTGTCGGCGACTGTCGCTCACCGGATCGTGCGGATTAGCCTCGAAGCGGGTCTCGCCGGAAAAATTGGGACGTATGTAGCGGAGCTCGCCGCCTAACTGCGTACCGCGTCGCGCGCTGATACGTGGATAAAGCGTGGCATCCGTATCGTGAGCAATATTCCAGTACCAGGGCACTGTGATGTCCGCGCCGCTTTGAGAGTTGATGCCAAAGGTAGGCGACAGCCATCCGGATTTGCGCTGGTCTCCCAACGCAAACGAAACATACGGGGCGGGGATGACCGAAGTTCCCTTGAAGACGAGGACGGAGCCGCGCGCCACGCCCTCACCGCTGCTCTCGTCGATGAGAATGCTGCCGGTGTTTAGCTGCCAGTCGGGGGAGTCCGGCCCGCAGGTTGTGAAGCTCGCACGCGTAAGAAGCGCCTTGCCCGGGCCAAGGAAATCAATTCGCTCGGCCCGCCCGCGCCCGCCGCCCTGGAGTGCGAGATAGTAATCGGGGCTGGTAAACGAGCCCTCATTGGCATCAATACGCAGAGTAAGCTCCGGACCCGTAAACACGTTGCCCGCCCGCGTCACTCTCACATTACCCGTTGCAAGCACTTCGTCGGTGGCAGGTTTATAGCGAATACGATCGGCCCGGATCACGCTGCCAGCGCGGCGGACTTCGGCCTCGCCAACGAGAGTGGTCTCCTCATCGTTGCCCTGAATCTGCCTTGCGCTTGCAAACGCCGGGACGCTCGCCGAGGCGACGGGAGCCTCCGACAGCGACCCGTCAAGCTTGAGTGAAAAGCCTCCCGAGGCGATCTGGGACCAGGCGGGCATCGCCCCAACGATGCCAAGGCACAGCGGCACCATTGCCCCCCGCAGGCACATAGCCCGGGCAACAGAACTCCACGGCGACGGTCTAGGCGAATGAGGACGGTCTGGGACCACGGGTGCAGGCTGGGAAGGTAGGGGCGGACACTGCCCCAAGAGGGGCGCTTTGCAATGAACTATTATAGGGACCCCTCAGCGATCCGTTGCGGCGTATCAACCATGGCCGTCAGTCACTCCGACCAACGCCTCGCCGCTCTGAAGATTTGGCTCGCGGCGAGCCCGAGGCATTTGGGCGTCGACCCCGACAGCTTGCGTCCGGCCTCGGATGACGCAAGTTTTCGGCGTTATTTCAGAGTGGATTGCAGCAGTGCGCCCGAAGGCACACTCGTGGTCATGGACGCCCCTCCAGAGCGAGAGGACTCACGGCCGTTTGTTCACGCCGCCGAGGTCCTGGAAAGGGCGGGCCTCTGCGTCCCCTCGCGGCTGCGGGTCGATCTCGAGTCCGGCTTTCTGCTGCTTGGTGATTTGGGCGGCGAGACCTACCTTTCTGCTCTCAATGCGCAAACCGCGGGCAACCTTTACGACGATGCGGCAGCAGCCTTGGTCAAGCTGCAGCGGGCAAGCGCGCCGGGAGTTTTCCCGACTTACGACCGTGCCGTCCTTGAGCGTGAGTTGGGCTTGTACCCGGACTGGTATGTCGCGCGCCACAAGGGGCTGATGCTCTCAAAAGCACAGAGCGAGCTACTCGCCCAGGGGTTTGACCGCCTGATCGAAAACGCACTGGCCCAGCCTCAGGTATTCGTTCACCGGGACTGGCACAGCCGCAACCTCATGCGACTTGATCCGGACCGCAACCCGGGCGTGCTCGATTTCCAGGATGCGCTGCTGGGACCCATTACCTACGACCTCGTATCCCTGCTTCGGGACGCCTACATCGACTGGCCTGAAGCGCAACAGATCGACTGGGCGGTTCGTTTTTGGGAAAAGGCCAAGGCGGCGGCTTTGCCCGTTCAAGCGGATTTTGGCGACTTCTACCGCGATTTTGAATGGATGGGGCTGCAGCGTCAGTTAAAGGTCCTGGGTATCTTTGCGCGGCTCAACCACCGCGACGGTAAAAGCCGCTACCTCGCCGACATGCCGCGGGTATGGCGGTATGCCATAGATGTGGCAAGACGCTACCAGGCCCTTGCCGGGCTCGCCCGCGTGATCGAGGATGTCGAGCAAACGCCATCCCGGTCCGGCTACACCTTCTGAGAAACCGGGCGAGCCATCCACCATGCGCGCGATGATTCTTGCGGCAGGCCGAGGCGAAAGAATGCGGCCGCTCACCGACACGGTGCCCAAGCCGCTCCTCGAAGCGGGAGGCGAACCGCTCCTGGGCTGGCATTTGCGCTCGCTAGCGCGAGCGGGGTTCCAGCGCGTTGTGATCAACCATGCCTACC
The DNA here is from genome assembly GCA_964654745.1 of uncultured Bordetella sp. Taxonomy (GTDB): domain Bacteria; phylum Pseudomonadota; class Gammaproteobacteria; order Burkholderiales; family Burkholderiaceae_E; genus SYIM01. Next base: position 15,526 of record CAZZKA010000012.1, on the reverse strand, counting down.
TCGGGCAGATGATCGAGGACTGGGCCGGCAGCGGCGTTCGGTGGGGGCTGAAGATCGACTACTCGCGCGAGGGCACCGCGCTCGAGACCGCCGGAGGTATCCGGCAGGCGCTCGACCTCCTGGGTGATGAGCCGTTTCTGGTGGTGAACGCGGACGTGTTTGCCGACTGGCCGTTTGAGAGAGCCAGGACGATTGCAGCGCAAATGAAAAACGGCGGACTCTCGGCCTGGTGTGTTCTGGTCGACAACCCGGAGCACCATCCCTCCGGAGATTTCGCTATCGAAGATGGATGGCTGCGTAATCACGGCAGGCGGATGCTCACCTTTAGCGGAATCGGCGTTTATCAACCGGGGCTTTTCGTGAGCCTGCCCGAGGGCGTGCCCGCGAGGCTCGCGCCGCTCCTTCGCGAGCAGGCGCAGGCGCGGCTCGCCGCGGGCGAATACTGGGACGGGACATGGACCGACGTGGGATCTCCGGCGCGGCTTGCGGAACTGAATGCAGAATTGAGCAAAATCAGGATGGCGACATGACTCCTTTCATCGAACGGCGACGCAGACTCGCCTCAGAAATCCGTAGACGTGGCGGAGGTGTGGCCGTGATTTCGACGGCCCCGGAAGTCATCCGAAACCGAGATGCCCACTACCCGTATCGGTGGGATAGCTATTTCTATTACCTGACCGGCTTTTCCGAACCCGAAGCAACGCTGGTAATGAGCATTGACGCGAGCGCAGAGCAAAGCACGCTTTTTTGCCGGGAAAAAAACGAGGAGCGCGAAATCTGGGATGGCTACCGGTTCGGGCCGGAGGTCGCGCGCGAACGGTTCGGTTTCGACAAGGCCTTGCCGATCGCGAGACTCGAAGAGGAAATCGTCAGGCTGCTCGCTGACCGACCAGCGGTGTTCACCCCCATCGGCGCGGCGGCTGATCATGATCAGGCGGTCGCTCGCTGGCTCAATGCCGTGCGGGCACAAGCGCGCACCGGTGTGGCTGCGCCCGGACAGGTCATTGACCTGCGTGGTCTGCTCGACGAAATGCGCCTCATCAAAGACGCTCATGAGATCGACGTGATGCGCAGAGCCGCAGCGATCTCCGCATCCGCGCATGTCCGAGCGATGCGCGCTAGCAGAACGGGCCGATTCGAATTCGAGATCGAGGCTGAGATCGAGCATGAATTTCGTATGGGCGGATCAAGAGCCCCGGCCTACGGTTCAATCGTGGCAAGCGGCCGGCATGCCTGTGTGCTCCACTATCGAGCCAACGACGCGCGCCTCAACGATGGCGATCTCCTGCTGATCGACGCAGGCTGCGAACTGGATGGGTATGCGTCGGATATCACCCGAACCTTTCCGGTGAACGGAAAATTTAGCGGGGCTCAGCGTGAGATCTATGACATTGTCCTCGCCGCGCAGAAGGCCGCGATTGAGGCCACGCGACCGGGCCAGCGCTTCATCGACCCGCACAATGCCGCGGTGAGAATCCTTGCACAGGGACTGATCGACTGCGGTCTTATCTCTGGCCCGCTTGATACGGCAATCGAAAGCGGCGCCTATCGGCGGTTTTACATGCATCGGACCGGGCACTGGCTAGGGATGGACGTGCACGACTGTGGCGACTATCGCGAGCCGGGTGAGACGGCGAATTCCGGCGACAAGCCGTGGCGAATTCTTCGACCTGGCATGGTGCTGACCGAGGAGCCCGGGCTATACATCCGGGCAGCCGACGATGTGTCAAAACACTTTCACGACATCGGAATCCGGATCGAGGACGACGCGCTTGTCACCGAATCGGGCTGTGAGATTCTCACCGCGGGTGTTCCGAAAGCCGCCGATGAGATCGAAGCTCTGATGCGCGGCTAGCCGCTGTAGCGGTAAAAAAGGCGATGAACGAGTCGGGCGTGATCAGGATTGAAGGCTGCGGGCCGGTTGCCCTCGCGCTTCGCCTGCTGCTTGTAAGGGAAGGCTATCCGGCACGCCTCATCTGCGCGGAGGAGCCCGAGGCTGCGTTACCCGGATGGCTGGCAGCGCGGCCCATCGCTCTGTCCCTGGGTAGCCTGCAGCTCCTCGGCAGGGTCGTTCGCGGGCTTGCCCCGCATGTGCTGCTTGCGGACAGCGCGAGCGCAGCCCCGATCCTGAAAGTCGCTGTCACGCGCAACCATACCGGCGCGGGGCTCAACCTGGACCGCGCTGACCTGTCAGAACCCGTGCTCGGAGCGGTAATCCGCTACGGAAGGCTTGTGCAACTTCTGCAAGAGTCGGTCGCCGCCTCGCCACCCCCGGCTGCAGGCAAAGCCGGTAGAGCGTTCGAGCTCAACATCATTGCCGATGGCGAAATCTCCCCTCAAACGCCTCGACAGCGCGATTTCGGCCAGATGGCGCTGCTGGCCGAGGTCACGGTCTCGCGCGACGAGCCAGGGGTGGCTTTTGAGCATTTCACCTCCGAGGGACCGCTCGCCCTGCTGCCCCTGCCGGAAGCCGGGCGAAGAGCGCTAGTCTGGTGTGCACCCGAGGCGTCCGCCCGGGCACGTGTCGACATGCCACCCGCAGAGTTCGCGGCAGCGCTTTCCAAAGCCTTTGGCGCGCGCCTCGGGCAAATCGCACTCTCGGGTGCCCGCCACACCACTGCGCTATCGCGCCGGATCGCGCCGATCCTCCGAGATCCACGCTCAGTGGCCATAGGAAACGCCGCACAGGTCCTTCACCCGGTGGCAGGTCAGGGGCTCAATCTCGGCCTGCGCGATGCGTACACGCTCGCCCGCGAATTGGGTAATTCATTTTCCGGTGACGGCTCCATCGAAAAGGCCCTGGCGCGTTTCGTTCGTCTGCGTCAAGCCGATCGCGAGATCGTCGTTGCAACGACGGACCTGCTCGCCTGGCTTACCTGTCCCGATTTGCTCAGACCGGTCCATGCACTCGCTCTCACGACCATAGATAGTCTTGCGCCGCTGCGTCGAAGCGTGGCGCGCGTCTTCATGCACGGGCCGCGGTTTACCTGACCACAATTGCCGTGCCGATTTTTTAGGCAGCCCGGTTTTCAGTAGAATTTCGTTCTCAGTCTTCCCGCCCCCGGCTGATCGCCCCACGCCGATCCGCAGGTCCGATTACCCGGTCGCCCTGTTTGCTCCAATCCCCGCATTCATGAAGATCGGTCCCCATCAGCTCCGTAACCGTGTTTTCGTCGCGCCTATGGCGGGCGTCACAGATCGGCCGTTTCGGCAGCTGTGCAAGCGACTGGGAGCCGGCTACGCAGTATCGGAGATGGCCGCCTCCAATCCCGCGCTGTGGCAATCGGTCAAGACCGCGCGCAGGATTGATCACGCGGGCGAAACCGAACCGCGCGCCGTGCAGATCGCGGGCGCGGATCCGGCGATGATGGCGCAGGCCGCTCGCTACAACGTGGATCGCGGCGCGCAGATCATCGATATCAACATGGGCTGTCCGGCAAAGAAGGTGTGCAATGTGCAGGCCGGCTCGGCGCTAATGGCAAACGAGTCGCTGGCTCTGGCAATCATCGAAGCCGTGGCGGTTGCCGTGGACGTACCCGTCACAGTCAAAATGCGGACTGGGCCCAATCCCGCCGAGCGCAACGCAGCGAGGCTCGCGCGAGCCGCCGAGGCCGCTGGCGCGGCGATGATTACCGTTCACGGGCGCACTCGCGCCTGCGGATTCTTAGGTGAGGCCGAGTACGCAACGATCGCTCAGGTCAAGGATGCCGTCTCAGTGCCGGTGGTTGCCAATGGCGATATCGACAGCCCGGAGCGCGCGCTCTCCGTGCTGAGGCAAACAGGCGCTGACGCGGTGATGATTGGTCGAGCCGCTCAGGGGCGGCCCTGGATTTTTCGCGAAATTGCCGCGGCGCTGGACGGCCTGCCGATCCCTCCGGCACCCGACGATCGCGAATGGCGCTCCCTGCTTCTTGCTCATCTGCGGGACCACTACGCATTTCACGGCGAGTTCGTGGGCGTACGCACTGCGCGCAAGCATGTGGGCTGGTATCTCGCCGACTGCCCGGGGGGAGCCCGGTTCCTCAAGGAGAGCTTTTACCTTCTCGAGACCCCCGACGCGCAGATCGATTCGCTCGAACGTTGGTTTGATGCTGCGCCGCGTTCGGGGTTGCGATCGGCTAGCGCAAGCCGCCTTGCCAAAGCCGCCTGAAGTTCAAAGATGACCCGTGCTTCCATCATCGATGATGCGATAACCAAGAGCCTGGAGCGATATTTTCGTGATCTCGATGGTGAGCTCCCCTCGGGTATCTACGAGATGGTGATACGGGCAGTCGAGCGCCCGCTGCTTGAGGTGGTCATGCGCGAGGCTGAGGGCAACCAGCTGCGTGCTAGCGAGATGCTTGGCATCAACCGCAACACGCTGCGAAAAAAACTGCTGCTGCACGGGCTGCTCGAAGATTCAGCCTGATCTACCGATCCGCGGCAGCGCAAAGCCTCGCCCCCACCCAACACGGAGCCCACATCATGAGAAATGTCCGACAGGCATTGATCAGCGTTTCTGACAAGACGGGTGTGGTCGACCTCGCGCGCGAGCTGGTTGCGTTGGGAGTCAGGCTCCTGTCCACTGGCGGCACGGCCAGACTGCTCGCAGACGCTGGCCTGCCGGTAGTGGAGGTTTCCGCACATACCGGCTTTCCCGAAATGCTTGACGGTCGGGTTAAGACCTTGCATCCGGCAATTCACGGCGGCCTTCTCGCCCGGCGCGAGATACCCGCCCATATGGAGGCGCTTCTTGCGCACGGCATCGCCCCGATCGACCTTCTGGTCGTCAACCTTTATCCGTTCGAATCCACGGTGGCGAAACCAGGCTGCACCCTCGAGGAGGCGATCGAAAATATCGATATAGGCGGCCCGGCGATGGTACGTAGCGCTGCCAAAAATTGGCGCGATGTTGCAGTGTTGACCGATGCGACCCAGTACGAGAGCGTACTTCGCGAGCTCAGAGCCCAAACAGCGCTGAGCGATGCGACGCGATTTTCCCTGGCGGTGGCGGCATTTAACCGGATAGGTGCCTATGACGCCGCCATCAGCAATTACCTGAGCGCTATCAAACCCGATGGTTCATCCGAAGGCTTCAGCGCTCAACTCAACAGCCATCATGTCAAGCTGCAGGATCTGCGCTATGGCGAAAATCCGCATCAGCAGGCGGCTTTTTACCGCGATCCGGACCCGGCGCCGGGATCGCTTGTCACCGCCCGGCAGCTCCAGGGCAAAGAGCTGTCCTTCAACAACATCGCAGACGCCGACGCAGCATGGGAGTGCGTCAAGTCATTCGGTGAGCCCGCCTGCGTAATCGTCAAGCACGCCAACCCCTGCGGCGTTGCGATAGCCGGCGACTGCCTGCGAGCCTATGAAAAGGCATTCAGTACCGACCCCACGTCAGCCTTCGGGGGCATCATCGCTTTCAACCGCACCTTGGATGAAGCCGTTGCGCAAGCAGTCGCCCGACAGTTCGTCGAAGTCGTGATCGCACCAGCTTTCAGCGACGCAGCGCTTGCCGCTTTCAAGTCCAAGGCTAACGTGAGGCTCCTCGCGATCGAACTACCGCCAGGCGGCGCGTCTGCGCGGCTTCGGGGGCAAAACAGCCTCGATATCAAGCGGGTCGGCTCTGGCATCCTCGTGCAGACAGCCGATAACCATGTTCTCAATCCCGACGATCTCAAGGTCGTCACGCGGGTTGCTCCGGATGCTGCGCAGCTTCGCGACCTCCTGTTTGCCTGGTCGGTCGCAAAATACGTCAAGAGCAACGCCATTGTCTTTTGTTCGGCAGGTAGCACCCTGGGCGTGGGGGCTGGTCAGATGAGCCGGCTGGATTCGGCGCGTATCGCCTCGATCAAGGCCCAGGCCGCGGGCCTCAGCCTAAAGGGGTCGGTGGTGGCGTCGGATGCCTTTTTCCCCTTTCGGGACGGACTCGATGTCCTCGGAGATGCCGGAGCCATCGCAGTCATACAACCAGGCGGCTCAGTTCGCGATGAGGAGGTGATTGCAGCAGCCAACGAGCGGGGTATGGCGATGGTCTTTACCGGCGTTCGTCACTTTCGCCACTGAGTCGCGCGGCCGCCCCTATGCGTATTCCTTTATGCGAATTCTAGGCATCGACCCCGGTCTGCGGCGCACGGGCTTTGGCGTCATCGAGCAGCGCGGCAGCTCGCTATCCTATCTTGCAAGCGGCGTGATCCGGGTACCGGATGGCGAGCTTGCTCCTCGCCTGCGAACCATCCATTCAGGCATCACCGAAATCATCGAGAATTGGCGGCCGGACCTTGCTTCGGTCGAAATCGTCTTCGTCAACGTCAACCCCCAGGCAACGCTCGCCCTGGGCCAGGCGCGGGGGGCAGCCATCGCAGCGATCGCCATACGCGACGTTCCGGTGCATGAGTACACAGCCTTGCAAGTCAAACAGTCGGTGGTGGGGTACGGCCGCGCGAGCAAGGAACAGATCCAGTCAATGGTGCGACGGCTGCTTCAGCTCGCGTCCGACCCCTCGGCCGATGCGGCAGACGCGCTCGCCTGCGCGATCTGTCACGCCCATGCATCCACCCTCGCCAAGCAATTGGGCGGGGCTGGTCTACTCGCCGCGGCTGCCCGTAGCGGTGCGCGCTCGCGTCGCGGGCGGCTGCGCGGACGTCAATAGCTTGCAGCGCACGCAGACTGCTAAGATCTTCGGATGATCGGTCGACTGTCAGGTCTGCTTTTAGAGAAGTCTCCGCCCTCGGTGCTCATCGACGTCAACGGCGTCGGCTATGAGGTCGATGTGCCGATGAGCAGCTTCTACGAGCTCCCGGATATTGGCGCTCGCGTCGTTCTGCTCACGGAATTCATTGTGCGTGAGGATGCGCAACTCCTTTATGGCTTCATGAGCGCGGCCGAGCGCGACACCTTCAGACAGCTCATTCGTATCTCCGGCGTGGGCCCGCGGACCGCCTTGGCCGTGCTGTCGGGGATGTCGGTCGCTGACCTCACCCAGGCGGTCGCTTTACAGGAGAGTGCGCGCCTGATGAAGGTCCCCGGCATCGGCAAAAAGACGGCGGAGAGGCTGCTGCTTGAGCTCAAGGGAAAACTCGCTCCGGCCCTGCCGAGCGCAGCGGGTTCGGCGGCAACGGTCGATGCAGGGGCCGACATCGTCCGTGCCCTGATGGCGCTTGGCTACTCGGAGCGCGAAGCGGCGGCAGCGCTCCGTTTGCTGCCGCCGGACATCGCGGTCTCCGAAGGCATTCGCCAGGCGCTGCGCCAGCTCGGTAAGGTCTGAAGGTAGTCACAACGATGATAGAAAACGACCGGATCGTCTCGCCGGGTAGTGCCTCGACGACCGAGGACGCGGTTGAGCGCGCGCTCAGACCCCGCACCCTGGCCGATTACGTTGGTCAGAAAAAAATCCGCGAACAGCTCGAAATTTTCATCGCTGCGGCGCGTGGGCGAAGCGAAGCGCTCGATCATCTGCTGCTGTTTGGCCCCCCGGGACTGGGCAAGACCACGCTCGCGCATATCATCGCCAACGAAATGGGCGTCAAGCTCAGGCAGACCTCGGGGCCCGTCATCGAGCGGCCGGGCGACCTCGCGGCCATTCTGACGAGCCTGGAGCGTAATGATGTGCTCTTCATCGATGAGATCCACAGGCTCTCGCCGGTCGTCGAAGAGATTCTGTATCCAGCGCTCGAGGATTATCAGATTGACATCATGATCGGCGAGGGCCCGGCGGCGCGATCGATCAAGCTTGATCTCCAGCCTTTCACCCTGGTTGGCGCAACGACGCGCGCTGGCATGCTTACCAATCCCCTGCGTGACCGCTTCGGCATCGTCTCCCGACTCGAGTTCTACGATGTCGACGAACTGACCCATATCGTAGGCCGGTCAGCGCGGCTCCTGGGCGCCACCCTGTCAGAGGACGGTGCACGTGAGATAGCTCGCCGCTCGCGAGGAACGCCCCGCATTGCCAATCGGCTGCTCCGCAGGGTACGCGACTATGCCGAAGTCAAAGCGAACGGCAGTGTGGACGCGCGGGTCGCTGATGCCGCCCTGGCGATGCTCGATGTCGACGCCCTGGGCTTTGACATCATGGATCGTAAATTGCTGCGGGCGATGATCGAACGCTTCGGCGGCGGACCCGTCGGTTTGGACAACCTCGCCGCCGCGATCGGCGAGGAGCGCGATACGATCGAAGATGTCCTTGAGCCCTATCTGATTCAACAGGGGTTCATTCAGCGGACCCCTCGCGGTCGGGTCGCAACGGCAAATGCCTGGCAGCACTTCGGGCTGCAGGTTCCCGCGGGCAAGACTCCTGAACTTTGGGATCCGCGAGGTGAATGATGATCTGCTGGGGCGGCTGCACCGGCTGACTCCGCGCACCTGGGTCACTCCTGCGATCGTTGCCATCAATCTCGCCGCATGGCTCGCGACGCTGCTGGCCGGTGCCGATGCGCTCAATCCTGGCGGCGCCCAGCTTCTCGCACTAGGAGGTAACCGGCTGGCAGAAACCCGCGCGGAACCGTGGCGTCTGTTGAGTGCGACCATCCTGCACGCGGGCCTGCCGCACCTCGCGCTCAACATGTGGGCGCTCTGGGACACCGGACGAGTCGCGGAGCGGTTCTACGGCAATCTGCAATTCCTGCTCCTTTATGTGCTGTCCGGCCTGGGCGGCTCGCTGACCAGCCTCTTCTTCGCCGGCAAGGTGGCCGTCTCGGTGGGCGCCTCGGGTGCGATTTTCGGTGTCGTCGGAGCGCTTCTCGCAGCGATCTGGGTGCGCCCCGGCAGCCTTCCCGAGCCGCTGATACGCCCGCTACTGACCTCGCTCCTCATCTATGCAGGCGTCTCGCTTCTGCTGGGTCTTACCGCCGGCGGCGTCGACAATGCCGCGCACCTTGGCGGACTTGCAACAGGTCTGCTGCTTGCAGCCATCATGGACGGGCGGGCGGGCTGGACCTTCGCTCGAGGCCGGGCGCTGCTGCGCCTTGCGTGCGCAGTGCTGCTCGCGGCACTGGTGGGATCGACCGCCTGGCGATGGCTGGCATGAGCGAGTCTGCCCAGACCGCGTTGGGCGCTTCAGACCACGCGAGCGGCTTTGACGTGGTGGCCCTGGGTGAACCCCTCGTCGAATTCAGTCAGGACGCCGATGGCGTGGGTTGGCGCCAGGGGTTTGGCGGCGACACCTCCAATTTCGCCATTGCAGCGGCGCGGGCCGGCGCCCGGTCGGCCTACCTCAGCAGGGTGGGAGATGAGGACTTCGGCCACGCGCTGCTCAGGTTGTGGCGCGAGGAAAAAGTCGACTGCTCGGCAGTGGAAATCGACGCGGATTCCCCAACGGGCATCTATTTCATACGTTACGACCACGAGGGCCACCACTTCAGTTATCGACGCAGCGGCTCGGCAGCGACAAAAATGACGCTCTCCCCGGGCTTTGTCAGGGTCATTGAACAGGGCCGCTGGTTGCATGTGTCGGGTATTTCGCAGGCGATCAGCGAGCAGGCCTGCGATACGGTGTTTGAAGCGATCCGCCTCGCGCGATCAGCCGGCCGCCGAGTCAGTTTCGATTTGAATTTCCGGGCGCGCCTCTGGCCGGTGGCGCGGGCTCGGACAATCGCGCTCGAAACGCTGCCGCTTTGCGACCTGTTCCTGCCGTCGATCGATGAAGCGCAGGCGGTGTTCGGCCTTGAGGACCCCGTACGACTGGCGACCTGGGCACGCGAGCAGGGCGCGCGCGCCGTTGCGGTCAAGTGTGGCGCCCGGGGCGCGCTGATCGCCGACGGAACCGAGTACCGCGCCATTGCGGCCCCTCAGGTCGCAGCGATCGACGCAACTGGCGCGGGCGACTGCTTTGGTGGTGTGCTGGTCGCAAGGCTTGCCGCGGGCGATTCGCTACTCGATGCAGCCAGAGCCGCAACGGCTGCGGCCTCGCTCGCCACAACCGGGCGGGGTGCAATCGAGCCGCTGCCCAGGTGGCCCGAAATCGCTGCAGCGATCCACACGATCCCTGCGGGTTCGAGGCCTTAGGCTAGAATCGCGCGCGTGACAAACCTTGAAATCGCATTCACTAAACACGAATCGAGCGTCCCCGCCCAGGGCAACAGGCAGGCGCTGTTGCCGCCCTGCCGGCTTGAACAGACGGTGAGGATCTATCTCGAAGATACCGACGCAGGTGGCATCGTTTACCACGCGAGCTGGCTTCGCTTTTTCGAAAGAGCTCGCACCGACTGGCTGCGTTCAATCGGGTTCGAGCAATCCTCGCTGAGCCAATCGGACGGTCTCAACTTTGTCGTGCGTGATATGAAAATCGGTTTCCTGAAACCCGGTCGGCTTGACCAGCTGGTTCGAACCAGACTGCATCTGCTGGAGGCGCGTAAAGCCTCTCTGCTCGTGCTCCAGCAGGCGAGCTGCAATGCAAGCGGACAACTCCTTGCGCAGGCTACCGTTCGGATCGCCGCCATACGCGTGGGCGATACCCGGCCGGTGGGTCTGCCCAAAAATCTCCTGGACCGGATCGAACATCGGTCTCCTTACAACTCGCCGAACTGATGCCGTGATGAATTCAGACATGTCGATCCTCTCGCTCGTGCTGCAAGCGAGCGCGCTGGTGCAGTTCGTGATGGCGCTGCTCCTGGCGATATCGATCGCCTCTTGGACGGTGATCTTTCGTAAGCTCTTTGCTCTGAGAGGCGCGCGCTCGGCCACCGACGCTTTCGAAGCAGACTTCTGGCGTGACCGCGATCTTGGTGAACTTTTCCATCAAGTCCAGGACAAGACCCGGGACCATGGTTCGCTCGCGCGCATTTTCGAAGCCGGCATGAGTGAATTCCTCAAGGTTCGGCAGCAAAAACCAGGCGATCCTGGCGCCATGCTCGATGGTTCGCGCCGCGCGATGCGAGCCGCCTATCAGCGCGAGATCGACATGCTCGAATCGAGTATCCCTTTTCTCGCCTCTGCCGGCTCAGTCAGCCCCTACATCGGCCTGTTCGGAACGGTCTGGGGCATCATGAACTCATTCCGCGGCTTGGCCAACGTCCAACAGGCGACTCTGGCCTCCGTAGCGCCCGGCATCGCCGAGGCGCTGGTCGCAACGGCAATCGGCCTTTTCGCAGCGATACCCGCCTTTGTCGCGTACAACCGGTTCTCCCATGACCTCGATCGACTCGCCTCGCGATTCGAAACGTTCATCGAGGAGTTCTCCAACATCCTGCAACGGCGCGCGCGCTAGGGTACGGTCAGCCAGATGGCTTCCTTTTCCTCACGCGGCGCCCGATCCGGGCGCAGACGCCCCGTCAGCGAAATCAACGTCGTCCCGTACATTGATGTGATGCTGGTGCTGCTTGTGATCTTCATGGTCACCGCGCCGATGCTGCCGCCCGGTGTCATCGATCTACCCAGCGCCGGTCGCAGCAACGCCCGCCCCGACGCCTATGTCGAAGTGATGGTTTCTGCCTCGGGAGAACTGCGAGTCCGTTCGCGTAACCGCGGGGAGTCTTCGGAAGCGACGGTCGCGCGGCGCGAGCTCGTTGATGCAATCAAGTCGATGGGCACCGATCTGCCTGTTGTGATCAGTGGCGATCGGCAGGTGCGCTATGAATCGGTGGTTGAAGTCATGAGCGAGCTGCAGCGGGCCAACATCTCCAGGGTCGCGCTGATGGTCAAGCCGGGCGGGGATGCCCGATGAGCGAGGATGCCAGCTCGCGCGAGGGGCCCTCAACAGGCACGCCACCCGCCTCGAGGCCCCCTACCAAGCCGCCACAGCCCAAAGGGAAAACCCGCGCGCTCGTGCTCGCGATCCTGATGCACGGTCTGCTTGTCGGCCTGCTCTTCGTTGGTATCCGCTGGAAGACGCAGGAGCCGGCCGGGGTAAGCGCCGAACTGTGGACCCCTCCGCCTGTTGCGCAGGTCGAGCGCCCCCAACCCAAGCCGGAGCCCAAACCCGAGCCCAAGCCCGAGCCGCCCCCCCCCCCCCCCCCCCCCGAAAGTCGAAGCCCCCAAGCCCGACATCGCGATCGAGCAGGAACGTAAGCGCCGCGAAGAGGAGGAGCGTCGCGAGCGCGACCGCAAAGCGCGAGAGGAAAAATTGCGGAAGGAGGCTGAGGCCAAGAAGCTGGCTGAGGCGAAAGCCGCCGAGGAAAAGAATCGCAGGGAGGCGGAAGAAAAGCGGGCGGCGGAGGAGAAGAAACTCGCGGAGGAAAAAGCGCGCAAGGATGCCGAGGCCAAAAAAATCGCGGAAGCTAAAGCGGCTGAAGCAAAGCGCCGGGCCGAAGAAGAGGCGGTTCGACAGGCGCGCATCGAATCCGAACGCAGCCGGGCCGCCAACATGCTCGCCCAGAGTTCCGGTTCGTCAGGCACGACTGCGGGCGGTGACGGGATGGCAGCGGCAACCTGGGGCGGGCAGATCAAAGCATTGGTGAGGGATGCCACGACCTACTCGGCTTCAGGCGCCAGCAACCCGGAGGCGCGTTTTCGAATCAGGCTATCCGGCCCGCCCGGGCCAGGCGGGCCCGAGGCGCGGGACTGCCGGGTGGTCGATGTTCAACTTACCCGGACAAGTGGCGAGCAGTCCTGGGACCGCGCCGCCGAGCAGGGCATCCTGAAGTCGAGCCCCTGGCCGCGCATGCCCAATGGGTCCTGCCCGTCCGAGGCTATTGAACTGATACAGCGCCCCAGGGACTAGGCCCTCAGGCAGGGCGCCGCCGAATAGTCCCAGACGGTCGCGGCCCGGGCAGCGAAATAGCAGACCGTCGCTTATAATCTAGAGTTCACTGCCGTTTCGCCTTTTTGAAGTTTCAAGGCTAGAAGCGGCTCGGATTTGAGTTTCGCTGTCAGAGGGGCTCATGCGAAAGCTTGTTCGCCGCGCGGTGTTGTCCATGCTACTAGCCGCATCGGCAGGGTCGATGCTCGTTCATGCGCAGATGCGCATCGACGTGTCGGGTGTAGGTGCGACGCGTTACCCGATCGCGATAGCCAATTTTGCAACCGACTCCCGGGTCAGCCGCCAGATCGCCGATGTCATTCGCAACGATCTGGTCCAGAGCGGTGCCTTCCGCGCGGTGGATTTCAACGCCACGCTGTCGGAGACCTCTGCGCTGGATTTTCCGGCGCTGCGCTCGCGCGGCGCCGACGCCGTGCTGACCGGTTCCGTCGCGAGACTCGCCGATGGACGAATCGACGTGCGTTTCCAGCTGAGTGACCCCGTCCGCGAGTCGGCCATGGGTCGCGATTCGCTGCTCGTTCCCGAAGCCGATCTGCGCGCTGCCGGTCACCGGATAGCCGACTATGTGTACGAAAAGATCACCGGCCAGAAGGGTGTCTTTTCGACGCGAATCGCCTTTGTGACCAAACAAAGCAATGTCTTCCGGCTCACGATCGCCGACTGGGACGGGGACAGTCCGATGGTGGCTCTGCGCTCCAACGAACCCATCATCTCCCCATCCTGGTCTCCCGACGGTCGAAGGCTCGCCTATGTATCGTTCGAGAGCCAAAAGCCGGTGGTCTATGTCCATTCACTTGCCGACGCGCAGCGCATCGCGGTAGCGAACTTCCGCGGCAGCAATAGCGCGCCCGCGTGGTCTCCCGACGGCCGCTCACTGGCTGTCGCGCTCACGCGCGACGGCCTCTCGCAGATTTACCTGGTGTCCGCCGCCGGCGAAGGGGCTCCGGTGCGGCTCACGAGCTCCTCCGGCATTGATACCGAACCGGTATTTTCCCCGGATGGACGCTTCATCTACTTCACATCCGATCGTGGCGGCGCCCCGCAGATTTACCGCATGGCAGCTTCCGGGGGCGAAGTCTCCCGGGTGACGTTCGGATCACCCTACAACGTGAGTCCGCGAACCAGCCCTGATGGGAGGTTCCTCGCGTACATCTCACGCCGAGACGGCGGTCTGGTGCTCGTGATGCGGGATCTCGCCAACGGCAGCGAGCGGGTCCTGTCTGACGGCGGCCGCGAAGAGTCGCCGAGTTTCGCGCCAAACGGTCGCTGGATCATGTATGCCACCCGCAGCGCAGGCCGCGATTCGCTCATGGCCGTATCCATAGACGGCAGGACCAAACACCGGCTGAGCTCAGATGCCGCAGACATCCGCGAGCCCACCTGGGGCCCGTTCATGAAATGAGCGCCCGAGGGCTCAACCCCGCGCGTCCCTAATCAATCAGACCCACTATTCTTTCCCCGGAGGCATGATGAAAGGTCTTTTCCGAACCGCAGCCGCTCTGTCGATGGTCGCCGTACTGGCGGCCTGCAGTACCAGCACGCCGCTGGAAGACAAGGGCGCGCCGATCGAATCCCGGGGCGATGGCGCGGGCAGTGGCGCAGCCTCGGCGGGGCTGGGCGACCGGTCGGTGAGACCGCTCGATGTCGGCAATGATCCTTCCCGCGACCCGTTCAATGACCCGAACAATCCGCTGTCAAAGCGCAGCATTTTCTTCGAATTTGACAGCTTTGTGATCCGGGACGAATTCCGATCGGTGCTCGAGGCGCACGCAAAATTTCTGATCTCCAATCCCACCCGCAAGATCGTTCTCCAGGGCAACACAGATGAGCGCGGCAGCCGCGAGTACAACATCGCTCTGGGTCAAAAGCGTGCCGATGCCGTGAGGCGCGCGCTTGTCACGCTGGGCGTGGCCGAGAATCAGATGGAGGCCGTGAGTTTCGGCGAAGAGCGTCCCCGCAACAGCGGCACCGACGAAGCTGCACTCGCTGAAAACCGCCGGGCCGATATCGCCTACCAGTAATCGCGCACGGACTGCGCCGGCTGCCTGCGCTTGTGCCGGCGCGTGCGCGTGCCCCGAATATTTTTGGAGCTGCCATGAAACGAGCCGGCCTCACCAGCGCATTGTTCGCAGGCGCGCTGTGCCTGATTCCGACGGCGAGCCATGCGATATTTGAAGACGATCAGGCCCGCAAGGCGATCCTGGCGGAGCGGGCGCGGATCGATCGCATGACCGCCGACTACGGTGCAAGGCTCGATCAGATGATGGCGAGGCTTGATCGACTCGAGTCGTCATCGCGCGGGCAACTTACCCTGCAGGGACAGATTGAAGCGATGCGCGAGGAGATTGCCAAACTGCGCGGAGCCCTCGAAGAACAGACCAACGAACTCGCCAATACGCAGCGCCAGCTGCGTGATCAGCGCGGCGATTTTGACTCGCGACTGCGGCAATTCGAACCGGTTGCCGTGGAGATCGATGGCAAAAGCCAAAATGTCGATCCTGCCGAGCGTCGGCGCTTCGAAGCGGCGCTCGCACTCTTTGGCGCCAAGGACTTCCGGGCAGCGCAGTCGTCCTTCCAAAACTTTGTCATGAATAGTCCGGGCAGCCCCTACACGGCATCAGCCCTCTACTGGCTCGGAAGCACTCAGTTTGCATTAAAAGACTACAAGGCGGCAGCTGAAACGCTCAACGCAGTTGCACAGCGGCACGCGGACAGCCCGCGCGCACCGGATGCCATGTTGAATCTTGCCTTCACGCAGATCGAATTGAACGATCGTCGCGCAGCCCGGCGCACGCTCGAGCAACTCATCGAGAAGTATCCGGAGACAAGCGCAGCGGCAAACGCCCG
>CAZZKA010000011.1:8980-26892 GCA_964654745.1 uncultured Bordetella sp. | reverse complement strand
GCCGTCCACCCGGCCGCCGCCAGCGCGGTGGCCGGCTTGCGAGCGATCTCGCAGCCAACCAGGAGGTCCTTGCCGAAGCCATCCAGACGGTGATGCGCCGTTACGGCGTGGCCAATCCCTACGAAAAATTAAAGGCGCTTACCCGGGGCCGCTCGATCAGCGCGGCAGAGCTCGCGGCCCTGATCGACTCTCTGGATATTCCCGAGACGGCGCGTGCGCGGCTGCGGGCGCTGACGCCGGCGGGCTACATCGGTCAAGCGGCCGCGCTCGCGCGCCGGGTGTAGGCAGGCCGATCACCGCTGGCGATATCGGGTTTCCGCCCCTTAGCGGGTAGCCGCCTTCGCGGCCTTTCTCAGAACGTGTAAACGCCGATCGCCTCGGGAGCCCGATCAGCGGTGCGGGGCTTCGGACCCCGCCGCGGCTGCGCCTGCTAGAGTGATCGGACACTGCAGCCAAACGCGGCGCACGCCCGGCGGCGTTGTGCGCCGGCCTACCAGCCTTTGCCCAATTCTTCCAGGAGACTCATGTCCATGAAACACACTGTCATCGGAGCCGCGCTGATCGCCGCGGCGGCATTAGCAACCACTTCGCCAGCCTCCGCTCAGTTCTCCAAAGCTGAGGACGCGATTAAATACCGCCAGTCCGCCTTTACGCTGATGACAACGCATATGGGACGACTCGGCGCGATGGCGCGCGGCGATGTTCCGTTCGACGCTGCCGCGGCGAAGGCCTCAGCCGATGTCGTTGCCCTGGTGAGTCAATTGCCCTGGGACGCTTTCCCGCCCGGGTCCAACTCCGGCGCGGCCAAGGTCAAGGGCGACCCCTGGAAGGACGCAGCCAATTTTTCGAAGTTCCAGACCGAGCTCAAGGCGCAGACCGCCAAGCTGCCCGACGCGGTGGCAACGCTCGATGGTTTGAAGGGGCAGGTTGGTGCGACCTCGCGCGCCTGCCGCAATTGCCACGAGCAGTTTCGCGAAGTTCGTTGACATCGTGCTGCCGGCGCGATTGCGCGCCGGCCTAGCGCACCAGCAGCCAAACCGCGGTTGCGCTTAGCGTCGCGATAATAAGCGCCTTAATGCGCAGTGCAGCGTCATCCCGGGACGGCTCTGCCTCGGGTTGATCCGCAATTGCGTCCCCGGTAATCATGGCGGAGGTGAGACGTTTGCCGCGCGCCACCCGATACCAGAGGATCGCGCTAACATGAAGCACGATCAGCGCGATCAGAACGAAACGGTTCGCAAGATGTATCGCAGTGATCAGATCGCTCGTGCTTCCGCTCACCCACTTTCTGAGCGGGCCGTCCCAAATGATGCCGTCGTTGGCGAAAAGCCCGGTTGCGACCTGCAGGAAACAACTCGCCAGGAGCGCGTAGACCGACAGGGCCCCGGCGGGATTGTGACCGGGACTGGTATCGGGCGCACCGCGAAGGCTTTGCCACGCTGCCCGCAGCCGGGGCGGAAAGCTTGAAAAACGTGCGTAGCGCGGGCCTGCGAAGCCCCAGATGATCCTAAAGAGCAGCAGGCAGAGAATCGCGTAGCCAAATCGAAAATGCCAGCCGGTCTCGCCCGCCTTGATCGTGATGATTGAGCCGAGAATACAGCCCACCAGAAGCCAGTGAAAGAGCCGGGTCGGCAGGTCCCAGACCCGAAGCCGCTCAGACGGCGTTGGCGTATTGCTCATCAGTGAAGCCTCTTGAGAACACGCGCGAGGGCGATGCGCGTTTCATCGACACCCTTGCAAGCGTTAGCGCGACAGGATCAAGGCGCCGGCGGCAATGCCTAGCATCATCGCGACGATGGCGAGCTTGGCCACTGTGCCGAGCAGCATGCCGAGCCAGGTCGCGAGCCCGACCTGACCCGCTCTAAGCAGGTCCTGCCGTGCGATAAATTCACCGGCTGCGGCTCCCAGAAGCGGCATGAAAAGCAAGCCCCAAAAGCCGGAAAGCACGCCGAAAATCGCGCCCACTGTCGCGCCGATGATGGCAAGCCGCGAGGCCCCCATTTTTTTCGCACCCATGGCGCCTGCGATCCAATCGACGGCCATCGCAACCAGAGCGAGCACCGAGACGATCGCGCAGATGTATCCCGGGATTCTGGCGAAACGATCGATCCAGGCGGCAAGCAGGATACCGAGCAGCACAAGGGGCGGCCCCGGTAACGCAGGAAGCACCGTACCCGCCATGCCGGCGAGGACGAGAAGACCGGCGAAGATCCAGAGCGCTGCATCCATCTGTTCGCGGGCCTGCTGGCTCAGGGGAGCTCTGGCTCGCCCTCCTCGCCTTTCTTTTTCTGCGGCTTAACGAGGTCCTCACGGCTCACGCCCAGCCACATGGCAATGGCTGCGGCAACGAATACCGATGAGTAGATGCCGAACAGAATGCCGATTGTCAGGGCAAGCGCAAAGTAGTGCAGGGTCGGGCCGCCGAAGATCAGCATCGACAGCACCATGATCTGGGTTGAGCCATGAGTGATGATGGTTCGCGAAATCGTCGAGGTGATCGCGTTGTCGATCACATCGACCGTACTCGCCTTGCGCATCTTGCGGAAGTTTTCGCGGATTCTGTCGAAGATCACCACCGACTCGTTGACGGAGTAGCCGAGTACGGCGAGCACAGCCGCCAGCACCGAGAGCGAAAATTCCCACTGAAAAGCGGCGAAAAAACCGAGGATGATCACAACGTCATGCAGGTTGGCCACGATCGCAGCGACGGAGAACTTCCATTCGAATCGAAAGGCGAGATAGATCATGATGCCCAGTACGACGACCAACAGCGCGAGCGCGCCGTCGGTAAACAGCTCCCGCCCAACCTGAGGCCCGACGAATTCGACACGGCGCAGTTCAACCGTCCCGTCCCTAGCCTTGAGGGCGGCCATCACCTGCTCGCTCTGTCGCGCGGCTGCAGCACCTGATCCATCCTTGAGCGGCAGGCGGATCATCACGTCGCGCGAGGTGCCAAAGTTCTGTACCTGTGAGTCGGCGTAGCCGAGAGCGGTCACGGTGTCGCGGATCGACTCGAGGTTGGCCGCCTTGGGATACGACACCTCCATTACCGTGCCGCCGGTGAATTCGATGGAGAAGTTCAGACCTCTGACAGCAAGAAACCCTACCGCTGCGACAAAAGTGAGCACCGAAACGATGTTGAACACCAGCGCATGGCGCATGAAAGGAATGTCGCGACGGATGCGGAAAAATTCCATTTGGGGTTCTCTCTTCGCCGAATCCGTTGTCAGGCACGCCCGGCGGGCGCAGCGTTATCGGGTTTCCAGATCTGTCCGATGGAAAGGCCCGCAACGCGTTTGCGTCGGCCGTACCAGAGGTTGACCAGTCCCCGTGAGAAAAATACCGCTGAAAACATCGAGGTGAGGATGCCCAGGCAGTGCACCACGGCAAACCCGCGAACCGCGCCCGACCCGAAGGCAAGTAGTGCTATGCCAGCGATCAACGTGGTGATGTTGGAGTCAAGGATGGTTCCCCAGGCACGCTCGTAGCCCGCGACGATTGCCGCTTGAGGGGTGGCGCCGTTGCGCAGTTCCTCCCGGATTCGTTCGTTAATCAGTACATTGGCATCGATCGCCATACCGAGGGTAAGTGCAATCGCTGCGATACCGGGCAGCGTCAGCGTCGCCTGCAGCAAGGACAGCAGCGCAACCAGGAGCAGCAGGTTGAGCGCAAGCGCGAGTGTGGAAAACAGTCCAAACAGAAGGTAGTAGGCGGACATGAAGACAGCGATCGCGGCAAAGCCCCATACCGTCGACAGGAAACCCTTCTCGATGTTCTCGGCGCCCAAACTGGGGCCGATCGTTCGTTCCTCGATGATCTCCATCGGCGCGGCGAGCGAGCCCGCGCGAAGCAGCAGCGCGACGTCGTTCGCCTCGGTTGTGCTCATGCGACCTGAAATCTGCACCCGGCCGCCGCCGATCTCACCGCGGATCACGGGTGCGGTCACGACCTCGCCCTTACCCTTTTCAATGAGCAGGATCGCCATGCGCTTGCCGACGTTCTCGCGGGTCACGTCGCGAAAGATGCGCGCGCCCTTGGCGTCCAGCGTGAGGTGAACTGCAGGCTCTTGGGTCTGATTGTCGAATCCAGCCTGGGCGTCGTTGAGGTTGTCCCCGGTCAGAACGACCTGGCGTCGGATCAGGATGGGGCGTCCGTCGCGCTCAGCGTAGCGCTCGCAGCCGAGAGGGACGGTGCCGGCGGCAAACGACGCCTGCTCGTCGGGCGACTCGCAGACCATCCTAACCTCCAGGGTCGCAGTCCGTCCCAGGATGTCCTTGGCCTTCGCCGTATCCTGAACGCCCGGCAACTGGACCACCACCCGGTCAAGCCCCTGCTGCTGGATCACCGGCTCAGCGACCCCCAGCTCGTTGATACGGTTGGACAGCGTGGAGATATTTTGCTTGAGGGCGGATTCCTGAACGCGCCGCGCCGCCTCAGGCTTGAAGCTCGCGTTGAGCCGCAGGTCGCTGCCATCACCGCTCTCGGTAAATACAAAGTCGGCCTGGGTATCGCGTAAGTAGGTGAGTGAACGCGCGCGGGTGTCCGCATCGCGGAACCGGATTTCTATCGAGTCACCAGAGCGCACGATACCGGCGTGGCGCAGATTTTTTTCCCGTAATTGGGTGCGCATATCGCCTACGGTCGCGTCAAGCCGCTTGCTTACCGCCTGCTTCATGTCGACCTGAAGCAGAAAATGTACGCCGCCGCGCAGATCCAGCCCGAGATACATGGGCAAGGCTTTGAGGCTGGTAAGCCATGAGGGCGAACTCGACAGCAGGTTCAGCGCGACGACATAGCTCGGATCGGCTGCATCCGGATTGAGCTCGGCGACCAACGCATCTTTGGCCTTGAGTTGCGTATCGTTGTCGCGCACCCTGACCTTGACGGAGTTGCCATCGAAAAAGAGTCCGGTGTTGTCGATGTTCGCGCGCTTCAGGACGGCCTCGACTCGCCCCATCATCGATGCATCGATCTTGATGGTGGCCTTGCCGCTCGAGACCTGGACCGCGGGCGCCTCGCCGAAAAAATTAGGCAGGGTGTAGAGAAGTCCGAGCGCTAGCGAGATCGCCATCGCCAGATACTTCCAGATCGGATAGCGGTTCATAGTCCTGTCTCGTTGTGGCTACGCCGGCGGGGAGGTCAGGTACTGCCTCAGATCGCTTTGATCGTTCCGTTCGGAAGCAGCGTCTGCACGGCATTTTTTTGAAAACTGACTTCGACCGGCTGCGGTTCCTGCCCCGGCTTGGTCTCGGGCAGCTGGGCGATTTCAATCGTGACGTAGGACTCGCTCACCTTGGTGATGCGCCCCACCATGCCGCCCGCGGTGATGACCTCGTCGCCCTTCTTGAGCGAACCCATCATCGCGCGGTGTTCCTTGTTGCGCTTCATCTGAGGACGGATCATCAGGAAGTACAGCACGACAAACATCAGGATGATCGGCAGAAAGCCGACTAGCTGACTCTCTGCCGAGCCGCCTGCAGACTGCGCGTAAGCTGTTGAAATCAGCACGGAAATTCTCCTTCTGGCAAACCTAGCATTATAGCCGGCCGAGCCGGCCGCCTAGTCCACGCCCGTGGAGCGCTCGCGCGCGAAGTCGGCGCGCCAGGCCTCAAACCGTCCCGCGCCGATCGCCTCGCGCATTTCGGCCATGATCGCTAGATAAAAATACAGGTTGTGGATCGTGGCCAGCCGGGCACCGAGGATTTCGTTGACCTTCTGCAGATGGTGAACGTAGGCCCTCGAGAAATGGGAGCACGCATGGCAACGGCAGCTCGGGTCGATCGGGCGAGGGTCGTCGCGATAGCGCGCATTACGTAGACGCAGATCCCCCTGGCGGGTGAAAAGCCAGCCGTTACGGGCGTTCCGGGTCGGCATCACGCAGTCAAACATATCAATCCCGGCAGCCACGCCGGCAATAAGGTCTTCCGGCGTGCCGACCCCCATCAGATAACGTGGCCTTTGCTCGGGCAGGAGGGGGGCGGTGTGCTCGAGAATACGGAGCATTTCTTCTTTGGGTTCACCCACCGAGAGGCCACCAATGGCATAGCCGTGAAAGCCGATTTCGGCCAGACCCGCTAGCGACTCCTCGCGCAGTTCGGTGTGCATACCACCCTGCACGATGCCAAAGAGTGCGTTGGGGTTGCCGAGGCGATCAAACTCATCGCGTGAGCGCCGCGCCCAGCGAAGCG
Source organism: uncultured Bordetella sp. (assembly GCA_964654745.1). Classification (GTDB taxonomy): domain Bacteria; phylum Pseudomonadota; class Gammaproteobacteria; order Burkholderiales; family Burkholderiaceae_E; genus SYIM01. Next base: position 20,704 of record CAZZKA010000011.1, on the reverse strand, counting down.
ACAGCCGCATCGAATCGGCTGCGTCATCGCAGGTGGTCGGCACACCTGCGGTCTCATAAGGCGTACATTCATCGAACACCATCACAATGTCGGAGTTGAGCGCACGCTGAATGCGCATCGACTCCTCTGGCGTGAGCATCAGCCGGTCGCCATTGACCGGAGAGGCAAATCGCACCCCTTCTTCGCTGATGCGACGAAGCTTGCCCAGACTCCAGACTTGAAATCCGCCCGAGTCGGTGAGGATCGGGCCGTCCCAGCCGTTGAAGCCGTGCAGCCCACCAAGCTTGGTGAGGATGTCTGTGCCGGGGCGCAGCCATAGATGAAAGGTGTTGCCGAGGATGATCTGCGCTCCGACCTCGCGCAGTTCTCTAGGCGACATAGCCTTGACTGCGCCATAGGTCCCGACCGGCATGAAGATCGGTGTGTCGACGACGCCGTGGTTGAGTCGCATGCGGCCGACCCGGGCGCGACCGTCGCGAGCGATAAGCTGAAAATCGAGCATGTCGTGATTATCGGTGATCGGAAGCGCGTGCGCGGTGCAGGAGCATCGCGTCGCCGTAGCTGAAGAAACGATATTGCTGCTTGACGGCATGCGCATATGCTGCCCGGATCAATGCCGAGCCGGCAAACGCGCTTACCAGCATGAGCAGCGTCGAGCGCGGCAGGTGAAAGTTGGTCACGAGCGCGTCCACCACCCGAAAGCGAAAACCGGGCGTGATAAAAAGATCGGTATCGCCGCTTCCGGGATGGACACAGCCCGCATCGCCGGCGGCTGCCGCCGATTCGAGCGTGCGAAGCGAGGTGGTGCCCACCGCCACAACCCGGCCGCCGCGGGCACGGGTGTCGCGAATCGCCTGAGCGACGGCCTCGGATACCTGATAGCGCTCGCTGTGCATGCGGTGCTGTGCAATGTCGTCGACGCGTACCGGCTGGAATGTGCCGGCGCCCACATGGAGCGTGACAAAAGCCCGCTGAATGCCGCGCGCCTCGAGCGCTACCATCGCCGACTCGTCGAAATGCAGGCCCGCCGTCGGAGCAGCGACTGAGCCAGGGGCGCGCGCATAGGCGGTCTGGTAGCGCGCTTCGTCGTCCTGACGCGGCGCCCGGTCGATGTAGGGTGGCAGCGGCAGTTCGCCCTCGTTTTCAAGCACCCCGAGCACCGGTTGGTCGAAGCGCAGTCGCCAGAACTCGCCTTCCCGGCTCAAGACCTCAGCGCCGGAGTCGCGCCACTGCAGCAGGGTGCCTGCGCGCGCGGGCTTGCTCATCCGAAGCTGAGCGATTGCTTCGCGCTCGCCCTGGATCCGCTCGATCAGGGCCTCGACCGCGCCGCCGCTTGCCTTGCGCCCGCGAAGGCGTGCTCGGATTACTTTTGAATCATTGAACACCATCAGATCGCCAGGACAGAGCAGCGCGGGCAAGTCCGTGAAGCGGCGATCATCCAGGGCGAGCTCGTCGCGAGGCACGAGCAGACGCGAGGCGCTCCGCGAGGGAGCCGGCTCGCGCGCGATCAGTTCGTTGGGAAGATGAAAGTCGAAATCGGAAAGACGCATAACAGAGTTCAGCTGAGCCTTACCCCCGCAGCCTTGGAGAGCTCGCCCAGGTTGACCGGCCCCGGGTCAACGGAAACTCTGCCGAGCAGGCTGGTGATGCCCGTTTGTGCGAGTGAATAGTCAAAGCGGTTTCCGGCAAGTCTTGTGTCGCGGGCCGATGAAGGGGAGACCCCCGTAAAAACCGGCTAGTCCGGGTCTGTCAATCCCCAACTCGCGGATACGATTTTGAGGCACGAAGGATCGAAATCTTCGCGCGTCAACGCGTCCACGGGCACGGTAAAGCTCACTCCCGATTTCCAAACCTGACTGAGCGGCACGACTGTGGTCTCATCAAGGCCGCCTGAGCGCTTAGCCACAACCGGATCCGAATCGTTTCTGAACGTGAAAAGCAGGTTTTTCCCGTCGTCTAGGCTCTCGACGGCAAAGCTTATCGGAGCCGAAAAATTTGGGTAAGAAAGCCAAAACTCGGCTCCGTCGAGAGGATGTTGGCTCACCACTGTTTGAATGCGTTGCTGTCGCGTTAAAAAAATCATAAACGACGCCTGACTCGCGAACCTCGTCAGATTACGCGAGAGGTTTTGCGCTTCGCGTTCACCGAGTGCGGTTTGCCATTCCTCCATGAAGCTGTTGAGCGCGATGGCTTTATCTTGATTGTTTTGGCTAATTTTTTTTGAGTCAGGATTGTCGTCATCATGATCCCGCATCACATACCGCAGTTTTCCCGGTTCGTACTCAACAAGGGAGCGGTGAAGATCTTTAATCGCAAGGAGGTTGATTGGAAATTTCAACTCACGGCACCATTCGGGCAAAGCTTCCCGCGGCTCGAGGTGGCTCTCGCTACCTGTCGACTTCCATGCGTCTACATACTCCTTGTGAATCTCATCAAAATCTGGCTCGGGGGCGGGTATTTCCTTGATAATCGCCAACATGCGGGCTGCGAGTGGAGCAGACGATTCCGAGATGGGGTTGCCGTCCTCGCCCTCTGCACTGCTCGTTCGCGGGTTGGCCGACGGCTGAGCGGATGATCGGCCCTGGCCGCCGTGGAGTCGCAGCCTGCCGGTGGAATCGTCGTTTAACCTACCCCCGATGCGCTGCATATACCTCGCGAGCGCGTCGCCCCGCTCGTTCTCGACGAGCGGGCTGGAATCCTCCAACAGCGCGCCGGCCTGAGGAGAACCCTCTGCCTGCGCAGCACGCGCTCCAACGAGTTTGACCAGGCTCTTGGAGCCGACCTTTTGACCAGACTTGTCGAGGTAAGCGTTGAGTGCGTCCATCGCGGCGGAGTCTGCCCCGCAAGCCTTCTCGGTCAGGGCCTTGATCAGATCCGTGGCTGCGGCACGCCCTTTCGAGCGCACGGAGCTACGGCCGATTTCGGTGATGTGGCCATTTTTATCGGTTAACACTCTGAAATAACCCGATTTGATGTTTCCGCCCGAGGTAAGGCTGTCCCGGGCAAGGACGGTCAGAAGCTCGTTGGCCTGTTCCTTGGACAGGGTGTCAATATTCGCTTTTCCGTGTGCAAAGGAGATCTTGCTCAGGAGATTAGCGTTCGGGCCAGCGGCAGTGACAGCCATGGCGAGGCCTCACTTGAAAGATAGGCGGATTGCATCGTGCGGATGTTGCGCGGTGTTGCGGGGGGAGGTTGATCCGCCCCCGAGTCTGATGCAAGTAAAAGGGTTTGAGAAGAGACACGGTTTGCAGGTCCCGGATAAATCGCGCGGACGGGCCCGCGGTTTGGCGCCAGGGACGCTATGCCATAATTCGCACGCCCCTTTCCTAGCCGGAGTGGTGGAACTGGTAGACGCGCCGGACTCAAAATCCGGTACTCGAAAGAGTGTGCGGGTTCGAGTCCCGCCTCCGGCACCACCGCGCAAGCGGTGGGGACGGAGAGCGCAGTCCCTGCGGACTGCGCGAGCGGGACGAGAAGGGCTGGGCTTGCAAGCCCAGCCGCGGCCTGCGCCTACTGCCTCAATACGAGCACCACTCCCAGCAGCAGCAGGATCATGCCGATCACCTCGCGGCCGCTTTGTTTCTGGCTGAAGATTCGGCGAGAAATAATCTGCGCGAAAATAATCTCGATCAGGCCGAGTGTGCGAATCTTTGCCGGTGACTCGATCGCAAAGGCGAGGAACCAAAACTGCGAGCCGGAGGCTGCGAGCAAGCCGGTCGCAAGCGAGGGCCGCCAGACGCGCAGCATTGCCCCGATCAACTCGCGATTGGCGGCGAGCATCCAGGCGAGCAGCATCGCCACCTGCATCGCGAGACTCAAGACCATGACCGAGGTGGCGGCGACGATAAAGCCTGGCTCGCCGGGCAGGGCAATAAACGCTGCCTTGAATGCTACCGCCGAGGCGGCAAAGCTAGCCGCCGAGGCGAGTCCGTGGAGCACTGGCTTGATTGACCATGCGGCGCCGGCGGCCGGCCAAGATAGCCAGAGGACGCCGGCGGTGGCCACCATAATCCCCGATGCGAGCGACAGCCCCAGGGTTTCGCCCAACAGCGCGATTCCCATCAGCGCCACCCAGACGGGTTCAGACTTGATGAGCGCAGTGGTTACAACAAACGATTTTTCCCGCATGGCAGCGAGCATCAGCGCGGTGGCCACAGCCTGCGCGAGCGCGCCGACCGCAGTCCACAGAACGGACAGCATGTTGAACTGCGGGACCGGCTCGCCAGTGGCGGCTAGCGCCGCGCCCAGGAAAACGAGGCCGAATGGCAGCCCATAGAAAAAGCGCACCTGTGTTGCGCCTGCCGTGCCAAGCACCGCAGTGAGCTCGCGCTGCATGGCGTTTCGGGCGCTCTGCGCTGCGGCCGCGGCGATCGTAAACACTATCCAGAACCAGGGTTCGACAGTCATGGCACTCGCGTTATGCTTGCCGCGTGGCAATCTCAATCCGCTGAGGGTACCAAGATCCTGCGCGCCATGCCTCGCGCCTGTCTCAAGGAGTTATGTTCATGCAGATGCACGACATCGCTTTCGGCACTACCGATTGGTCTGCAGTCGAACCCACGATTCACCCCGGCGAGTCCGGCTATGCGCAGTGGCGCACCCGGCAGTTCGGCGCTATTCGGGTGCGCATGGTGGATTATTCCCCGGGCTATCTCGCCGATCACTGGTGCAGCAAGGGGCATATCCTCCTCTGCATGGAGGGCGAACTCGTCACGGAACTCGAGGACGGCCGCAGGTTCGTCCTCAGGCCCGGTATGAGTTATCAGGTAGCCGACGGCGCTGAGCCGCACCGCTCGCAGACCGCGAGCGGTGCAAGGCTTTTCATTGTCGACTGAGGCTCGTACCGGCGTTTTGCGCGCCAGCCGGCGCGTCGCAAACTGCGGGGCAGGCCACTTCGTGTAATGATCGGTGTTGCATCACTTCGGGGTTCATCATGACCGGACAGGTATTACGCAACCGCATCGAGGGCGTGGTGACGCTCACTCTGGATAACCCGGAATCGCGCAACGCGCTCACCATACCGATGGCGGCCCAGCTGTGCGACATGCTGCGGGAGGCCGCGAGCGATGCCTCCGTGCGCGCCGTGGTCCTCACCGGAACCGGGAAAGCCTTTTGCGCGGGGGGTGATGTCAAGGCGATGGCTGCCGGGCGGGACGCCAACCGTACTATCGAAGAACGCGCAGACAGCCTTCGGGATCGTGCCGAATCGGTCAGACTCTTGCACGAAATGAGTAAGCCCACGATTGCGTTGATTCCCGGGCCGGTGGCAGGCGCAGGGCTGGGACTTGCGCTCGCCTGTGATTTTCGACTGGCCAGTAGCGACGCCAAGCTCACCACAGCATTCGCGCGGGTGGGACTCGCTGGTGATTTTGGTGTGAACTGGTTCATGACGCGAATCCTCGGCTCGGGCAAAGCCCGCGAGCTGATGATGTTTGCGCCGGTATTGAGTGCAGGCGAGGCCCACGCGCTCGGCCTGCTCACCCGCGTATTTCCGGCCGAGGACTTTGCAGCGGCGGCGGGAGCCGTGGTGGCCGAGCTGGCCGCTGGGCCGACGGTCGCATTTGCCCATATCAAGCAGATCATCAATGCCTGCGCATCCAACCCGCTCTCAGCGAGCCTCGATATCGAGGCCCTGCGTCAGGCGCGCTGCATGAGCACCGAGGACCACGCCTCTGCAACGCGCGCCTTTGCTGAGAAGCGTCAGCCCGAGTTCAAGGGACGTTAGGATCCGCCGGCTGCTCGCGTCGCGGCGAGCTCCGCGAGCACCAGATCGAGCCCCGCCTGCCACGGCGGGAGCAATAGACCGAAGCGCGCTTCAAAGCCCGAGCAGTCCAGCCGCGAGTTGAGCGGTCGCCGTGCCGGGGTGGGGTAGTCGCTACTTGCGATGGCTTCGATGGACTTTACCGCAAGCGATGCTGCGGGCGCGGCCGCTCTCCAGCGCTCGAAGATCGCTTTGGCAAAGCCATGCCAGCTGGTCTCACCGCCTGCGCAAAGATGATGCGTGGCACTCGTAAAGTCGCCGCGCGCGCGCTCAGCTAGCGCGTGCCTGAGCGCCTGCGCGGTGGCGTCGGCAATCAGTCGCGCTGAGGTGGGCGCGCCGATCTGATCGGCCACCACCCGCAGCGTTTCACGCTCAGCGCCCAGGCGCAGCATGGTGAGGAGGAAATTGCGGCCGCGCGAGGCATAGACCCAGCTCGTCCGAAACACGAGTGCGTCGGCCCTCTCGGCTGCGATCGCGCGCTCGCCAGCGAGCTTGGTCTGGCCATAGGCGTTGATCGGTGCGACCGGATCGTCGGGCTGCCAGCGCGACTGCCCGTCGCCCGGGAACACATAGTCGGTGGAATAGTGGACCAGGAGTGCGCCGACCCGGCGCGAGGCTTTCGCCAAGGCCCCTGGCGCTTCGCCGTTAATGCGAAGAGCGCGCGCCCGATCGGCCTCGGCCTGATCGACCGCAGTGTAGGCGGCCGCATTGATGACCGCTGCCGGAGCTTCGCTTTGGACCAAGGCTTCGAGCGCGCCGGGATGGTCCAGATCTGCGCCGGAGCGGTCGAGCGCGAGCACTTGACCAAGCGGCTGGAGACTGCGCACGAGTTCCCATCCCACCTGCCCGGCGCATCCCAGAACGAGCAGCTTTAGGGGTCGGGCAGTCACTGCGCTCTCAGGCAAAGCATTCGCACTGGGGAAGAGCAAGACCGCGTTGATCCTTTTGCGAGAGCGCCGGCGTGATCCCCTCGATCGGCCACTGCACCGCGACGGAGGGATCATTCCAGATCAGGCAGCGCTCATGCTCGGGCGCGTAATAGTCGGTGGTCTTATAGAGAAATTCCGCTGAATCGGAAAGCACCAGGAACCCGTGGCCAAAGCCCGGTGGAATCCACACCTGAAGATGATTATCTTCAGTTAATTCCCAGCCATCCCACAGACCAAAAGTGGGTGAAGAACGGCGCAGGTCTACCGCCACGTCAAACACGCGGCCGCGGACCACGCGCACCAGCTTGCCCTGGGGCTGACGAATCTGATAGTGCAGGCCGCGCAGGACACCATGCGCCGAGCGGGAGTGATTGTCCTGCACGAACTCGGGTGTGAGACCCGTGAGTTCATGAAAGCGTTTTGAGTTGAAGCTTTCGAAAAAGAAACCCCGCGCATCACCAAACACTTTGGGCTCGATCAGGAGCACATCGGGGAGCCGGGTCGACGCGCGGACTTGCATCGCGGGGGTCAGTACACGCGCTGCTCGAGCAATCGCTCGAGGTAGGCGCCGTAACCACTCTTGGCAAGGGGCTTCGCCAAAGCGCGCAGTGCGGCATCGTCGATCCACCCCTTTCGCCAGGCGATTTCTTCCGGGCAGGCGACCTTGAGACCCTGGCGTTTTTCCAGAGTTTGGATGAACTGGGCAGCTTCGATCAGCGAATCATGGGTTCCGGTGTCGAGCCAGGCATCGCCTCGTCCCAGAACCTGCACATCGAGCTGGCCTCGCTCCAGGTAGATGCGGTTGAGATCGGTGATCTCAAGCTCACCGCGGGCCGAGGGTCTGAGCGAGCGGGCAAAATCAACGACCTGAGTATCGTAAAAATAAAGCCCGGTCACGGCGTAGCGGCTGCGCGGCCGGGCGGGCTTTTCCTCGATCGAGATGGCACGACCCTCCGGGTCGAACTCCACCACGCCGTAGCGTTCGGGATCGACGACGGGGTAGGCAAAGACCGAAGCGCCGTGCTCCCGCTGATCAGCGGCGTCGAGCCTGCGCATCAGATCGTGGCCGTGGAACAGGTTGTCACCTAAAACCAGGGCTGACGGGCCGTCGCCCACAAAGTCCGCGCCGATGTGGAAGGCCTGTGCGAGGCCCTCGGGCCGGGGTTGCTCGGCATAGGAAAGCTCGAGCCCCCAGGCGTGGCCGTCGCCCAAGAGTCTGCGGAAACCGGGGAGGTCATGCGGCGTGGAGATGATCAGGATCTCGCGAATACCCGCAAGCATCAGCACACTCAGCGGGTAATAAACCATCGGCTTGTCATACACCGGCATCAGCTGTTTGGAGACTGCAAGCGTGAGCGGGTGAAGCCGGGTGCCCGAGCCGCCGGCGAGAATGATGCCGCGGCGGGATAGGGCGGATCTGGGCAATGAAGTCATGACGTCTCGCAGACCGGAGTTTGTCAGGCGCTCTTGCGGCTGCCGTATTGGGTATCGATCCAGTCGCGATACGCGCCGCTCTGTACACCCGCGATCCAGTCGGCATGGGCCAGATACCAATCGATCGTTCGCGCAATGCCGGAGGCGAAGGTCTCGGCGGGCCGCCAGCCGAGTTCGCGTTCAATCTTACGGGCATCGATCGCGTAGCGCCGGTCGTGGCCCGGGCGGTCAGCCACATAGGTGATCAGCCGGTTGCGTGGACCGGCAGGGTCGGGTCTGCGGGCATCCAGAAGCGTACAGACGTGCTGCACGATGTCGATATTGGCCTGCTCATTGTGCCCGCCGATATTGTAGGTCTCGCCAAGCCGCCCGCGCTCGAGCACCAGGCGGATCGCCGTGCAATGATCGCCAACATAGAGCCAGTCGCGGATCTGTCGGCCGTCGCCGTACACGGGCAGAGGCTTGCCAGCCAGCGCATTGACGATCATCAGCGGAATCAGTTTTTCAGGAAACTGGTACGGGCCGTAGTTGTTCGAACAGTTGGTGGTGATGACCGGTAAGCCGTAGGTGTGATGCCAGGCACGCACCAGATGATCGGAGGCCGCCTTGGATGCCGCATAGGGACTGTTGGGCGCGAAGGGCGTGGTTTCACAAAAGGCGGGATCACCCGGCCCAAGCGTGCCATAGACCTCATCGGTCGAGACATGAAGAAAACGAAAGGCTGAGCGCTGCTCGGGGGCGAGTGAACCCCACCACGCCCGGGTGGCCTCAAGGAGCGTGAAAGTGCCTTCGATGTTGGTGCGGATGAAGGCGGCGGGTCCATGAATCGACCGATCGACATGGCTTTCGGCTGCGAAGTGAATGAGCGCGCGCGGCTGGGCTCGGGCAAGCAGGCTGTCGATCAACGCCCGGTCGGCAATGTCGCCGCGTACGAACTCGAATCCGGGATGGCCCTGGAGGCTTCGCAGATTGCCCAGATTGCCGGCGTAGCTCAGGCAGTCGAGCACCAGCACGGGCTCATCGACATTTGCCAGCCAGTCGAGGACGAAGTTGGAGCCGATGAATCCGGCGCCGCCGGTGACGAGGATCATGATGTTTCAGGACGTTGGCGGGAATTGGTAATTGTAACCGTCTGGCCCATCCGGCGGTGATGCCGCAGTACACTTCAAGGCTGAGCAAAGCGCTGCTGCGACGCAGTGGGAGACGAGCATGGACCTGAATTTTTCCGGGGCGGAACTCAAGTTTCGCGACGAAGTACGAGCCTGGCTGGAGTCAAGCCTCCCGGGGGACCTTCGCACCAAGGTGCTCGATTATGAGGAACTGTCCAAGGATGAAATCCTGGGCTGGCATCGGACGCTCGCCAAGAAAGGCTGGGTAGCGCCTGCCTGGCCCAAGGAATGGGGAGGAACCGGGTGGTCAGCGGTCGAGCGCTACATCTTTGAGGAAGAGTGTGCGCTCGCCGGTTCGCCGCCCGTCGTGCCGTTTGGCGTCACGATGTGCGCGCAGGTGCTCCTCAAGTTTGGTTCGGAGGCGCAAAAAAAACGGTTTCTTCCCCGCATCTATAACGGCGACGACTTCTGGTGCCAGGGCTATTCCGAACCCGGCTCGGGATCGGATCTGGCCTCGCTCAAGACGCGCGCCGAGCGTCGGGGCGATGAGTATGTCGTCAACGGCCAGAAAATCTGGACGACGCTCGGGCATTTTGGCGATTGGATTTTTTGCCTGGTTCGTACTGACAGCGGGGTCTCCAAGCGTCAGGAAGGCATCAGCTTTCTGCTCATCGACATGAAGACGCCTGGAATTACGGTGCGCCCGTTGATTCTTCTGGACGAGGGGCACGAGGTGAATGAAGTATTTTTTGATGATGTACGGGTACCCGTAGAAAACCTGGTGTACGAAGAAAATCAGGGTTGGACGGTTGCCAAATATCTGCTCGGTCATGAGCGGCTCAATACAGGGCGTATCGGCCAGTCCAAGCGCGAGCTGATCCGATTGCGCGAGCTTGCCGAGCGCACGCTGCAGCGTGGCAAGCCCCTGCTCGAGGATGTGCGTTTCCGCGACCGGCTGGCTCGGATCGAGATCGAACTGATGGCGCTGGAGATCACGAACATGCGTTTCGTTGACGAGATGCGTCAGACCGGCCGGATCGGTCCGGAAGTGTCCATGCTGAAAATCCGTGGCACCGAGATTCAGCAGGCGATCACCGAGCTCATGATGCAGGCCGTCGGGCCTCGGGCGCAGGCATTTCGCCCGATTCGCTACGAGGGGTTTGATGAATTCATGGCCTCGGCCGCCTCGCGCTATTTCAACTTCCGTAAGACCTCGATCTATGCCGGATCCAATGAGATCCAGCGCAATATTTTTGCCAAGATGGCGCTGGGGCTCTGACCATGAATTTTCAGTACTCCGAAGAGCAACAACTGCTAGCCGATTCCGTAGCAAGGCTCGCAGAGCAACACTACGATTTCGAGTCGCGAAAGCGAGTGATTGCCTCAGATGAAGGCTATAGCCCGGCGGTATGGAATCAGATGGCCGAACTCGGGCTCATGGCCATTGCGCTACCCGCCGAGTACGGGGGCTTTGACGGCGGTGCGCTCGATCTCGTGGCCACCATGGAAACGCTCGGGTCAGCGCTGATGCTTGAGCCGTATGTGTCGACGGTAGGGCTCGGTGCGCGGCTGATCGCCCGACGCGGCAACGCCTCGCAGCAACGATCGCTCCTTGGCGGCGTAGCCGACGGCAGCGTTCGGCTGGCATTCGCGCATGCCGAAGCGCAAGCTCGGCATGACTCGGCGGGCGTTGCCTTGCGTGCGCGTCGCGATGGGAACGGGTGGGTGCTGGATGGTGAAAAATCGCTCGTGTCCGATGCACCCTCTGCCACCACGTTGCTGGTGTCGGCGCGCACGGCGGGTTCGGAGAATGAGGCGACCGGGATATCTCTGTTTCTGGTCGATCCGCAGGCATCCGGCGTTTCAATGCAGACGCTTCGTACCCAGGACAACCGGCGGGCGGCAGATCTGAGCTTCCGGGGTGTCAGGCTCGGTGCGGAGGCGCTTCTGGGCGAACCGGGGCATGCGCATGATGCGATTGCCGAGGCGCTCGATTTTGCCACGGTGTTGAACTGCGCCGAAGCGGTGGGCGCCATGAAATCAGCCAATATGGCGACGCTCGAATACCTCAAGACCCGTAAGCAGTTTGGCGTGTCGATCGGCAGTTTTCAGGCGCTTCAGCACCGGCTGGTCGACATGTTCGTAAGTGCCGAGCAGGCGCGCTCGATCATGCTGCTCGCCTGCGGCCGGGTGGATGCGGCTGCACGCGGCGAGGCGAGTGCGAGGGAGCGCATGCATGCTGTGTCAGCGGCCAAGTTCAAGGTGTCCGAGGCGGCGCGGCATGTGGGGCAGGAGGCCGTACAGCTGCACGGCGGGATGGGGATGACGCTCGAGATGAAAGTGGCACACACGTTCAAGCGCCTCACGATGATCGCGCAGACGTTCGGCGACCCGGATTGGCACCTGGAGCGGTTCGCCGCGACAGCGTAGCGCCCCGAGCGGTTCGCCGCGACAGCGTAGCGCCCCGAGCGGTTCGCCGCGACAGCGTAGC
>CAZZKA010000011.1:0-8880 GCA_964654745.1 uncultured Bordetella sp. | reverse complement strand
GCCCCGAGCGGTTTGCTGCGACCGCAGAGCGGACTTATCCGCGTGAGGGGGCGGCGCCGCCGGCCAGCGGCGAATCTGCGGGTTCGAGCAGCGATAACTGCGCGCTGTTGTCGGTCTGACTGTCGACAGCAGCAGGTGCATCGCCCGGAGGTGCTTCGGCGAGGAGGCGCCGCGCGGGAAAGCGCAGGGTAAAGGTACTACCCTTGCCAGGCTCGCTGTCGATCCGCAGCGACGCGTGGTGTCGGTTGGCGATGCGCTTGACGATCGCCAGCCCGAGACCCGTCCCGCCTGTGTCACGTGAGCGGCTCCGGTCGACCCGGTAGAAACGTTCGGTAATGCGGGGCAGATGCTCCGCAGCGATACCGATACCGGTATCTCTAACCGACAGCCAGCCCTCGTCATCGCGGACTTTCCAGCCGAGAACGACTTTACCCGCCTCGGGCGTGTAGCGAACGGCATTGGTGAGCAGATTGCGCACAGCGCTTTCGATCTCGGCAGGTACCCCCAGCAGCCGTATCGGCCCGTCAAACTCGAGTTCGACGCTGTGGCGGCCGGCAGAGAGCGCACGGGACTCGGCCACCAGAGATTCGAGCAGGGCGCGCAACTCGATCGCCGCTTCGTCCAGCCGATCGGCTGAACGCTCGAGCGAAGCGAGCATCAGCAGATCGCCCACCAGGCGGCCCATGGTCTCACTCTGCCGCAGGATGGCGCCCAGATATTCGCGCCGCGCGACCTCATCGACATCGATCGATAGCAGCGTTTCGGCAAAGCCGGCGATTACGGTTGCGGGGGTACGGATCTCGTGCGATACGTTAGCGACAAAGTCGCTGCGGATCGCGTCGAGCCTCGCCTGATCGGTGATATCCCGGGTGATCAGCAGACGGTGCTCAGCGTCGGCCGCATGCAGTTGGAGTTCAAAGATGCGCCCCGGCTGCGAGGGAATCTGCACGCGCAGAGAGGACCGGTCTGCCGACCGATGCTGAAGCAATTCGGAAAACTCAGACTCGCGGATGAAATGGTGAATTGGCTGCCTGGAGCCAAAGATGCCATGCAGCCGCTGTGCAGCCTGGTTGGCCCAGCTGACGTGGTCATAGCGATCCAGCACCACCAGTCCGTCAGGCAGTCGATCAACCGCTGAATGAATCCGTTCCAGCTCTGAACCGATTTCTCCGAGCGTCGATTGCTGCTGACGCATGAATCGATTCAGCCGCTCGATGAGCGGTGTCCAGACCCCCCAACCGATCGGCAGCGGACGATTACGCGGCAGACCGGCCCAGGCGGTGAGACGGGATAAAAAACTGGCGTGATAAAGCGTCAGGCCGACGAAAGCGATCGCCATCAGTCCGAACGCGATGCCGGGCGACAAATAGCGATGCAGCCAGGCAGCGGCCCCCACCACTACCAGGGCAAATGCTATCGAACGAATCCAGATCACGACCAGCACCCATCGCAGTTACTGAGGCAGGAAGCGGTAGCCGCCTCCGCGCACGGTTTCGACCAGACGGTCGTGACCGCCCGGGGCAAGCGCCAAGCGCAGGCGTCGGATGTGTACATCGACCGTTCGTTCTTCAATATACACGTTGTTGCCCCATACCTTGTCGAGCAGCGTGGCGCGCGAAAGCACCCGGTCGGGATGGCGCATGAGGAAGTGAAGCAGCCGAAACTCGGTGGGGCTCAAATCCACGGGTGCGTCCGCTGAGAAAACCCTGAGGGTTTCCGGCTCAAGCCTCAGTCCGGCGAACTCCAGGGGCGACTCGACCGCTTCGGGGGCGGCGCGCCGCAGTAGCGCGCGCACCCGTGCGACCAGTTCCCTTGGCGAGAATGGCTTGGTGACATAGTCGTCTGCCCCGATATCGAAGGCCTGCAACTTGTCGCCTTCCTGTGCTCGGGCGGTAAGCAGGATCACCGGGATGTCTCGATGCCTCGCGTGCCTGCGCAGACTTCGGGCAAACTCCAGGCCAGATTGACCAGGCAGCATCCAGTCCAGAACGATAAGGTCGGGCAAGTCCAGGCCAAGCGCTGCTGCCGCGGACTCAGCGCTCTCGCAGACCGTGACGGCGAAGCCCGCATGCTGGAGGTTGACCCGCAACAGTTCGCGGATGGCGGGTTCATCTTCGACGACAAGGATTCGAGAGGGCATGGCGAAGAGGGTCGGCTCAGCGGCAAACTTTTAAGGCTGACTTTCCAGTTTCGCCCAGGGATATGACGGATTGATGACGGCGGCTGAAGACCAATCGGACCCTACTGTCCGACGCTGAAGAAACTACGCCGCCCCCTCAACTCAGCCAGATGGCGGACCAGGGTCTGAAAGTCCTCCTCGTTATCGACCGGATTGAGGCGCTCGGTATTGACGATCAGAAGCGGCGCCTCGTCGTAGTCGTGGAAGTATCGGCTATAGAGATCGATCAGCGCCCGCAGATAGGTCTCGGAGATCGAGGTCTCCATATCAATACCGCGCCGGCGGATGCGCTCGATCAGAGTCTCCGGCTGAGCCTGCAGGCAAATCACCAGATCCGGCGTAGGCGCCTGCGGCTGCACGCTCGCAAGGATCTGCTGATAAAGGCGCAGCTCGTCATCATCGAGCGTGAGTCTTGCAAACAGAGGGTCCTTGTCGAGCAGAAAATCCCCCACCACGGCCTGGGTGAACAGGTCGCGCTGCGAAAGATCGCGCAGTTGCGCGACTCTCTGAAAGAGGAAAAAAAGCTGGGTGGGAAGCGCAAATCGCCGGCTGTCGCGGTAAAAGCGCTCGAGGAACGGGTTGCCAGCCGGCTCCTCGAAGACGGTATGCGCTTCGAACCGATCGGCGAGTCGGCGCGCGAGCGAGGTCTTGCCCACGCCTATCGGGCCTTCGATCACGATGTGGCGGTAGCGCTCGAACGGGGAAGGCAGCGGCGTCATGTCAGGACCGGAAGATGAAGTAGACCGCTCCGAGCATGCATAGCGCGGCCCAAAGATAATCGAGTTTGACCGGTTGGTTCATGTACAGCACGGCGAAGGGCACGAAAACCGTCAGCGTGATCACTTCCTGAAGGATCTTAAGTTGCGGGAGGGAAAAGTGACCGAATCCTATACGGTTGGCTGGCACCTGCAGCAGGTATTCGAAGAGGGCGATCCCCCAGCTCGCGATCGCTGCAAACCACCAGGGCTTGGCTGCCATGTCGCGGAGATGGGCATACCACGCGAAGGTCATGAAAACATTCGAAGCCGTGAGCAGCAGTACGGTCTGCAGGGGTACGGGCCAGGCGGTCACGGAGCTTTCCCCGGGTGTGCGGTAGCGGGCGCCCTGCGCCCGGGGGCTGAGCGCCAGACCGGACGCGGGATTCGATGCATTATCTCCCGGCTTTCACCGCTCGCCATGGGGCACCCGGGGCGGTGATGCGGTCTATGCGCTGCGCCGTGCAGCGGGCCAGGCAGTCCACGGCACGACCTCGCCCCGGAATGACGCACTCCGGGTCAAGCTCGACGAGCGGGGCAAGCGCGAACGCGCGCTCATGCAGGCGGGGATGCGGCAACTGCAGATCGGGCAGCGTCATGACGACCTGATCGGCCAGCAGAAGATCGATGTCCAGGGTGCGAGGCGCGTTCCGAAACGGCCGCTCTCGGCCCGCATCGGCCTCGATCGACTGGGTAAGGCGCAGCATGGCCAGCGGTTCGAGCGGGCTTTCGAAACACACGGCCGCATTGAGGTAGTCCGGGCCAGTAGCCTCGAGCGGTGCCGTGCGCCAGATTGAGGAGGCCCTCATGCCTTGCGCGCTCGCTCGGACCACAAGCGTCTGGGCGGCTTGCTCAAGCGCGCCCGCCGCGTCCCCAAGGTTGGCGCCCAGCCCCAGAATCCAGCGCACCGCGAAATTCCGTCAGGGCTCGCCGCCCGTCGAGCCAGGCGCGACGGATTGGTTTTGCGCACCTCTGCCAGAGCGGCTGCGCCGGCGGCGTTTGCGCGCACCCCCGGGCCCTGCCGGAGCGGGCGCACGGGCGATCAGCTCCGCTCGCGCCTCGCCATCGCCATCCATGAACTCGGTCCACCAGTCGCCGAGTTCGGTGGGCACTTCGCCCGCATCGCAACGCAGGATCAGAAAGTCGTAGCCCGCGCGCAGGCGCATATGCTCGACAAGGGCGAAGGGCGAGCGGCCGGTTCGCCGCTCAAACCGGGGCTGCATCATCCAGATCTCGCGCATATCGGCGAGGAATCGGCGCTGGATGGCGAGCTGGCTTGCCTGCTCATCGAGCACCGCGTCGATGGCAGCCGACAGCGCAGGGATCGAAGGTTCTCCGTCCGCCATCGCCTGCTGCCAGCGGCTTCGCACCGGCTGCCAAAGCAGACTCGCAAACAGAAAGCCGGGCGAGATGGTCTTTTGAGCGAGCACTCGCTGGTCGGTACGTTCGAGCGCCGTGGTGACGAAGCGCTCTCCATCAGGCTGCTCGAGAATGACATCGAGCATCGGCAGCAGGCCGTGGTGCAGACCTTCACGCCTGAGCTCATGCAGACACGCCATTGCATGACCGCTTACCAGCAGCTTGAGCATCTCGTCGAACAGCCTTGCGCTTGGTACGTTGGAGATCAACGGCGCGAGCGAACGGATCGGATTGCGGGTCCGCTGCTCGATCGTAAAGCCCAGCTTGGCAACAAAGCGCGCGACCCGCAGCATCCGTACCGGGTCTTCGCGAAAGCGCTGCTCGGCATCGCCAATGATTCGCAGCGAGCGCTTCTTCAGATCGCGTACCCCATCGTGGTAGTCCAGGATCAGATCGGCAAGCGGATCGTAGTAGAGCGCGTTGATGGTGAAATCGCGGCGCGCCGCGTCCTCCGGCTGAGAGCCCCAGACGTTGTCGCGAAGCACCCGTCCGTGCTCGTCGGTCTCGGCCTCATCCTGAATCGCCCGGAAGGTTGAGACCTCAATGGTCTCCCTACCGAACATGACGTGGACGATCTGGAAGCGGCGCCCGATGACGCGTGAGCGCCGAAAGATCGCGCGGACCTGGTCCGGGGTGGCATCGGTCGCGACATCGAAATCCTTGGGCCTCAAGCCGAGCAGCAGATCGCGTACGCCGCCGCCCACCACCCACGCCTGGAAACCTGCCTTGTTGAGTCCCTCGCAGGTTCGTATCGCGGCTTCGGATAGGTCGGAACGGCTGACACCGAGTTCGGAGGCCGCGTATCGGCGGGCCTTGTCGCGAATCGCCGATCGAGGCCCCTTGCGACCAAGCAGGCGGTTGATGAAACGGCGGATCACTCGAACAGCCTTAGAACCTGCCAACCTCGCGCGGCAGCCTCGTCCCGCAGACGCGCATCGGGGTTGGTCGCCACCGGGTTGCTGACCGCCGACAGTAGCGGAAGGTCATTTATCGAATCGCTGTAAAACCACGATTGCTCAAATGTCTCGAGCGACTCGCCCAGACCCTCGAGCCATTGCTGCGTCCGTACCACCTTGCCTTCGCGAAACGAAGGGATTCCTTTGGGCTTGCCTGTGAAGCGGCCGTTCTCGAATTCTATGGTCGTTGCAATCAGATGAGGGATGCCGAATTCGGCGGCTATCGGGGCCGTGACAAACTCATTGGTCGCCGTGACCATAGCGCACAGATCCCCCCTGTCCAGATGTGCCGCAACGAGCGCACGGGCGTCCTGTCTGATCGCGGGGCGAATGACTTCGGTCATGTAGCGCGCGTGCCAGGCGTCGAGAGCAGATCGCGGGTGTTCGGCAAGTGGCGCGAGTTGAAACTCAAGGAAGGCACCGATATCGAGGGTTCCAGCCTGGTACTGGCGCAGAAACTCGTCGTTGCGCCGGCCATGTTCTAAACCGTCCAACACGCCTATCCGGGTCAGAAACCGCGCCCACTCGTAATCGCTGTCAACGGGCAACAGCGTGTGATCGAGGTCGAATAGGGCGAGACGGCGGGCGCTGCTCGCGGGGGTTGGGCGACTTTGGATCATTCCTCGGCCAGTGTATCAGTCGCCCGGGCCGGCGTTTGCTGACCGCGTCGCCGGGATAACCGATGAACCGTCGGATCGGGCCAGGCCGGCCGATCCCGAGGCCGCCAGGGATTGGTCTTGGGGGGCGGAGAAAAGCGTGGCCGAGAGCGCGAACTCGCGAGCGAGCGCGCCGGTGAGCGGACGTTTTTTTTCCAGGGCAAAGCGGTCAAGTTCTGCAAAGGCGCGTAGAAGCGATCTCAGGTCGCGCGCCTTGCGGGTAAGGAGGTATCGGAAGACATCTTCTGCGCACTGCACCCCGCTGGCTCGCGCGGCGTCCCGAAGCGCCTGTTCGCGGTCGGCATCAGACAGCGGTCTGAGCGCGAGTACCAGCCCCGAACCCAGACGCGTGCGCAGTTCGGGGCGCAGGTGGTCCAGCGCAAGCGGTGCATTCGTGCTGGACGTTACCAGCCGCGTGCGCTCGTCTGCGGCCACGCGGTTGAAAAGCGCAAACAGCGCAATCTGTCTTGCCTCGTCGAGCCGGTCGCAGTCGTCGACGGCGATCAGCATGCCCTGCGCGCGCAGAAGTGGATTTCCCGAGGCAGCGTCCGCGGCCTCTTCCGCTTGCCGAAATGATTCCAAGGGGCTGTGCGGGCCCAGCGGTTCCGCGGCGAGCGCCCTCAAGAGATGCGTCTTCCCGCTGGCGGTTTCGCCCCAGACGTGAATGCGAGGCGGGTGGCAGGGCCCCGCGGCGGCTGCACGCAGCACCGCCACAATTTCGGCGTTGGGGCCGACCACGAAGTTGTCGAGCGAGGGCTCGGCTCCTGCGATCAGATCGAGCGCGAGCTGGCGCATGGTCTGCTCCGATCAGGAGCGGTTGTAGAAGCTGCTCGCAAACCAGGCAGCGCGCAGGCGGCGTACAACGACCAGCGTCATGGCCGCGAGCGGCAGGGCGAGGAGCATCCCGGCAAAGCCGAATAGCGTTCCAAACGCAAGGAGAGCAAACAGTACGGCGACAGGGTGCAGACCTATTCGCTCGCCCACCAGGCGAGGGGTGAGGATATAGCTTTCGAGCAGTTGTCCGATGCCATAGATGATTGCGATCGTCACGATACCCTGTGAAACGCCGAGTTGCAGCATACCTAGGATGAGGGCGAGTACCAGGGCGAGGCCGAATCCAACATAAGGGATGAAGGCGAGCAGGCCGGTGAGGATACCGAGCGCGAGCCACTGCCGTACCCCTCCCGTCAGCAGTGCAACGCTATACCACGTCGCAAGCGCGAGCATCAGCAGCGCCTGGCCGCGCAGATACTGTCCAAGAAGATTGTCGGTTTCCTCCGCGGTTCCCTCAACCGCGGTTGACCAGCGCCGGGGCACCAGTTCGCGCAGGGCGGACATAAATCGGGGCCAGTCTGCGAGGAGATAGAAAAGCACCACCGGAACCAGAACGATGAGGCCGACCACCTCGACCGCGCCGTTCCATCCGGAGCGAACCCTCTGCATGACCATCGCGAGGATATCCTGCGTGTTTCCGGCCAGTTGACCGGTGAGCCAGGTCCGTATCGCCGCCGGATCGGCCTCAAGTGTGATGCCGAACACCTGCTCAAGCCAGGGGCGCATCTGCCTGAGGATGGTTGCGGCGAGCGCCGGAATCTGGGTGCGCAATTGGCTGATCTCGCCCTGCAGCAAGGGGATCAGGATCAGAAAGACCGAGACGATTCCAAGCATCGCCGCGAGCATGACCAGAGCCGCCGACAGCATGCGGGGCAGGCCCCGTGTCTCGAGCCGATCGACGGCCGGCACGAGCGCATAAGCAAGAATCCCGGCGGCGATGAACGGCGTGAGGGTGCTCCGGAGCGCATAGAAAATCGCGATGATGCCCGCTGCGACGATGAGCCAAAAGATGGTTTGTCTAGGGGTGTCAGTGACAGACATCAGCAATGCGCTTAATCGGAGAGCGGCCGGGGCAGCCCTGGCGGGATAGAATTTACTTATTGTATCGGGTGCCGCCCGCGCGTGCGCCCCCGTGCCGAGTTGAGTTCATGACATCCAAACCCCTCTCCTACAAGGACGCGGGCGTCGACATCGACGCCGGCGATGCCCTGGTCGACCGCATCAAGCCGATGGCCCGGCGCACCCTGCGCGAGGGCGTTCTTGCAGGCATAGGCGGTTTCGGCGCGCTCTTCGAGGTTCCGCGCCGGTATCGCGAGCCGGTTTTGGTATCGGGGACCGACGGCGTTGGCACCAAGCTCAAGCTCGGTTTTGCGCTGAACGGACACGATACGGTCGGCATCGATCTGGTGGCGATGAGCGTCAACGACATCCTGGTACAAGGCGCCGAGCCACTTTTTTTCCTCGACTACTTTGCCTGCGGGCGTCTCGATGTTGACGTCGCCGCGCGAGTCGTGGGCGGTATCGCGCGAGGTTGCGAGATTTCCGGCTGCGCCCTGATAGGCGGGGAAACCGCAGAGATGCCCGGCATGTACCCCGACGGCGAGTACGATCTGGCCGGTTTTGCGGTCGGGGTGGTCGAGAAGTCGGCCATCCTGAGCGGATCGGAGGTTGCAGAGGGTGACGTGCTTCTGGGGCTTGCTTCGAGCGGCGCGCACTCCAATGGCTACTCGTTGATCCGGCGCGTCCTTGAGCGGGCGTGGGGTCAGGTCGACTCGCCCAGAGCGCGAGACGATTTTCACGGCAGACCGATGTCTGAAGTCCTGCTTGAGCCGACGCGAATCTATGTCCGCCCGCTGCTGGACCTCCTTGCCGCGATGCCCATCCGGGCAATGGCGCACATCACGGGAGGCGGGCTCCTGGAAAATGTGCCACGCGTTCTGCCAGAGGGTTTGCAGGCGGTGATCGAACGCGACGCCTGGCCGATGCCACCGCTTTTTTCCTGGCTCCAGCAACAGGGCGCAATCCCCGATGCCGAGATGCACCGGGTGTTCAATTGCGGGATCGGTATGGTGGTCGTCGTT
>CAZZKA010000010.1:0-26901 GCA_964654745.1 uncultured Bordetella sp. | reverse complement strand
CGACTGAATCATGTCCATGACGCCTGCGCCCTTGGGGCAGAGCGTGCCGCGATTGACCGGGTGGTCGGGATCGCCTTCGACATGGATGATCGACGACTTGACGTTTTTGGACTTGTCGCCAAGCGAATACATGATCATGCCGCAGCTGACCGAGCAGTACGGACAGGTGCTGCGCGTTTCTGTGGTGCGAGCCAGCTTGAAATTGCGCGTTTCGGCCAACGCCTCAGTGGGCGAAAACCCTAGCGCCGCGAGACTGGAACCAATCAGTCCCGCGCTGCTGACCCGGAAGAACTGCCTCCGGTTCATATCCATGATGAGAGATCCTCCTGCCCGCATGGGCGATGTGAATGACGCTGAGGCCGTGGCGCCGGCTCTTCTTTTGATAATCAGGAAAGTGTCGGGCAGGGTTCCCGCGAAGACCCGGTCTCGTCGGTCGGCCGGTGGTTGCCGGATGACGAACGAAGGACCGGGCACGGCAGCCCCTTGGACACACGGAGAGGATTGTGCGCCTGACCGGCGCAAAAGAAAAGATTTCGACCCCCGGGTTTCCCCGGCGGGCGCGGCTCAGGCGTAGGCTGCGAGCGTGCCCTTCATTTTCTGCAGTGCCTTAGCCTCGATCTGGCGGATCCGCTCAGCCGAGACGCCAAACTCGTCGGCGAGTTCGTGCAGGGTCATCGCTCCGCCTTCGGACTCGTCCCGAAGCCACCGGGTTTCAATGATCCGGCGGCTGCGTGGGTCGAGCGACTCAAGCGCAGCCGAGATCCCCTCTCCCTGCAGGCGGTCCTGGGCGCGAGCCTGCAGGCGGGCCGTCGGATCGGCGTCCGGGGCCGACAGGTATGCGATCGGCGCGAACGACTCATCCTCGCTGTCTTCGCCGTGGCTCTCGAGGGCGATATCCTGACCGGACAGGCGGGTCTCCATCTCAACCACGTCGGCGCCGCGGACATTGAGTTCCCGGGCGATGGCATCGATTTCGGCGCCGGATAGGGCCCGGTTGCCGGTTTTGTGAGAGCGAAGGTTGAAAAAGAGCTTGCGTTGCGCCTTGGTCGTGGCAACGCGCACCAGGCGCCAGTTGCGCAGGATGAACTCGTGGATCTCCGCCTTGATCCAATGGAGGGCGAATGAGACGAGGCGCACGCCGCGGGCGGGGTCGAACCGTTTGACGGCCTTCATCAGGCCGATGTTGCCCTCCTGAATCAGGTCACCGTGCGGCAGGCCATAGCCCAGATATTGGCGGGCGACCGAGACCACCAGGCGAAGGTGCGACATGACCAGCTCGCGGGCGGCTTCGAGGTCGTTTTCCTCGTGGAAGCGGCGGGCGAGCTCAGACTCCTGCTCGGCGGTGAGCAGCGGCAGCCGATTGACCGCAGAGATATAGGCGTCCAGATTGCCGACCGGCGGCAGCGCGACAGCCGCACCCGCGGCGCCACCCGGCACAAGAGCAGTCGAATTCCAGGACATGGTCTGCTTTCCTTTGACGTAGGAGGGCTGACAGTGAACCCAGGTTCCTGACCGGTTGGTCAGTAAGCGAATATTAGCACTCCACCCTGGCGAGTGCCAACACCGTCCATCCTCAACCGGGGGTCTCTGTGATCTGGATCACACAGTCGGGCCGGTCAGTTCCGGGTCCCGGTCAACGCCTCGGCGAATTCGGCCGCGCTGAAGGCCTGGAGATCCTCGAGCGATTCCCCGACTCCGATGAAGTAAACCGGAACCGGTCGGTCGCGGCGGGTGTGAGCCAGTGCGAGCAGGGCGCCGCCCTTGGCCGTACCGTCGAGTTTCGTGACGATCAGGCCGGTGAGCCCTAGCGCCTGGTCAAAGGCTGCGACCTGCGCCAGCATGTTTTGCCCGGTGTTGCCGTCCAGTACGAGCAGAATCTCGTGCGGGGCGCCGTCCATGGATTTGCCTAAGACGCGCTTGATCTTGCGCAGCTCCTCCATCAGATGAAGCTGCGTGGGCAGACGCCCCGCGGTGTCGATCATCACCACACCCGTGCCGCGCGCGCGGCCGGCGGCAACCGAGTCGAAGGCGACGGCTGCCGGGTCGCCGGCTTCCTGTGCGATGACCTCCACGCCGTTACGTTCGCCCCACTGTGCGAGTTGCTCACGGGCGGCGGCGCGGAAAGTGTCACCGGCTGCGAGCAGTACGGTCTTGCCTTCGCTTTGAAGATGTCTTGCCAGCTTGCCGATGGAGGTGGTCTTGCCCGCGCCGTTGACCCCCGCGACCATCATTACCAAAGGCTGAACCCTGTCGATGTC
Source organism: uncultured Bordetella sp. (assembly GCA_964654745.1). GTDB lineage: Bacteria > Pseudomonadota > Gammaproteobacteria > Burkholderiales > Burkholderiaceae_E > SYIM01. Next base: position 24,643 of record CAZZKA010000010.1, on the reverse strand, counting down.
AAGCTGCCGCTCAAGCGGGCTCAGCAACTCCGCAACGAGCGAGCGCAAACGCTCACGAACCTCCTCAGCCTCGCTGATACGCTCCTCCCGCACGGCGCTGCGCAACGCATCAAGCAGCCATTCGGTGGTCGCGACGCCGGCATCGCTTGCGATGAGCGCGGCCTCCAGTTCTTCGAACAGTGCTTCATCGACCTTGACCCCGATGAAGAGCGCGGTAAGGTTGCCCCGGGTCCGGGCAAGGCCCTCACTCAGTCTGCCGAACCAGGACCGGCGATCAGCCGCCGCAGGCGGCGCGGCCGGCAGAGGCGGTTCAACGGGCGCATCAACCCCGGGTGCGGCAGGGCTTGACGCGACTGGGGACTTTTTACGACGCAGGAATCCGAACATGGCTACACTCCGGCTCGATTCTACTCATGTCGCCATCGTGAAACTTTCCCGCTCCCTGACATTGGCCGCCCTTTCGACCGTCTGGATGGTCGCCCTCGCGGTCGAAAGACCTGCGGCGTCCGCATCCCCGGGAGCGCTGCCGGCTACCGCGAGCGACTCTGGGGAAGCGCGCGTTCATGAGCGCACGCTCGCGAACGGGCTCAAGGTCCTGGTGAAACCGGACCGTCGTGCCCCCACGGTGGTGCATCTGCTCGCCTATCGCACCGGTTCGGTCGACGAAGTCAACGGTCGAACCGGGGTCGCGCACGCCCTCGAGCACATGATGTTCAAAGGGACCCGGACGGTCGCTGCCGGCGAGTTCTCGCGGCGCGTCGCGGCGATGGGCGGCCGGGAGAACGCCTTCACCACACGCGACTACACCGGGTATTTCCAGCAGATCCCCTCGGCGCGCCTGTCTGAGGTCATGGCACTTGAGGCCGATCGGATGAGCAATCTCGTGCTGTCGGCTGAGGCGTTTGCCACCGAGCGTGAGGTGATCATCGAGGAGCGCCGCCTCAGGACCGAGGACCGCGCCAGAGCCCGGGTGTTTGAACAACTGATGGCAAGCGCGTTCACCGCCTCACCCTACCGCCACCCGGTCATCGGATGGATGAGCGATCTGCAGTCCATGACCATTGAGGATCTCGAGCAGTGGTACCGGGACTGGTATGCCCCCGCTAACGCGACGCTGATCGTGGTCGGCGATGTTGCGCCCGAGCAGGCGTTCGCGCTGGCCGAGCAGCACTATGGCGGCATCGCCCGCCGCCCGCTCGCCTCGCGCAAGCCGCAGGACGAGCCGCTGCAGGCGGGCCTCAGGCAGTCGGTCGTTAAAGCGCCAGCCGAAAATGCTTATATCGTGCTGGCCTTTCGCGTTCCCAAACTCGCGCGCGTCGACGGCGACATCGAACCCTATGCTCTGGAAATGCTGTCGGAGGTTTTGGCGGGCGACGAAAACGGTCGGCTGACCCGCGAACTGGTCCGCGGCTCGCGAGTGGCTGACAGCGCGGGAGCCGGCTATGGGCTGAGCTCGCGCGGCCCGGCTTTGTTTACGCTGAGCGGCGTACCTGCGGCCGGGCGCAGTGTTACTGATGTTCAGCAGGCGCTGCGCGCGCAGGTAGCACGCATTGCCAATGACGGAGTCGATGAGCGAGAACTTGAGCGAATCCGTATCGGTTATGTCGCCTCGCGCGTCTACCAGCGCGATTCGCTCATGTCGCAGGCCATGGAGATGGCTGGTCTGGAGATGGCCGGCCTCTCTCACGCCGACGCGGACCGCCTGCTCGAGCGGGTTCGTGCTGTTCGGGCCGAGGATGTCCGGGCAGTAGCCGCGCGCTACTTTGGCGATGATGCGCTTACTATCGTGAGCCTGGACCCGCAACCGATGTCCGCCGCGCGCCAGCCTGCGCGGGGGTTTTCGACCCGACACTGAGGATGTGCAACGTGAGATGTGCAACGTGACGGCTGCGGCGCTGAAAAGTCCAGGCGCGACTGTGCGAGTCGACGGGCTGTTGCGCATTCGGTGCGCCGCGCGCGCCGTGGCGGGCGCGCTCCTGGCCGGGTTCGCGCTCGCCTGGGGGGCCCCCGCTTGGTCGGTGCTGCCGATCCAAACCTGGCAGACGCAAAGCGGCGCCAAGGTACTGTTTGTACGCGCCGATTCGATTCCGATGATCGATATCCAGATCGATTTCGACGCCGGCGACCGCCTTTCGCCGCCCGGAAGACAGGGTCTCGCCTCGATGGTCAACGCGCTCCTGGCCAAGGGCACGGGCGAGCTTGATGAGGCGGCGATCGCCGAACGCTTCGCGCTGGCCGGCGCGCTGCGCGGCGGGGGGGCGGGCGATGACGGCGCGTCGGTATCGCTGCGTTCGCTCGTGAGCGAGCCGCAACTCGATCAGGCGGTGGCGCTCCTCGCGGCGTTGCTCGCACGGCCCGCCTTTCCAGCTGCCGTGCTTGAGCGCGAACAGCAACGGGTCATCGCGGGCCTGCGGGAGTCTGCGACGCGGCCTGAGACCATCGTGCGACGGACTTTCGACGCGCTGCTCTACGGTACCCACCCCTATGGTCAGCACCCCGAGCCTGAGACAGTCGCTGCGATCAGGCGCGAAGACTTAGTCGGTTTTCATGCGAACCACTACAGCGCGCAGCGCTCGGTGGTGTCGATGATCGGCGCGGTCAGCCGCGAGCGGGCTGCGCAGATCGCCGAGGCCCTCACCCGTGAACTGCCGGCAGGCGTGGCTGCACCCGCGCGCTTGCCGTTGCCGATGCCGGCAGCCGGAGCCGAGCGGCGCATCGCCCATCCCGCCTCACAAAGCCATATCCTGGTCGGCATGCCGGGCATCGCCCGCGGCGATCCGGATTTTTTTGCGCTGACCGTAGGCAACTATGTATTGGGCGGAGGCGGATTCGTGTCTCGCCTCTACGCCGAGGTTCGCGACCGGCGCGGCCTTGCCTACAGCGTGTATTCCTATTTCTCGCCTCAAAAACAGGCGGGACCGTTCGCAATCGGTCTGCAGACGCGAAAGGACCAGGCCGATCAGGCGCTGACGGTGGTCCGCGAGACGCTCGATCGATTTCTTCGTGAGGGGCCAACCGAAGAGGAGCTCGCCGCTGCGAAGTCCAATCTGATCGGCGGCTTTGCGCTGCGCATCGACTCGAATGCCAAGATCCTCGCGCAGCTTGCCGCCATTGGCTTTTATGATCTTCCGCTCGACTGGCTCGAGCGCTGGACCGAGCGGGTGGGTGCGGTGAGCGTGGCCGATGTTCGCGCGGCGTTCGCGCGCCATGTGCGCGCCGAGACCCTTGCCACGGTCGTGGTGGGAGCGCCGCAGGGCGCGACTGGCTCCCCGGGCCGATGAGCGCTCGACCCGGCCGCCATGGGTCGCGGGAGGGGGCGGCGACCCGCAAAGCCTCGGCGTTGGCGCCGGGAAAGATCAGGATCATCGGGGGTCGATGGAAGCGTACGCCGATCGCGGTGGTCGGTGCGGCGGAGTTGAGACCCAGTCCGGACCGCGTGCGCGAGACCCTCTTCAACTGGCTTGGCGGCTCGGTTCAGGGCAGTCGCTGCCTGGACCTCTTCGCCGGCACCGGAGCGCTAGGGCTGGAGGCGGCATCCCGCGGGGCCGCAGAGGTGGTGTTGGTCGAGCGCGATCGCGCCGCGAGCGCTGCGATAAGCGCGATCATCGACCGGCTCGGTGCGCACAGCGAAGTAAAGCTGATCAACGACGACGCCCTCACAGCACTTGGGCGGCTTGCCGCGACCGGCACGGCAGCCTTTGATGTGGTTTTTCTCGACCCGCCGTTTGGCCAGGCGTGGCCTGAGCGAGTATGGTCCGCGCTTGAGCCGCTGATGTCGCCGGCCGCCCGGCTTTATGTGGAAGCCGGGTCGGCCTTCGCTGCGCCGCCAGGATGGGCGATGCTGCGCAGCGGCCAGGCCGGGAAGGTCCATTATCATCTGCTGGTTCGCGGCGCAGTGGCCACCGACAAAGCTTGAGCGCGCTTGGCGCGCGGGGATTCGCAACCATGGCACGGGCTGTTTATCCGGGGACTTTCGATCCGCTCACGCGCGGGCACGAAGATATTGTGCGACGGGCAGCGGGGATCTTTGATTCGGTGGTGGTCGGAGTTGCTGCAAGTCGCGGCAAGAACCCGCTCTTTGATCCCGATGAGCGAATCGATATGGCGCGCGAGGCGCTGGCTGATTTGCCCAATGTGTCGGTGACAGGATTCTCCGGCCTGCTCGTGGTCTTCATGCGTGAACAGGCGGCGCAGGTGCTGGTGCGCGGTGTTCGCAACAGCACCGACTTCGATTATGAGTTCCAGCTTGCCGGGATGAATCGCGAGTTGTCGGCACAGGCCGAGACCGTATTCATGGTGCCGGCCGCAGACCATATGTTCGTCTCGGGCACGCTGGTAAGGGAAATCACGCTGATGGGCGGCGATGTCGGTCGATTTGTGTCGCCGACCGTGCTCGGCCGCATCAAGTCCAAGTTACAGGCGTTGGGGCGCACAAAAGCTTCGCCCGGCGCAGGCGGCTGACGTGGGCGGCGCAGGTGGCGTATGGCGCTGATGATCACCGACGAGTGCATCAACTGCGATGTGTGCGAGCCGGAGTGCCCCAACCAGGCGATTTCGATGGGCGCCGAGATTTACATGATCGATCCGCTACGCTGCACTGAGTGTGTGGGCCACTTTGATGAGCCTCAGTGCCAGCAGGTCTGCCCGGTAGCGTGTATCCCGCTCCATCCGGATTGGCACGAGAGCCGGGAGACCCTCCACGAAAAATATCTCGCCCTCACCAGAGCGTCGCCCGCGCCCTGAACGCGCCTCGGGCCGTATCGGCTGTCATCGAACTGTCACTAGCAGCCCTCACCGTTTGGGGATGACTTCAGTTGAATGACATGGAATTGATCCTCTGGCGACATGCCGATGCGGGCGAGAGCGAAGACGACCCGCAGATTGACTTCGAGCGCAGACTCTCCGAGCGCGGCCGCCGCCAGGCGGCGAGGGTAGCCGCCTGGCTCGACGCGCGTCTACCCGATCGCTGTCTGGTGCTGAGCAGTCCCGCGCCCCGCGCTATGGAGACCGCCGAGGCCTTGGGGCGTAAGTTGCGGGTCGATGCGCGTATTGCGCCGGGATCGGACGGCCACTCGCTCCTGGAGGCGGCCGGCTGGCCGTCACGCGCCGGTTCGCAGCCCCGCCACGTAGTGCTGGTGGGTCACCAGCCGTCGCTTGGCGAGGCGATGAGCCTCATACTGAGCGGCAGCGGGGATGCCTGGACTGTGCGCAAGGCCATGCTTATCTGGCTCGTTGCCCGGGACGAAGCAGGTCACGCCGACGCGTACCTGCGCTGTGCGATCGGGCCGGATCTGGCCTGAAAACATGCGCCCTCCTGTATCGCCAGGGGTTTGGTGACCTGTGGCTGAAGCGACCCGTACCGTTTTGCCCCGGCTCAGAGTGCCCGCAGTTCAAAACGAGAAACGAGTTGGGCTTCGGTCCAGCGTCTGACCTCCTCGACAAAGGCCTGGTGAGCGGCCGGATGGTCGAGCAGCCACTGCGCTGCAACTTCGAGCCTCGCCTCGCCGTTGCGGAAAAATAGCGCGGGCAGGGGCGGAATATCCGGGTCGGCCGATGCAGCCGCTTCGACCACGACCGCGATGCGTAGCGCGAGCACTGAGAGCCAGCCCAGCTCATCGGCAAACAGTCCGCGAAGTTTACGCAGGCCCCCTGTTTGACCCAGCGCAAGGTTGGCAACCGTCTGCTGCTCAGCCCGGTTAAAGCCCGGCATGTCGGCGTGTCGCAGCACATAAGCGGAGTGGCGGTGAAAGTCTTCCTCGGCAATCATCCTGCCGACCTCACAGAGCCGCGCTGCCCAATGAAGAAGCGCACGCCTTTTTAGCCTCTCCTCCCGCACTGCTCGGGCTGCCTGATCGAAGAGCGCGAGCGATCGCAAGGCGATCCGCTCGCAGCGCTGGGTGTCGACGCCATAGCGCCGCGCGATCCGGGCGACGGTCTGTTCTCGAACGTCGCTGCCCTGCAGTGCTGAGGAGAGTTCGAGCAAGATACCGTCGCGCAGCGCCGCTTCGCAGTACTCGATTTCCTGCAGCCCGAATTCTTCGAACACCGCGGTCATCACCAGCAGGCCTCCCGTGAGAACGGCGCGCCGGTCGGGTTTGAGGCTGGCGAACATGCCCGCCTGTAGTCCTTCCTTGGAAACGAGCATGGCCCGCATCCGCTCGAGCGAGGCTTGATCAAGCGTCCGGGCACCGAGCGAGCCTCGCGCGACCTGCAGCAGCGCTTTGGCTGTACCCGATGTGCCGATCGCGCGCTCCCAACCGAACCTGCGGGCGGCCCTGGCGGCGCCCGAGAATCGCTGGCGCAATCCGCGCAGCGCGAGGTCAAATGCCTGCGCATCAAGCGGGCTGTCCGAAGCGCCCCGCGCGAGGGCACTCACGCAACCCACCGCGACCGAGTCGAGCACCAGGGGGTCTCCCGACTCGCCGAGGATGCATTCGGTGGAACCGCCGCCAATGTCGATGATCAGCTTACGGCTCGAATCGGCAAGCGCATGTGAGGCACCAACCCAGATGAGGCGGGCCTCTTCGTGGCCGGTGATGACCTCGATCGGATAGCCCAGCACGGCCTGCGCATCCGCGAGAAAATCCTGAGCATTACGGGCCACTCTCAGAGCATTGGTCGCAACGGCGCGAACCGCGCCAGGCGCGTAAGCGCGAAGCCTTTGGCTGAAGACTTGCAGGGCCTCGAGCCCGCGCCTCTGCGCGGCTGCATCCAGGCGCAGATCAGCGTCTAATCCGGCGGCGAGCCTCACACTGCGCTTGACGCTGTCGATCGGTCGGATCAGATTGTTTGGACCGTCGGCGGCTGTCCTGGCAACGAGCAGCCTGAAGCTGTTCGAACCCAGGTCGATGGCGGCAAGCAGGTCGGTCTCCGGCATGAAATCTTTGTAGGCGCTTGGTTCATCTGCAAGTATGACAGCGTTGCAAATTTGCCCGGCCACCTCCGACTGTCACACTTCCGTCATATTCCTGGTTCACCTTAAAGCATGGACGCGCATTCTTCTGCCCCCGATCGGTTGCTCAATCGCGAGCAGGGCATACTTCGCTTTAACGAGCGCGTCCTCGAAATGGCCGCTGATGATTCGGTACCGCTCCTTGAGCGCTTGCGTTACGTCACTATCGTCAGCAATAACCTCGATGAGCTGTTCGAGATCCGGGTGGCGGAGCTGCAGCAGATTGCAAGGCTCGGGAGAGACGATGCGGCAGCGGCCACAGCAAGTCTCGAGGCTATCGCGAAGGCAAGCGCCTCGCTGGTCGATCGACAATACCGGTTGCTCAATGAAACCATCCGCCCGCTGCTTGCGCGAGAGGGCGTCGTCATACACCTCATGGCCGACTGGAGCATCGCCCAGAGAGACTGGGCGAGCCAGGTGTTCGACGAGCAGATCGAGCCGCTGCTCACGCCGATCGCGCTCGATCCGGCGCACCCCTTTCCGCGGGTGCTCAATAAAAGCCTCAACTTCATCGTTGAACTCGACGGCGAGGATGGCTTCGGCCGGCGCGCAGGCATCGCGGTAGTACAGGCGCCCCGGGCGCTGCCCCGCGTTCTTTCCGTACCGCCCGAGGTCTCGGGCGTCGCCCACGGCATGATGCTGCTCACCTCGATCGTGCAGGGTTTTGTGGGCCGGCTCTTTCCCGGTATGAAGGTGCGGGAGGTTCATCAGTTCAGACTCACCCGCAACAGCGATCTTTTCGTCGACGATGAAGAGGTCACTGATCTGCGCGAGGCGCTGCAGGGTGAGCTGCTGCAGCGGCAATTCGGCGATGCGGTGCGGCTCGAGGTGTCCGCCGATACGCCCGATCGACTGGTCTCGCGGCTTTTGCGTGAGTTCGATCTCAGCGAGCGCGATTGTTATCGTGTTCCGGGGCCCGTTAACCTCGTCCGGTTGCAGCAGGTCATCAGCCTCGCCAACCGCGCGGATCTCACGTTTCCAGCGTTTGAGCCGCCGATACCGGCGCCACTGCGCGCCCGCGATCTGTTTGCCGCGATACGCAAGCACGACATGCTGCTTCACCACCCCTATGAGTCGTTTGCGCCTGTGATGCGATTTTTGCTGAGCGCCGCTCGCGACCCCGATGTCGTCGCGATCAAGCAGACGGTCTATCGAACTGGTGACGATTCGGCGCTGATGCAGGCGCTGATCGAGGCCGCACGCGCGGGCAAGGAAGTCACTGTGGTCGTCGAACTGATGGCCCGCTTTGATGAACTCACCAATATCAACTGGGCCGCCCGGCTCGAGCAGGTCGGCGCGCACGTGGTGTACGGCGTTGTCGGGCACAAAACGCATGCCAAGATGGCGATGGTTCTGCGCCGTGAAAAGGATCGCCGGGGCCGCCCGATTCTGCGCAGGTACGTCCACCTGGGCACCGGTAACTATCATCCTCGTACCGCCCGGCTTTACGAGGATTTCGGCCTCTTTACCGCCGATGAGGCGATCTGTACGGACGTGCATCAGGTATTCCAGAGCCTGACAGGGCTGGGTGAGCGCAGCCGTCTGCGCGCGCTCGCGCAATCGCCATTCAACCTGCTCGAGATGGTGCTCGCGTCGATTCGCGCCGAAATTGATCTAGCGCGTGCGGGCAAGACCGCTGCGATCGCAGCCAAAGTCAATGCACTGCTCTCGCAGCAGGTGATCGAAGCCCTCTATGAGGCGAGCCAGGCCGGGGTGCAGATCGACCTGATCGTACGCGGTGTCTGTGCTCTGCGCCCGGGCGTTCCCGGCCTGTCAGACAATATCCGCGTGCGTTCGATTATCGGGCGCTTTCTTGAGCACAGCCGTGTGTTTGTTTTTCGTAACGACGGCGATCCGGCGGTCTGGCTGTCTTCGGCTGACTGGATGGACCGGAACCTGCTTAGGCGGGTCGAAGTCGCCTTCCCGGTTCGAGACCGCCAGCTGCGAGACCGCGTGATTGCTGAAGCGGTCACGATACATCTGGGTGATAACGCCTGCGCGTGGCTCATGGATGCCGACGGCAGCTATCACCGCAGTCCGCTGCGGGGTCGCCGGCGTCGCTATCAGTCTCAAGGCGAGCTACTCAGACGCCTTGCCGGCTGATACGGCAGGCTGAAATAACTGACTGATCGGCCCGGCTGGTTCAGGAGCTCGGCACTGCCGCGTCGGTGGCGAAGTTGCTCTGCGCGAACTGCCAGTCGACCAGATGGTCGAGAAAAACCTCGACGAAGCGCTGACGGTTGTTGCGGTAGTCGATGTAATACGCGTGCTCCCACACATCGATGGTGATGAGGGGGCGATGCGCGCTCACCAGGGGCGTCTCGGCATTGGCTGTATTGATGATTCCGACCTCGCCGCTGCGCCTGCGTACAAGCCAGGTCCAACCGGCACCGAAGTTGCCCGTGGCCTTGCGAACGAACTCCTCCCGAAAGCCGGCGAACGAGCCGAACTGCCGCTCGATTGACCGCAGTAGGTCGCCCTCCGGGACGCCGCCCCCTGCGGGGCACATGCTCGACCAATAGAAGCTGTGGTTCCAGATCTGTGCCGCGTTATTGAAAATCGCACCACGCGACTCGCGAACGATGGCCTCAAGCGAACGGTCGTGAAACTCAGTGCCCTGAATCAGCCGGTTGAGCTGGGTGACGTAGTTTTGATGATGCTTGCCGTAATGCAAACGCATCGATTCCTGCGACAGGTGTGGCTCCAGGGCATCGAGCGCCCAGGGCAAAGGCGGCAACACGACTTCCATGGCCGCGTCACTGCAGGGGAGCGTTGATGGCGTCGAGCGCAGCGCGCGCGACTTCCATGTCTTCGGAGTAGTGGCCGCCGCTCACGCCGACCGCGCCGATGACCTGGCCGTTTTCGATGATCGGGTAGCCGCCCCCGAAAATCACCAATCTCGGCGTGTGCGTAATACCTGCCAGCAGAGGAGGATCGTTCTTGATGAAGTCGTACCAGGTATGCGTGGGAATGCCGAAAGCACTCGCTGTGTAGGCCTTGTTTTGCGCGATATCGATCGACAGATGCGGCGCTCCATCCATCGCGTGAAAGGCTTTCAACTGGCCTGCTTCGTTGGTAACCGCGATGCACATCGATTTCTTGAGCTCATTGGACTTTTCGATTGCGGCATCGATCATACGTTTGACGCTTACCGCGTCGATAGTCCGTTTGGCAATGCTCATGGCGGGAACTCCTGTTAAGGGGCGAATGGCGGGGGTCAGATCTGGCGCGCTGCGCTATGCGCTTCGACAAGGGCGTTGGGCAGGCGCCGCGGTGCAAAAGCATCGCCTGCGATCCAGGTGGTTGTTTCGAAGCCGCGCTCGCGCAGCGCTTCGTAAAGGACCGCGCCCTGAGCGCGGCTGCGGCCGACCCACACGATCCCTGCAGTCTGGGGGATCAGCGTCTCGCGCCCGGTGAGATAGTGCCGCAGGATCGCCGCGCCATTTTGGCTTGCGGCGACCGCCATTGAAGTATGCAGTACCGCTCCGCCCAGATCGAGCGCCCGCAGCGCTGCAATCCGGGAGACCATGGGTAATTCGCGAAAGTGTTCGAAAAAGCGCGTGACGACATGTAGCGTCTGGCCTCGCCGCCTCGCGCAGGCGAGCGCAGCCTCGCTCGCGGCCGACCCCCAGAAGTAGCCGTCTTCGTCCATCACCACCAGCGCCGCGCCAGGCCGGTCGATGGGGTCGAGATCGGACGGACCGGTGACGGCGGCGATCGGCACCGATCCGTCGCCTTCGAGCTGCGGTGCCTCAGCAACGGCGCCGGTCGCCACGACGAAGGCCTCGAAGCCCCGTGCGAGCAGCGCGTCGGCGTCGATCTGTACGCCGAATTCGACGGCCACACCCAGCCGCTTTACTGCAGGAATCAGGAAGTCGAGCAGATGCTTCAATTCGGCGCTGTGCGGCAGGCCGGGCGCCTCGACCATCTTGCCGCCCAGCCGGTTGCTGCGCTCAAAAATGGTCACCGTATGTCCCCGTTCAGCGGCAACGCGCGCGGCTTCGAGCCCTGCCGGACCGCCACCCACCACTGCGACGCGCCGCCGGTGGGCGGCCGGCTTGAGTCTGCCGAACAGATGCTCGCGACCGGCCACCGGATTGGTTGCGCAGGCGATCGGGTCCGGCCCCGAGATCCAGTCCCAGCACTGGTTGCAGGCGATGCAACGACGGATCTCAGCTTCGCGGCCGGTGCGAGCCTTGCGAGGCCACTCTGGGTCAACGAGTAGCGCGCGGCACAGGCCGACCATATCGCCGTCGCCGCTCTGGAGGATATCCTCGGCCTGATCCGGCATCTGTATCCGGGTGCTCTGCACCACGGCGAGCGCGCCGACCGCCTGCTTGATCTGGCGTTGAATATCCCGGTAGGTCAGTTGCGGCCAGTGTCGATCGGGGAGATGGGTTTCGATGGTGTTGAAGTTGCCCTGGCTAAGCGAGATGTAGTTGATAAGGCCGCTTCGCGACAGAAGTGCAGCCGCTTCGCAGGCGAGATCGATCGTCACGCCGCCTGCAGTGAATTCCTCAACTCCCATCCGGTAGCCGATCACAGCCTGATCGCCCAGCCTGCGGCGGGCGCCGGAAATGATCTCGAGCGCAAACCGCATGCGGTTTTCCAGGCTTCCGCCGTAGCGGTCATCGCGCTGATTGGAAAAGGGCGAGACGAACTGGCCAATCAGATGGCCCTGGGCGCCGTGAATCTCGACGCCGTCGGCCTGCGCGTCCCGCGCATTGACTGCAGCGGAGACAAAAAACTCGACCATCTCGCCGACTTCGCGGGTGCTGAGCGAGTGAGGTGTGCCGCCGCTTCGCGGACAAGCGATTTCCGAGGGAGCGACCAGCGTCCCTACCCGTCTGCCCAGGTGCTGTCGGCCTCCCTGGTTGAGTTGCACGATGAATAGCGCGCCCTGTTCGTGGATCGCATCGCTGATCCTGCGCAGGCCCGCAATCACGCCGGGGTCGAAAAGCGGCAAGGCGTGCGGCACGACGCCCTCAAGCGGGTGAAGTCTTGTCGCTTCGCTCACGACAACGCCCGCACCGCCTTCGGCCACCGTGCGATAGAAGGCGAGCATCCGCTCCCCTACCCGACCCTGTTCGGCAAGGTTGGACGTGGTCGCGACCCGCATGACCCGGTTCTTGCTCATGAGCGCGCCCAGGCCGATAGGCGAGAACAGGGTAGGAAAGCGGCTGTCGCGGCAGTGCTCTGTTGCTAGCGCGCGCTCGCGCGCTCTGGCCACCTCGGCCGGGGTCATCAGGCAATCTCCATGGCAAAGTCGAGCCGAGTATGCATCGGGAAACGATCCCTTTCGAAGAGGGTCGATTTCACTTTTGACGCGATTCGGGCAACATTGACCCGCCGAGGGACGCCGTCATTGCCGACAGGCGCCCTGCGGATGATTTTCCTGGAGAATGCTTTATGAACAAAAGCAAGTCATTGCGCGGTCTTGTTGCGGCCGCCGGCTCCTGCCGGATTCTCGGCGGTGCTTCGGAGCGCCGTCGATGAGTGCCGGCGCCTGCCCGCCCGGGGTATTGCCTGAGGCGCGATTGCGTGAGCTCGGCATCGTGTTGCCCCCGGCATGGATAGACAAACCCAATCGCGTCCGGGCCCTGCGCTCTGGCATCCATGTCCACATGAGCGGCCACGGCCCCATCGAACCGCTCACCGATACGCCTACCATCACCGGCAAGCTTGGCCGCGAGTTATCCGAGGCGCAGGGCTCGGCGGCGGCGCGCGAAACCGGGCTCTACATCCTGGGTACGCTCAAGGGCTGTATCGGTTCGCTCGACCGGGTGGTGCGCGTCGTGCACGCGATCGGATTCATCAATTGCGCACCGGGCTTCAATACCCCCTCGCTCGTTCTCAACGGATTTTCCGATCTCATGCTCGAGGTGTTTGGCGAGATCGGTCGACACACGCGCTCAGCGATCGGCGTGGCCGAGCTCTACCGGGATATTCCGATCGAAATCGAAGCCCTTTTCGAAGTCAGAGACTGAAGCGCTAAGCGGAGAATCAATATGACCCAGCGGATCACCCCGCAAACAAACGGCGTCTTCATCATCGCCGCGACCCCCTTCAGCGACGAAGGTGAGGTCGACTATGCAAGCATCGACAGTCTGACCGATTTTTATCTGAGTTTCGGCATCGACGGTCTCACGATCCTCGGCATCATGGGCGAAGCGCAAAAGCTCTCGGCCGATGAGTCGCTCGCAGTCATGCGGCGCTTTCTTGCTCGCGTAAACGGGCGTATTCCGGTAATCGTCGGCGTCTCCGCGCCGGCCTTCGACCCCATGGTCTCACTCGCCCGCGCCTCGATGCAGGCGGGGGCAGCCGGCGTCATGATTGCGCCGCCCGCAACGGTCAAGACCGACGAGCAGTTTTTCAATTTCTTCGCCGGTGCCTGCCGGGCCCTCGGCCCGGAAGTACCCGTGTGCCTGCAGGACTATCCGGCAGTCACCGGGGCATGGATGTCGGTGCCGGTATTCGAAAAGATTGTCCGTGAGCTGCCCCAGGTGGTGATGCTCAAGGCCGAGGACTGCCCAGGGCTTACCAAGATTTCCCGCATTCGCGCGCTCGAGGCCAAGGGGCTTCGGCGCAGTTCGATCCTGGTCGGCAACAACGGCCTCTTTTATCCGCTCGAACTCGCCCGCGGCGCCGATGGCCCCATGACCGGCGTCGCCTATCCCGAGATGCTCACCGAGGTCTACCGTGCGATGCGGGCGGGCAACCGCGATCTCGCAGACGACATTTTTGAAATCTACCTTCCGCTGGTTCGCTACGAGACCCAGGCCGGGGTCTCACTCGCGTGGCGAAAGGAGATTTTGCGGCGACGTGGCGCGATACGCAGCGCGAAGGTTCGTTCGCCGGGCGTTCAACTGAGCGCGGACGAACACGATGACCTCACCCGCATGATGGCGCGGATCGAATCCAAGCTGAGCGCGCTCAAGCGCGGTTGACCCGGCCCGGCCACCCCTTTCAAAGGATCATGCGATGCAATTTGATACCGTGGTTCGCGGCGGCACCGTCGTCAATGCCGATGGGCCCGCCCGCGCGGATGTGGGGATTGTGGGCGAACGCATCACCGCGGTGGGCGAAGGCCTGGCACCGGGTAAACGAGAGATTGATGCACGCGACCGGTTGGTGATGCCCGGGGGTATCGACAGTCACTGCCACATCGAGCAGGTGTCGTCCTTTGGCATCATGTGCGCCGACGATTTCCACTCGGCAACGGTATCGGCCGCGTTCGGTGGCACGACGACCGTCATTCCCTTTTGCGCGCAACACCGCGGCGACCGCATTCCGGAGGTTCTCGCCGATTATCACCGGCGTGCGGCCGAAAAAGCGGTGATCGACTACGGCTTTCATCTGATCGTTGCCAATCCCGACGAGCAGACGCTTAGCGGTGACCTGCCGGCTGCGATCGAGACCGGCGTGCGTTCTTTCAAGATCTTCATGACCTACGAACGGATGCGCTTGCACGATGAGCAGATTCTCGATGTGCTGATGACCGCGCGCCGCCACGGTGCGTTGGTCATGGTCCATGCTGAAAATCACGGCATCATCAGCTGGCTCGCGGGCCGCATGGTCGGACAGGGCAGGGTTGCGCCGCGATACCACGCGATCTGTCATACCCGTTCATCCGAGGCCGAGGCGATCAACCGGGTGATTGCGCTGGCTGAGGTGGTCGATACCCCGATTCTCATCGTTCATGTAAGTACGATCGAGGGTGTCGCAGCGATCCGGCAAGCGCGTGCGCGTGGCGTCAAGGTCTATGGCGAGACCTGCCCCCAATACCTCTTTCTAACCGCCCGCGATATCGACCGCGGGCTCGAAGGCGCGATGTTCTGCTGTTCGCCGCCGCCCCGCGACGAGGCGGCGCAGCAAGCCTGCTGGCAGGGCCTCAAGGACGGCGCGCTCGCCGTCTATTCGTCCGACCACGCACCGTACCGCTACGATGCCAGCGGAAAACTGCCCAAGGGTGAAAAGACAAGTTTCAAGGAGATGGCAAACGGCGTACCCGGGCTCGAGTTACGGCTGCCGCTGCTCTTTTCCGAGGGCGTCGGCAAGGGTCGCATCAGCCTTGGCGAATTCGTCCAGCTCACCGCGACGCGCCACGCCGAGGTGTACGGATTGCCCTCAAAAGGGAGGATCGCGCCGGGCTGTGATGCGGATATTGCGATCTGGGACACCACGCGCAGCGTCAAGATCTCATCGACTGCGCTTCACGACAATACCGGGTACACCCCCTACGAAGGGCGGTCGCTGACCGGTTGGCCGGTGATGGTAATGTCACGCGGAGATCTGATCATCGATCAGATCCAGTCACCTTCGGTGATCCACGCAGAGCGCGGCCGTGGCCGGTTCATTGCGCGCGTGCGCAGCGATGCGGCAGCGCCAGCCGGACGCAGGATCGCAGAGGTCGAACAGCTCGCTGCCTGGGGGGATTCGCTTTGACTCGCAAGCTTCACATCGCCGCGGCCCAGCTTGGGCCCGTCCATCTCGCCGACTCCCGCGAATCGGTGGTCGCCCGCCTTCGCGCCCTGCTCGCCCAGGCCCACGCCCGAGGGGTGCGTTTTGTCGTGTTTCCCGAGCTCGCGCTCACGACATTCTTTCCGCGCCACTGGTTTGACGATCAGACGAGCGTTGACGCCCGCTTTTTCGAAGCGACCATGCCCTCGCCCGCCACGCAGCCTCTGTTTGACGACGCGCGGCGCTACGGTATCGGCTTTTATATTGGCTATGCTGAGCTTACACAGCAGGACGGGCGGATCCGACGGTTCAATACCGCAATCCTGGTGTCGCCCTCGGGAGAGATCGTAGGCAAATACCGCAAGGTTCATTTGCCCGGCCATGCCGACCACAAGCCCAAGGCAGCCTTTCAGCATCTGGAGAAAAAATACTTCGAGGTGGGCGACCTCGGGTTTCGAACCTGGCGATCGCAGGATGCCATCATGGGCATGTTGATCTGCAACGACCGACGCTGGCCCGAGGCCTTCCGCGCGCTTACGCTGCAGGGCGCGGAGCTTGTCGCGTTGGGCTTCAATACGCCAAGCGAAAACCTCCACTACCCCGAGCCGCCGGCGTTGCGGGTTCACCACCACCTGATCATGGCGCAGGCAATGGCCTTTATGAATGCGACCTGGTTGGTCGAGACCGCCAAATGTGGATTCGAAGACGGCTTCAGGATGTTCGGCCATTCGGTGATCGTTGCCCCATCGGGTGAGATGGTGGCAAAGACTGCAACCGAAGAGGACGAGCTGATCAGTTTCGATGCTGATCTCGACATGGCCCAGGATCTCAAGCGCACCATGTTCAACTATGCCGCGCACCGTCGTCCCGAGCATTATCGGATTCTGGTCGACCGCGTCGGAGCGGAGGTTACGCCGGCCAACGGCTGAGCCGAGGTAAGCGCCCGCGCCGCCCGATGTTGGGGCGGCACGCGCTTTGCTCGGTAGTTTGCTTGCAGTGTCTGTTCGAGTCCCGACCGGTGAGCCGGTCTGCCCTTTCAGGAGATTGACATGAAACGAGTGGTTCTCAAGGCGCTTTTGGCGGTGTCGGCAGGTGTGCTCTCGACATCGGCTCTGGCACAGGACAAACCGATGCTTGCAGGCGTCGACGGTACTTTCGCGCCGCATGCGATGCCCAAGGTGGGCGGAGGGGTTGAGGGTTTCAACATCGACCTGATAATGGAAATCGGTAAGCAACTCGGGCGCAAGATAGAAATCCACGCCGCAGAGTTTTCGGGCCTCATCCCGGCGATGAATGCGGGCCGCATCGATTTTGTCGGCGCGCCGACGACGGTCACTCGAGAGCGTGCCCAAAACCTGCTCTTCACCGAGGGCTACCTCAATACGTATTACCAGTTCCTCGTACCAGCGGGCAAGCCCGATCTGAAATCGCTCGAAGATCTCAAAGGCAAGATGATTTCGGCTAACAAAGGCTCGGCGTATGACAAGTGGCTCGCCGACAACGCCGCCAAGTACGGCTTTAAGCACGAGTCCTATCCGACCAATTCCGATGCGGTGCAGGCGGTCATGTCGGGCCGTGCCGACGCGACGCTGGGTGGCAATACGGTGTCGGCTTATGCCGCGCTACGCAACAAGGGCAAGCTCTCGCTGACGACCCTCAAGGTCGACGAGGGGCTGGTGTGGGCGGCTGTCTTCCGCAAGGACGATGTCAAAACCCGTAACCAGGTCGACGAGGCGATCGAATGCCTCAAAAAGAATGGCACGATCGCCCAACTCCATGAGAAATGGTTCGGTGTCAAACCTGAGGCGGGCGCCGCAGCGGTCACGGTTTATGCGGGTTATGGCGTGCCCGATATGCCGGGCTACGAGGCCACGCCGCATGAGGCCAAATGTCGCTGAGTTCGGATTCTCGCGCGCAGCCCCTGCTTGACCTGCGGGGGCTGCGCAAGAGTTTCGGCACCACCGAAGTTGTCCGCGGCGTCGACCTTGCGATCGCCGAGCGAGAACTGGTTTTTGTGATCGGCCCGTCGGGGTCGGGCAAGTCGACGCTCCTCCGGATGTGTAACCGGTTGGAGGAGCCGTCTGCCGGTGAGATCTGGTTTCAGGGCGAAAACATTCTCGCGCCGGGTACCGATCTGAACGCCGTGCGGCGGCGAATTGGCATGGTGTTTCAGTCGTTCAACCTCTACCCGCATCTCAACGCGCGAGACAACGTCGCGCTCGCGCTGGTTCACGTCCTCAAGCGGCCCAGGGCAATCGCGAATGATCTTGCCATCGAGGCGCTGCGTAAGGTCGGGCTTGCTGATCGCGGGGAATCCAAGCCTTCGGAGCTCTCGGGAGGCCAGCAGCAACGGGTTGCGATTGCCCGCGCCTTGGCTCTTGAACCTGCAATTGTGCTTTTTGACGAGCCGACTTCGGCGCTCGATCCGGAGCTGGTCGGTAGCGTGCTCGCGGTGCTGCGTGAGTTGCGCTCGGCGGGAATGACCATGATGGTCGTCAGCCACGAGATGGGGTTTGCGCGGGGCGCCGCCGATCGGGTGATCTTTATGGAGTCGGGGCGTATTTTGGCTGAGGGTTCGCCTGAGAGCATCTTTGGCTCGCAGGCTCCGCAGCGGATCCGCGACTTCGTTGCCAGCGTCGAGCACAGATGAGCCCCGCACCCCGGCGACTCCTGCCGGCGGGCGCGCCCGGCCGATCCGGGCATCGCCCGCTCCCGACCAGGCCGATAGGTTGACAGCATGCAGGGGCTGATCGACACCTTCTTCAACGTTGCTGTGATGGCGCAGTACCTGCCCAAAGTGCTCGAGGGCATGGCGGTCACCGTCCTGCTTGCGGTCGCGGTGGTCATCTCGGGCCTGGTTCTGGGTTTTGTACTGGCGGTGCTGCGCAGCTTTGGGTGGCGACCACTCAATTTTTTCATTGTGCTGTTCGCCGATATTTTTCGCGCTGTACCGCCGCTGGTGATCCTCATCACCATTTACTTCGCACTACCAACCGTGGGCGTGCGCTTTACCGGGTTTGAGTCGGCATGGATAGGATTGTCTCTGGTGCTCGCAGCGTTCGCCGAGGAGGTTGTCTGGGCGGGCATCCTCTCGGTACCGCGCGGCCAGTGGGAGGCTGCGCGCTCGAGTGGGCTCGGTTTTGCCCAGGCGATGCGCCTGGTGATCCTGCCGCAAGCCCTTCGCCTGACCGTCGCACCGCTCACAAGCCGGGCCATCGTGATCACCAAGAACACCGCGCTTGCCTCGGTAGTTGCGGTCGGCGAGATCCTCTACCAGGCGCAGGCTGCGTATTCCTTTTCCTACAATCCGTCGCCGCTTACGCTGGGAGCGATCGCCTATCTGCTGTTGTTCGTTCCGCTGGTCTGGCTCGGCCGCTGGGTTGAAACGAGGTTTGCATGGAAGCGCTGATCGGCGGCTTTTTCAACCTCCAGATTCTGTCGGAGGCAGCGCCGTACCTCGCCCAGGGCTTGGGCATGACGCTGCTGCTGAGCGCGGTTGCCGTGCCGCTTGGTATCGGGGGCGGGCTCGCGCTGGCGCTCGCGTCGACCTCGCGAAGCAGGCTGCTGCGCTGGTCCGCAATCGTCTATACCGATCTTTTCCGCGCGTTCCCCCCGCTCGTTCTGCTGCTCTTTGTTGCTTTTGGATTGCCGTTCCTCGGGTTCAAGCCGCCGCCCTTTATCGCGGTAGCGATCGCGTTTCTGCTCAACACGTCAAGCTACTACGGTGAGATTCTGCGCGCAGGTATCGAATCGGTTCCTGGCGGGCAGCACGAGGCGGCGCGCGCAACCGGGCTCGGCCGGTGGCAGAGCCTGCGCTACGTGGTCGTACCCCAGGCGGTGCGTAACGTCGTGCCCGACCTGATCAGCAATACTCTGGAGGTGGTCAAGCTCACCTCGATAGCAAGCGTGGTGGCCTTACCCGAGCTCCTGTATGCGGCACGGCAGGTGCAATCTGTGACCTATAACGCCTCGCCCGTGATCGCTGCCGGGATCATCTATCTGCTCCTGCTCTGGCCGTTGGTACGATTACTGTCGCGTTATGAGCGGCAGGCAGTGAGCATTCGCTGATCCACTCTTTAGCGCTGAAAGCCCCCTGCACTCTGGAGCTCTTTTCATGAAGCCGCGAATTCTGGTCATCAATCCCAATAGCACTGTGGCGGTGACCCAGGGCATAGACAGGGCGCTCGAGCCGCTGCGATTGGCCGACGGGCCTCAGTTTGAGTGCGTGACGCTCGCCGAAGGCCCGCCTGGTATTCAGACGCAGCGCGACGTGGATGGTGTTATCACGCCGCTTTGCGAGCTGATCGCCGCGCGCGACCGTGATTGCGACGCCTTCGTGATCGCGTGCTACAGCGACCCGGGGTTGCACAGTGCGCGCGAGGTTACCCGCAAACCGGTGCTGGGAATCTCCGAATGCGGCGTCCTCACGGCCCTTACGCTCGGCCAGCGATTCGGGGTGATTGCCATCCTCGCGGGTTCGATTCCCCGCCATTTGCGCTACCTGGGTGCGATGGGGGTGGTCGATCGGCTGGCTGCCGAATTACCGGTTGGTCTTCAGGTCACCGAGTTGTCAGACGCGGTTCGGACCCGGGAGCGCCTGATTGCCACGGGGCGCCGCCTGGTTGAGGAGCATGGCGCCAATGTCGTGGTCATGGGATGCGCCGGCATGGCCCAGTATCGCCGCGCGCTTGAGGATGCCATCGGTGTGCCGGTCGTTGAACCCACGCAGGCAGCCGCCGGTATGGCGCTCACCCGCGTGCGACTCGCCTCAGCCTGAAGCGATCGGGCACCCCTCACGCGCGTCGCAGCGCCTGGAATTTTCAGGCGCTAACGCGTGCCGGGTCAGGTGAGTGCTCGCGCCGCGGCATCAGCCGCAAGTCGAACGGCCGTGATGGCCTCGGGGATTACCCGGGTCATGTTCATGAAGCCGTGGATCTGACGCTCGAAGCAGACGTACTGCACGCGATTACCGGCGGCGCTAAGCGCATCGGCATACTGAAGCCCATCGTCTCGCAACGGGTCGAAACCGGCAGTAATCACAAGCGCGGCGGGCAGATCGCGCAGAGTTGCTGCAACAAGCGGTGAAGCGCGCCAGTCGTTCCATTGCGATTCGGCCGGCGAGTAGTGCCCCCGGAACCACCGCATCGATTCGGCGGTGAGCAGGTAGCCCTCGCCGTTGCGCCGGTACGACTCGGTGTTCATCCGCATATCGGTCGCCGGGTAAATGAGCAGCTGAAAGCGCAACCAGTGCTCGTTAGCCTCGCGCAGAGCAATCGCGACGGCCGCGGCGAGATTACCTCCCGCACTGTCTCCGCCCACTCCTATCCTGTCGGAATCGACGCTCAGATCCTGTGCATGGTCGCGAACCCAGCGGGTCGCTGCTACGCAATCGTCCAAGGCAGCAGGAAACGGATGCTCAGGGGCCAATGCGTAATCGACAGAAACCACCACGATTCCCGCAGCTGCAGCAAGTTGCCGGCAAAGTATGTCGTGGGTGTCGAGATCGCCGATTACCCATCCGCCCCCGTGAAAGTAGACGAGCGCGGCGCGAGTGTCATTACCCGCTGCCGCGCGATAGACGCGAACAGGCAGACGACCTCTGGGGCCATCGATGCAGCGATCGTGGACCAGGGACATCCAGGGCGGCTCGGGCTGGGAGAAAAAACGCCGATTACGATACGACTCGCGCGCCTGGGGTGGCGGCTCCGAGTGCATGGGGGGAATGCCCTTTTCGGCGATGAGTTTGAGCAACGCTGCTGCATGAGGGTCCAGCATCGGGAAGTCTCCGCAGTCCTGGCTATAAAAAACAGGGGGCGGGCAGCCGGCCTGTCAGGCGCCGGAGCCCGGGCGGTTGGCAGCGCGCATGGGGTGGACATCGGCTGCGACCGGCCGATCGGAAGAGTCCGTCGGGGCCCGGTTATTCCTTGAAACCTTACCTTCGAGGGCGAGGAGCGCTGACTTGCGTTCGAGACCGCCGGCAAAGCCCGTCAAGGACCCGTCGGAGCCTACGACGCGATGGCAGGGGCGCAGCAGCGTCCAGGGATTGCGGCCGACCGCCTGCGCAACCGCGCGAACTGCACGTGGCCGCCCGACACGCCGGGCCAGCTCCAGGTAAGAGATCGTGGTGCCTAAAGGGATATGCGCGAGTGCCTCCCAGACCGCGCGCTGCAGGTCAGTCCCGCGCTCAGCCAGCGGCAGGTCGAAGCTCGCTCTGCGGCCTGCGAAATATTCCTGGACCTGGTGCTGCACCCGCCGCAGCAGCAGGCAGTCGCGCACCTCCTCGCACTGCTCGAGATTGGGGAGATGTTTGGCCCCGCCAAAATGGAGTCCCGCGAGCGCGTGCGCGTCCCCGATTGCCACCATCGGACCCAACGGCGTCTCAAACCACATTGCTCGCATCAGCGCTCCTCCAGCATGTCTGCGATCCGAACTTTATCCGATTCCAGGCCCGATCCCTGACCAGGGCGGCGACTCCACCGTGTCGCCACGGGGCCGATTGATCCGAGTTTGCCGGAGGACCGTGGCGTTTTTGTGTACATTGCCTGTCATCGCACGCCGCGGCGATATCTGTGGCGCGTCCTATCCGCAGCCCGAAAGGTACCAGCATGATCAAGCAAGGTCTCAACATTTTGTCCAACGCCGAGCGCCGCGCGCTTCTTCGGGAGCGTATTCGTCCAGGCAAGCTCACGATCGCCCCGGGCGTATTTGAGATGGTGTCGGCCAAGATCGCCGATACGATGGGTTTCGAGGCGCTCTACATGACGGGCTACGGCACAGTGGCCTCGTACCTCGGGCTTCCGGATGCGGGACTGGCCAGCTATACCGACATGGTCAACCGGGTCGGTCAGTTTGCGACGATCACTTCGACTCCGATGATTTGCGATGGCGATACGGGCTACGGCGGCCTGCTGAATGTCATGCACACCGTGCGGGGCTATGAGACCGCTGGCGCCTGCGCGATCCAGCTCGAAGACCAGCAGTTTCCCAAGAAATGCGGCCATATGCTGGGGCGTAAGGTGGTGAGCGCCGAAGATATGGCAGCCAAGATTCGGGTCGCGGTCGAGACCCGCAGCGATCGTAACTTCCTCATCATCGCGCGCACCGATGCGCGCACCACGCTCGGGCTCGATGAGGCGATGCGCCGCGCCGAGGTTTATGCACGCGCCGGCGCCGATCTGCTGTTCATTGAGAGCCCAGAGTCAGAAGAAGAGATGCGCAAGCTGGGTCGCGCTTTTGATCTGCCTCTGGTAGCAAACATGGTCGACGGCGGGCGCACGCCCGTGCTGAGCGCGGCCGATCTCGCCGATATCGGCTATTCGCTCGCGATCTTTCCGGCGTCAGCGTTTCTCGCAGCCGGTGCGGCGATGCGCTCGGTGTATCAGAAGCTGCGTGCTGACGGTTCGACCGCTGGCATGACACAGCCACTCTATCCCTTCCCGGAGTTTTCGCAGATGATGGGATTCGACTGGGTCGCCGCCTTTGACAAGGCGCACGCGGATCAGGAAGGCTGACCGGAACACATAGATTTACAGGCGGCTGATCGCCTGACCAACCCTTCAATCAGGAGTCTCAAACATGCCCGACCACTTAGGCTACCGGAAGATTTTCGGAGTCACCGGCCCGTCGACCAACACCATCGTTCAGCCTGACTTTGATGATCTACGCCCTGTGGGCGTGACCAACCACTACAGCCGGATCATCATTCCCAATATGCCGGTCAATAACAATGAGGACTTCCTGAAGCTGGTCAAGAGCATTATGGGTGCGACACTCGCCGCCATCGACGCATTGAAGAGCTGTGAGATGCAGTATCTCGTGATGGGGATGTCGGCCACCACCTTCTGGGACGGGCGCAAGGGGGCTGAGGCGTATCTGAAAGAGTTGTCGGCGCATGCGGGCGTGGGCGTGTCGTGCGGCTCGTTCGCAACCGCGGCAGCCCTTGAGACGCTCAAGGCTAAACGGATCGCGTTCGTGTCACCCTATTTCGAGGTGGCTAACGCGCAGGTACGGCGCTTCTACGAGGACAGTGGCTTTACTGTGGTGCGTGACATCTGTCTCAAGCGGCCCAGCCCGGTGCTGATCGCTCACAGCACGGACGAGATGTGCCGCAAGGCGATTCGCGAACTCGATGGTGACGATGTCGATGCCATCGTTCAGGTCGGAACCAACCTGTCGATGATCCGACTTGCCGCGGCGGCTGAACTTTTCCTGGGTAAGCCGGTGATCGCCATCAATACCGCGACCTACTGGCATGCGCTACGGGCGTGCGGTATCCAGGATCGGATGGCGGGGTTCGGCTCGCTTCTCGAGTTTCATTGAGTCATTGAGGGGATGCGGATGAAGGCAAGCTTGTTTCGGTTCGGGCGGACTGCGCTGACGCTGCTTTTGGGCGCGGGCTTGGGAGTGGCGCCAGCCATGGCCCAGGAATGGCCATCGCGGCCGGTACGCCTCATCAATCCCTTTGCAGCCGGGTCGGCGGTTGATGTCGTCGCTCGGTTGGTTGCGAGCCGTCTGTCGCAAAACGTCAATGTCCAATTCATCGTCGACAACCGAACCGGGGCTTCGGGCAACATCGGTACCGAAGTCGCTGCACGCTCAAAGCCCGATGGCGAGACCTTTCTTGTGGGATCGCCCGGCACGATGGCGATCAACCCCTGGCTCTTCAAATCCTTGCCCTATGACGCGGAGAAGGATTTCACAGCGGTCTCGGTACTGGTGAGCTTCCCTCAGGTGCTGGTCGTCAACCCCAAGGTACCAGCCAGTTCGGTGACTGAGTTGCTCGCCTGGGTAAAGTCGCAGCAGGGAAAGGTGAACTACGCGTCGTCCGGGCAGGGCACAACCTCACATCTGGTGATGGAACTGATCCGCGCTGAGGCCAGGCTCGATATGACGCATGTACCCTACCGCGGTGGATCGCCGGCCGTGCAGGCGCTGATCGCGGGCGACGTCCAGGTCGCCGTGGAGGGATTGCCTTCGCTACCGGGGCACCTTGCGGCGGGGTCGATTCGTCCGCTCGCGGTGACTTCGGAAAAGCGTAGCGAGGCCCTGCCTAACGTACCTGCTCTGTCGGAGACCTACCCTGGCTTTGATGCTTCGGCCTGGGTCATTCTTTTTGCACCGGCCGGAACCTCGATGGCGATCGTCAACCGCATGGCCGATGAGGTGAAAAAAGCGCTCGCCGCGCCGGAGGTGCAGGAGCGGCTCGCGAAGAGGGGGGCAACCCCGTCGGGG
>CAZZKA010000009.1:0-27536 GCA_964654745.1 uncultured Bordetella sp. | reverse complement strand
TCTGCCAGAGCGTGATCGAGGCGCGCGGATCAAAGCCTGCACGCGCGGCGAGCTCGACGCCGATCCGGTCCGCTTCGCTCTCGTGCAGGCGGCTGTTCGGAAGCGATACCGTGACATCGAGCGCAAGCCGCGCCATGTCGGCACCGACACCCGGCACGCCGGCAATCGCTGCAATCACTCCTACCCCTGTCTGCGTGACCATGCGCTCGGAGGCCCGCTCGCGCGAGTGCTCCCTCAGCGCGTGGGCGATTTCGTGTCCGATCACCGCCGCCAACTCGTCGTCGTTGAGCCCGAGCCGGGTGATGAGCCCCGAATACACGGCGATTTTGCCGCCAGGCATGCACCAGGCATTGACCTGTTCAGAACGAATCACATTGACCTCCCACGCCCAGTTGCGGGCTTCCGGACGAAAAACGCCGGATACCGCGATGAGCCGCGCAGCGATGCGGCGGACGCGTTCGGTCATCGCCGGGTCGGGGTTGAGCGCGCCGCGGCCGCGCTCCTGTCCGAGCACCTGCGCATAGGCCTGCACGGCTCCCTGACGCAACTGCGCCTCGGTCACCATCGGCGACATCATCTGCTCACGCTCGACGCCCACCATGCCAGGCGCCGTCGTGCGAACGGACTGACAGCCTGCAAGCAGCGCCACGGCTGTGCCCAGCGCGAGCGCGCTCAGTAATTGGTGAAATATCGTCATTGCCCGACCTCCCCTTCTTTTAGCCGCCTCGCGCAGAGCCATACCGCGACGCAGCCCAGCGCAGAGATCAACCCCGCTCCGTAAAACGCGGCCGCAGGCGAGAGCGCGACCCAGAGCCAGCTCGCTCCAAGACCCCCTATTGTGCCGCCGACACCATAGCCCACGGTGATGTAGAGCGCCTGTGCGCTCGCCTGCCTCTCAGGGCCGAACCAGCGCGCGAGCAGCGCCTGCGACGCCGTGTGATGGATACCGAAAGTGATCGCGTGCAGCACCTGAGTAAAGATGATCAGCCACAACGCGCCGTCCGAAGCGCCCACCAGAGTAAAGCGAACCGCCGCCACGGCAACGCTGAATCCAAGCAGGCCCATCGCAGAAAACCGTAAAAAGAGCGGGCGTTGTCCATAAAACATCAGGATTTCGGCCACCACACCGACTGACCACAGCAGGCCGATGGCGGTCTTGCCGTAGCCCTGCTCCTCAAGATAAAGCGAGAAAAAAGTATAGAAGACCGAATGCGCGTAGAGCATGAGGAATGCCGATGCAAAAAACGCCGCTTTGGCCGGGTCGCGAAGAGCTCGCCAGAGCGGCGCGGGCCGAGGGCCCGCGGCACGCGGCGGCGAATCCGGCAACATCCAGGTGCTGAGCAGCACGGCCCCCATCATCAGTACCAGCCACATCGGCAGCCGTTCGATACCGGCCAGCTCAAGGAGCGGGCCTGTTCCCACCACGCCGATGATGAAGCCGATCGAGCCCCATACCCTGATCCGACTGTAGCGGCCGGAATCCTGCCGCGCCACTTCGATCGCAACCGCCTCCGCGATCGGCATCTGCCCGGACGTCGCAAAGAACAGCAGGGCGCACGCCGCGAGCACCCAGCCCAGATGTGCCCCGGCGAACCACAGCCAGACGATGGCCCCGATCGATAGCACCGCGCACATCCGAATGACGAGGTTGCGTGAATGGCTTCGGTCGGCGAGCCAGCCCCAGGCGAGCGGCCCGACGATTCGGGACGCCGGCGCAAGGGACATCACGAGCCCGATCTGAGCCACCCCCAGACCGATTTCATACAGATAGAGACTCAGGAAAGGGGACTGGATACCTACGTAAAGAAAATAGGCAAAGAACAGCGTTCGTACGCTCTGCCGGGCCCGCGCGCCCGAGGCTGCGCCCACTGCGTATCAGGCGCCGGCCTGACCGGCAATTCTTGGGGTGGAAACGCTCACATCGGCGTTTTGGGCTCGATGGCGCAGCGCATGCTCCATCAGGACGAGGGCGAGCATCGCCTCGGCGATCGGCACAGCGCGGATACCTACGCAGGGATCATGCCGCCCCGTCGTCTCAACGACCGTCGCGAGGCCCGATTTGTCGATGGATCGGCGAGGCACGCGAATGCTCGAGGTAGGTTTGATCGCGATCGAGACCTTGATTGGCTGACCGGTTGAAATCCCGCCCAACACTCCGCCGGCATGGTTACCGACGAACCCCTCGGGCGTCAGCTCATCACCGTGTTCGCTGCCTCGTTGAGATACGCAACGGAATCCTGCGCCGATCTCGACACCCTTTACCGCATTGATGCCCATCATCGCCCAGGCGATATCCGCATCGAGCTTGTCATAGAGCGGCTCACCCCAGCCGACCGGCACCGGCTCGGCGATGATCTCAATGCGTGCGCCGCATGAATCGCCGGCACGGCGCATCTCATCCATGTAACCCTCCAGGCGCTCGACAATCCCAGCATCAGGGGCGAAAAAAGGGTTGAGTGCGACCTGACTGAAATCGGTGAAAGGAATCGCGATCTCCCCGAGCTGCGAGATCCAAGCGCGTATCCGGGTACTGTGGTGCTCGGCGAGCCACTTTTTTGCCACCGCTCCCGCCGCAACCATAGGGGCGGTAAGCCGAGCCGACGAGCGACCGCCGCCGCGCGGATCGCGAATGCCGTACTTGTGCCAGTAGGTGTAGTCGGCATGGCCCGGCCTGAAGGTCTCGGCGATCTTCGCGTAGTCCTTGCTGCGCGCATCCTCATTACGGATCAGCAGCATGATTGGAGTGCCCGTCGTGCGCCCTTCGAAAACTCCAGAGACGATCTCGACCCGGTCGGGCTCCTGGCGCTGCGTGACATGGCGCGATGTCCCCGGACGCCGCCGGTCGAGTTCAGGCTGAATGTCGGACTCACTCAGCGCCATTCCTGGCGGGCAGCCATCAATCACGCAACCGATCGCCGGCCCATGCGACTCGCCGAAGTTGGTCACCGCGAACAGCTGGCCAAAGGTGTTGCCGGACATTGGCATCAATCCTTCAAAAGCCCGATTTTAGGCAATTCGGGCGGCACCCAGTGCCCCGGCCCTGAGGCGGCCGACCACCGTAGCGCGAGCCATGAGAGCAAGGCAGGCATCGACCGAGGGCGTCTGCGGCATTCCGAACACGACCAGACGAACCGGGATAGCAAGCTGCGGCATCTTAAGCCCGGCCGCGGCCAGCACGGGTTTGAAACAAGCGTTGATCTCCTCGCGCGTCCAGTTACAGGCGTCGAGCGCATCGGCAAGGCCGGTGAGACCAGCCCGCGCAGCATCGGTAAGGTGCGCGGCGAGGTCTTCGGCACGCGGCTTCGGATCGCTGTAAAACATGTGCGCGAGTTCGGCAAGTTCGTTGAGCGTGGAGGCGCGGTCCTTCAGCAGCGCACAGACTGCAGCGAGCTCAGGCGCCGCCGCACCGGCGATGCCAACCGCATGCACCCCGGCACGGATGAGCTTTGGTTTGATCGCCCGAGCCAGCACTTCGTCATCGGTGCGCTTGAGGTACTGCTGATTGATCCAGCGAAGCTTTGCGCCGTCGAACTGCGAGGGCGATGCCGACAGATGCGAGCCGTCAAACCAGCCAACCATCTGTTCCCGCGAAAAAATCTCATCGTCACCATGGCTCCAGCCTAGCCGGGCGAGATAGTTGACCACGGCATCAGGCAGAAACCCATCCTCATCGTATTGCATCACCGAGACCGCGCCGTGGCGTTTGGATAATTTCTGTCCATCATCGCCGTGGATCATCGGGACATGACCGTAGCGCGGCAGCTGGGCGCCAAGCGCGCGCAGAATGTTGATCTGCCGGGGCGTATTGTTGACGTGATCATCGCCGCGAATGACATGCGTGATGCGCATGTCCCAATCATCGACCACCACGCAAAAATTGTAGGTCGGCGTGCCATCCGAGCGCGCGATGATGAGGTCGTCGAGTTCATCGTTGGAGATCGATATCGGCCCCTTCACCAGATCATCCCAGACCACGGCGCCGTCATCGGGGTTGCGAAACCGGACCACCGGGCTCACCCCCGGGGGAGGCACGCGACCGCGCGCGTTCTCAGGGCGCCAGCGACCGTCGTAGCGGGGTTTGAGCCCGCGCGCGCGCTGCGCCTCGCGCATCGCTTCGAGTTCTTCCGAGGAGGCGTAGCAGTGGTAGGCCGATCCCTCTGCAAGCATGGAGGCAATCACTTCGCGGTACCGGTCCATGCGGCGGGTCTGATAAAAAGGGCCCTCGTCCGGATCCAGCCTGAGCCACGCCATGCCATCGAGGATCGCCTGCACCGCCTCCGGGGTCGAGCGCTCGAGATCAGTATCCTCGATGCGCAGAATGAAGGTGCCGCCGTGATGGCGTGCAAACGCCCAGGCAAACAGAGCGGTGCGAGCACCGCCGATATGCAGGAACCCGGTCGGGCTCGGAGCGAAACGGGTACGGACCATTCGACGAAACAGAATGAGAGGGTGACAAAGCTGAGATTCTAGGCCATCGTACCCATGCGGCCCGGCAAAACAGCTGGCCGGTTGTCAATGCCAACGCGATCCGCGGGTGCCGACGACCCTAGAATGCAGCCTTTGCGTCGAGCCACACGCGCAACCGAGGTGCACCCATGACCGATTCCCCGACCGCCCGGACCTCTGCCGGCGTGCTGCGCGGCAAGCGCGAAGACGGCGTGAGCGTATTTCGCGGCGTTCCCTACGCAGCGCCTCCCGTCGGCGATTTGCGCTTTGCCCGGCCCCAGCCGATGCCCCCCTGGCCGGGCGAGCGCGATGCCACTCGCAACGGCCCCGTACCGCCCCAACCGGCGTCCCGCCTGCGGCTTGCCATGGGCGATTTCACAGCCGAGCAGGCCGAGGACTGCCTCACGTTGACGATCGCCACGCCGGCTGCCGACGCCCGTCGGCGGCCCGTACTGATCTGGCTTCATGGGGGCGCCTTCTGGACCGGCGCGGGATCCCTGGACTGGTACTCAGGCGTTCCGATGGCGAGACACGACGATATCGTCGTGGTCGGCGTCAACTACCGGCTCGGCGCACTGGGCTTCATGCATTTGCCGGGAATTTCGGAGCCCAACCTTGGATTACGCGACCAGTTCGCTGCGCTCGAATGGGTCGCCCGCGAGATCGAGGCATTTGGTGGCGACCCGGACAATATCACCGTTGCCGGTCAGTCGGCGGGCGGATTGTCGGTGCTTGCGCTTCTCGCCCATCCCCGCGGGCGCGCGCTCATGCGCCGAGCCGTCGTGCAAAGCGCACCGTTTGGCAGGATGCTTCGTCCGCTCGCCGCAGCCGAGGAAATCGGCGGAGCGATGCAGCGCGCGCTTGGCATCGACAGGCCGCAGCAATGGCGAAGCGTCAGCGCAGGTGCGATCAACGACGCCCAGTTCGCCGTCGCCAAAGGGCTCGCGTCCTTTGCCACTACCACGCCGGTCTTCATCCCGGTGATCGATCACGATCTGTTGGGTGAGGACGTCATGTCGGCAGCGCTCGCTGGAGCAGCCGAACGCGATGTCATGGTCGGCTACACGCGAGACGAAATGGCGGCATTTTTTGCACCTGACGAAAAAATCCGTAAGGCAACCCCCGAGCAGGTTCGCGGCGTGTTCGCGCGGATCTTTGGCGGCGCGGCCGATGAAGCGATTGCTGAATACCGGCAGCGCGCGCGCGGCGAAGGCCCGGCAGAGCTTCTTGGGGCCATGTTGGGCGATGCCTCGTTCGGCGCCGGTGTTCACGACTTTGCCGAGCGTCTCCATGCGCTCGGCCGCCCTGCCTGGGTCTACCGCTTCGACTGGGCTGCCCCTGGCAACGACTTCGCCGCCTGTCATTGCAGCGAAATACCCTTTATGTTCGATACCCTCCCTGCCTGGCAGGCGCCTATGCTCGCGGGTGGCGAACCGCAGGCGATGGCGCGGCTTGCCGGACAGATGCGTGGCGCCTGGGCGGCGTTTGCGAGGCACGGCGATCCGTCCCATCCCGGGCTGCCGGTCTGGCCGCAGCACGGCAGCGATCGGCAGACCATGCTGTTCGATGTCCATAGTCGCGTTGCCCATGACGCTGCCGGCCGGCGGCGCTGGAAGTTCTGGCCATGAGCGGCGTCGGCAGCGAGCGCGAACAGGCTATCGTCTTTGATCGCGTGGGATTGAGATTCGGCAGCGAAACCATCTACGAGCAGATCAGTTTCTCCGTCGGTCGCGGCGAGTTCGTCTGCCTGCTGGGCCCGTCGGGCTGCGGCAAATCCACATCGCTGCGGCTTGCCGGCGACCTGATCTCAGCGCAATCGGGTCGCGTTACCCTGGACGGACTGCCTCCCTCAGAAGCCTGGCAAAAGGTCGCGTTCGTGTTTCAGTCACCACGACTCGCCCCATGGCGCAATGCGCTCGACAATGTCCTTCTGGGTGTTGAACTACGGATGGGAGCGGACCAGGCAAAGCAACGCGCCACACTCGCGCGGGACCTGCTTGGCATGGTTGGACTTGCGGACTCAGCCCACAAATTCCCCTCGATGCTGTCCGGCGGTGAGCGACAGCGTGTCGCGATCGCCAGAGCGCTCGCCGTGGACCCGGCGATCGTGCTGATGGACGAACCCTTTTCGGCGCTCGACCCCAACACCCGCCGGCGCCTGCGCGCCGAGATCGAAAGTATCTGGCAGAAAACCGGGCGTACGATCCTGTTTGTCACCCACGACATCGACGAAGCGATCGTATTGGCCGATCGTATCGTGCTGCTGTCCAACAAGCCCACCCGCGTTCTTGAGAGCATCGCGGTCGACACCCCTCGACCCCGTCGGCTCGCCGGGCACCCTGAGCTTGAGGCTTTGCGCGAGCGCCTTCAGCATCTGTTCCAGTCTCTTGAACCGAATCAACCGGAGGAAACCGCACCATGATGAATCGGCGTCATTTTCTGGCTGCTGCTGCAGCGCCCGCCGTGCTCGCAGTCTCGTCTGCTCGGGCGCAGGCAAAACCAAAGGTCACTTACGCGTACCTGCTCGACCCAGCCTACGACGCGGTCGTGTGGGCGATCCGCAACGGTAAGGTGCGCTCGGATCTGATCGATGTCGAGGCCACCGGGATGTTGATCCCCCAACTGCTTCAGGCAACCTCGACCAAGCAGTTCGATGTAGTCATGACCGCTGTGATCGGTGTGCCGGCCGCCGCGGCGCGCGGGCTCGAACTGAGGATCCTCTCGGCTGCGCTTCATGCCTCCCCGGTCGGCGAGGGCGGCGGCGTTTGGGTCAAGAAGGGCAGCCCCGTCACCGAACCCGCC
Source organism: uncultured Bordetella sp. (assembly GCA_964654745.1). Classification (GTDB taxonomy): domain Bacteria; phylum Pseudomonadota; class Gammaproteobacteria; order Burkholderiales; family Burkholderiaceae_E; genus SYIM01. The sequence continues at coordinate 20,288 of CAZZKA010000009.1, read as the reverse complement.
CAGCTCAAGGGTAAGACACTCGCCTCCTATGGCCTTCGTTCGACGGGCTACATGTTCGTTCGTGAGGCCTTGCGATTGAAGTTCGGGCTCAATATGGCACTCGAAGGGGGCGATGTCCGTCAGGTCGAGGTGCAAGCACCCAACCTGCCCGCGGCAATCGCAACTGGCCAGGCAGACGCGGCCTCCCTGATCCACAGCCAGGCGTGGCGCGCCAAGCAGAGCGGCGAATTCACCAACATCTGCGAAACCAATGTCATTCTCAACGAACGCTACGGCCCGCTCGTGTCGGCCGTCAATGTCTCCTATCCCGACCGGCTCGCCGCTCGAGCCGAGCATATGATCGAATTCAACCGTATGCTCAAGGCATCCATCACCTACGCGCTCAACAATCGCGATGAAGTGTTCGGGGCGCTCGCGAGGCAAGCCAACATCGACCGCGGATTTTTCGACTGGTGGTACGACCGCACGACCCGTGTGCCGGCGGTATTCGGTGATGAGCACGCCAAGGCGGTCCAGACGGCCTGGAACATCGGCCGCGACATGGGTATGGTGACCAAGGTTCCCGACGTCAACGCCTACACCTGGGACAAGACGCTGCGCGCATGATGTCGGCCCTCGCGGGCCCGTATCGCGCGGGCCTGCCTCGCACTCAGCGACTGATCGCTTTCGGTTTTGTCGCGTTAGTTGGCCTTGCATGGCTCGCGTCCGTCGGCCATGTACCGGTCTATATCCTGCCGCCGCCAGGCGATGTCGCCGCTGCGGCCTGGGCGTTTGCCACGTCGCCGCAGAGGTTACCGCATCTGTTCGCGACCCTGGGCCATATCGCCGCTGCGATTGCGATCGCGTTCATGGCCGGTGCGCTGCTCGCCTTCACGGCACACTATGCCCGGTGGAGCGCGCCGGCGATCCATCAACGTCTGAGCCCGTTCTTGAGCGCATTCTCTGGGATAGGCTGGACCCTGCTCGCGGTGATCTGGTTCGGGGTGTCGAGCTTCACTGTCGTCTTCACCATCATCGCCGTCCTGCTTCCCTTTGCAGTCGTCAACCTGCGAGAGGGACTCCTCTCGCTCGATGCCGAACTGCTCGAAATGAGCGCAAGCTTCGGCCGCAGTCGGCTGCGGAACTGGCGCCTGCTGGTCATCCCGGCGCTCATCCCATTCGCCGCGGCCACTTTGCGGATCATGTTCGGGGTTGCATGGAAAGTCGCGCTTACCGCCGAGCTGTTTGGCGGCGGTCGCGGCCTCGGATATGTCATCAACCTTGCACGACAGGACTACGACACGCCGACGCTGTTCGCGGTGATCCTTTTCATCATCATCGCGGTGACTCTGGCCGACAGGCTTATTTTTGCACCCATCGAGCGCCTCACGACGCGCCAGTTCGGGGGTGCGGCATGACCGGGCGGACCAGCGATCCGGCGTCCGCCACCTCAGAGACGGGCACCCGTCGATCGGGTGCGCTGTGGTTGGCCGATGGTCTGGTCATTGTCGCCCTCGCAGCCTGGGCGGCCGGCGCCGCCAACCTCCCTGAATTCGTGCTCCCAGGGCCGGTCGCAGTCGGCAAGCGGCTCGTAGCCCTCTTCACCGACGGCGATTTCCTGGTCCACACGCTCGCCTCGACGATACGTGTGATGCTGTCGGTGGTGATCGCACTCCTCGTGGGTGGCGGGCTCGCGCTCGTGGCGCGTGCCATACCGGCGCTTGAAGGTATCGTGAGCGGCGTGATCCAGCCGTTTCTCAACGCGTTTCCCTCGATCGGCTGGGCGATTCTCGCAGCGATCTGGTTTACGCCAGGTCATTTCTCCATCATCTTCGTACAGGTAGCCATCCTCGCGCCGTTTTGCCTCATCAATATCGCCGAAGGTCTGCGGCAGATTGATCGCGAGCTGCTGGAGATGGCAACCAGCTTCACCCGCCAGCGCAGCCGCATCATGATCCGCGTCGGACTACCGCTGCTGATGCCCTATGTGATGGGCGCGCTGCGCATCGCCTACGGCGTCGCCTGGAAGATCGCGCTAGTGGCCGAATTGCTCGGTTCCACCTCCGGGCTTGGCTTTCTGATGCTGCGAGCACAGGGCTCGGCGGACCTCACCACGGTACTGGCAGCGTGCCTTGCGATCGTCGCGCTTTTTTATGCCGGCGAGCGCTGGATCCTCGAACCCATCGCCCGGCGATTCAGCGCCCGCTGACGCCACGTGCGCCTTGGCGCAGGCGCGCACCCGCTCCGGTGCGGATCCAAGCATCCCGAGGGGAGAGGCTCATCCGGTGAGCCTCTCCCCTGCGACTATCTGCGCTGGCGGGATAGCCTGACCGCCCTTCATTTCCTCAGCCGCGTTACTCTTTGTCTTTTGCGGAGACCTTCCGATGTCCGAATCGCTCAGCGGCACCTTGCCTGTCGCACTCGCCGCTCTGGCGGGCATTGCTCTGGGCGTCATGCTTGCCGTGATCTTTCTGCGTTCGCGCCGCGGCACCGAGACCGCAGCGGCTCTGGCCGAGCAGGCCCTGCAGCACTCTCAATCACAGGCCGGCCTGCAGGCGCAGCTCGGCGCGGCACAGGCCGAGCGCGGACGAGCCGACGCCGACATCGCACAGCTGCGCAAGGATCTGGAAATCGAGCGGCAGCAGGCTGCTTCGCTCGCGCAGGCCCATGCAGCCCGGCTGACCGAGCTCGAGGTCGAGGCCGAGGCTCTCAGGCAGCAACTGCAGAGTTCGCAGACCGCCCTGGCTGAGCGCCAGGCCTTCATCAAGACAGCGCACGAAGCCCTGGAGCACCAGTTCCGAACGCTGGCGGGCAATATCCTTGACCACCACTCTCAACGCTTTGCAGAACAGAATCAGCAAAGCCTCGGCGGACTGCTCGAGCCGCTGCGCGAGAGACTAGGACAATTCCAGCTCAAGGTCGAGACGCTTTACGTCGACGAGAGCAAAGAGCGCTCGGCGCTCAAAGCTCAGGTGCAGGAGCTCATGCAGCTCAACCGTACGCTGAGCGACGATGCCAAGGAGCTCGCCTCGGCGCTGCGCGGCTCGGCCAAGAGACTGGGAAACTGGGGCGAACTCATCCTCGAGCGCGTGCTCGAAGCCTCCGGCCTGCGCCGCGACCACGAGTATCTCGTACAGGACTCGAGAACCGACGAAGACGGTCAGCGGCGCCAGCCCGACGTAGTGATAAGACTGCCCGAGGGCCGGTGTCTCGTTGTCGACTCCAAACTCTCGCTGCTGGCCTACGAGCGCTATGCACTTGCCAATGATGAAACAGCGCGCGATACAGCGCTTCGTGAGCATCTGCTGTCGGTCCGCTCACACATCAAGGCGCTCTCCGAGAAACGCTATCAGACCCTCTATGACGACACGCTCGATTTCGTCCTGATGTTCATCCCGGTCGAGCCCGCGTTCATCACCGCGATCACCCATGACGAACAGCTTTTCACAGATGCCTGGGAAAGTAACGTTCTTTTAGTGAGCCCCTCTACGCTGCTCTTTGTCGTGCGTACGGTTGCGCATCTTTGGCGGCAGGAGGCCAGAAGCCGCAACGCCCAGGAAATCGCCCATCGCGGCGCAGAGCTCTACGATCGCCTTTCCGGCTTTATCGACAAACTCGATGAAGTCGGAGCCAAGATCGGCGCCGCCCAGAGCGCGTGGACAGACGCTCGGAAAAAACTCGCCGAGGGGCGGGGTAATGTGATTCGACAGGCCGAGATGCTGCGCGAACTGGGCGTCCATCCGGCCAAACAACTACCTGCCGATCTGGTATCCCAGGCGATCGAGTCCGACGAGACGCCGGTAGTCAGGACCCGACCACACTAACGCCACTCGCTTCAGACGGCGTCACTGAGCGCGTCATGCAGGCTCATATGCACCCGGGTATTCATCGCCGCGCCCAGAGTCGTTGCCTTGAGCTTGTCCATCACCGGGCCCTTGACCTCGGCAAACTCGAGCAAAATCCCCCGGCTGCACAGCGCCTTATCCAACGCATCGAGCATCTCCAGCCCTGTCGTGTCCATCTGATTGACGCCAGCAAACGAAATCACGATCCGCTTCAGTCCAGACTGCTCAGCCAGGTGACTGTCGATCCAGTCGCGGATCTGCATCGCATTGGTAAAGAGCAGGCTCTCATCAATCCGGATGACGAGTACGTCCGGCGTAGTCTGAACGCTGTGGCGCTCTACATTTCGGAAATGTTCGGTCCCGGGCACCCGGCCGACGACCGCGATGTGCGGCCGACTGCCGCGCCAGACGATGCTTGCGAGCGACAGCACGACGCCGATCACGATGCCGAGCTCGACGCCAATAAAAATCACGCCAACTGCAGTGGCTGCAAGCGTGATCGCATCGGCCCTGTCGTAGGTCCAGGCGTGGCGTAGCGCCTGGATATCGATCAACCCGGTGATCGCCACCAGAATCGTTGCAGCGAGCACAGCCTGTGGCAGTGCCTTGAAGACTGGAGTAAAAAATATCAGGGTCAAGCCGATCAGCACGGCGCAGATCACACCGGCAAGCGGCGTATTGGCGCCCGCTGAAAAGTTGACGACCGATCGCGCGAGGCCACCCGTGACAGGGAGCCCGCCGGAGACCGCGCTCGCCACATTTGCTGCGCCCAGCCCGAGAAACTCGCGATTCGCATCGATCCGCTGCTGGCGCTTGAGAGCAAAAGACTGGGCCACTGCGACGCTCTCGACAAAACCCACGACCGATATGAGAAGCGCGGGAACGATCAGGTCGCCTAGCGATGACCAATCTAAAAATACCGCATGAGGCGCGAGGCCCGGCAGACCTGCTGGAACCGTGCCGACCACGGCAACGCCGTGGGTCTCATCCAGCCTGAACACCATCACCGCAATCGTCGCAAGGATGACCACCAGCATCGGCGCAAACCTCGCAGCCAGATCGGCTCCGGCCCGAGTCATGCCCGCCGAGGTCAACCATCCCGGAAGCGAGCGCCGGGCAAGGGTCAGCAGGATCACACTGCCAAGCCCGATCGCTAACGCGGCCGGGTTGGTATCGGGGATCGCACCCGCAAGTTCGAGCACCCGACCCACGACATCGTCAGCCTCGATTTTCACCCCAAGCAGATAACGAATTTGACCGATGGCGATCAGTACCGCCGCCCCGCTGATGAATCCGCTGATGACCGGATGGCTTAAAAAGTGGGCGAGGAATCCCAGGCGTAACACGCCAAAGGCGAGCAACATGAGGCCCGACAGCAGGCTCAGTTGCATCGCAAGGGCCGCGTAGTGCGCCGAATGCATCGGCGCGAGCGGAGCAAGCGCGCTTGCCGTCATGAGCGAGGCGACCGCGACCGGGCCGACAGCAAGCGTCATACTCGATCCGAACAACGCATAGGCGATGACCGGCAGCACGCTTGCGTAAAGCCCCATCTGTAAAGGCAAACCCGCGAGCATCGCGTACGCGAGGCTTTGCGGAATCAGCATGACCGTGACGACCAGCCCGGCGGTGAGATCGCCCGCCAGCCAGTCGCGGCGATAGCCGGTCAGCCAGACTGGCACCAATCGCTTCATCAGGCGGCCGCGACCTGCTGCTGCCGCCGTCGCTCGAGGATCTCGAATACGACCATACCCAAGAGCATCGCCAGGGTGAAGACGATCGCCTTGGACTGTCCTGCACCCACAGAAACGATGGCAGGCCCCGGACAAAATCCGGCGAGCCCCCACCCGGCTCCAAACAGCACGCTGCCACCAATCAGTCGCCTGTCGATGTCGCGCGAGGTCGGCAGTTGCATTGCGCCACCAAAAATGCTCGAGGTGCGCCGCTTAGCTGCCCCGAATGCAAACACACCAACCAGAATCGCACCGCCCATTACCAGCGCGAGCGAGGGGTCCCAGGCGCCTGCCAGGTCCAGAAAACCGATGACTTTCGAAGGATCGGTCATGCCGGCCAGGATGAGCCCGAGGCCGAACAAGAGGCCAATCGCAAACTCTGTAATACGTTCCATGAGATGGCTCCGGTTCAGACTGGGCTCAGCGCCCGAAAAGGTGGCGAACCACGTAGACGATGGCAAAGCCCGCGGCCATGAAGGCGAGTGTCGCGACGAGCGAGCGCGGTGACAGTCGCGACAGGCCGCATACGCCGTGTCCGCTCGTGCACCCCGCACCGTAGCGAGTGCCGACACCCACCAACAGCCCGGCGATCACCACCGCCATCCATCCGGCATCGACCTGCACCTTGGCTGGTGCGGCAAAGAGTGACCACACTGCGGGAGCAGCAAGCATTCCGAGCACAAACGCGATCCGCCATCCGGCATCACCCGGCTTGCGCCGCAGCAACCCGCCCACGATACCGCTGATGCCAAGGATCCGCCCGTTCACCAGCACGAAGAGTGCCGAAGCGACCCCGAGCAGGATGCCTCCGGCGAGCGACGACCAGGGCGTGAAGTTTGACCAATCGATTGTCATGAGGACCTCTTCTTTGGTTTTGACGGGGGACAAAACTGAGCTTGAAGCGTGCTGATCACCGCCAACGCCTGAGCGCTCGCCAGCCGGTAATAAATATGCTTGCCGTCCCGGCGCGTCGCGACCATGTGATCGTCACGAAGCACGCCGAGTTGCTGCGAGAGCGTCGGCTGAACGATCTGGAGCTCTTCCTCGAGCTCGCTGACGCAGGCTTCGCCCTGGGCCAGGCGGCACAGCAACAACAGCCGGTCGGGGTTGGACAAAAGTTTGAGCAGACGGCATGCGCCATCGGCAGCAACGCGCAATTCGTTTAAGTCGATAGTGGCGGAAGCAGGCATAAGTAATAATCTATTGCTTAATATTATATTTGTCAATATAATATTTTCTTAGAAATCGTCTGCTGTCCAAGCCGTCTGTCTCCCTGTCACCCTCTGGAGTCCGCGATGAACCCCACCGTCCATGGCCTCTTCGATCCGGTCACCTGGACCGTCACCTATGTCGCCTACGACCGTGACGGCGGCGCGGCCGCGATCATCGATTCAGTGCTCGACTACGACCCCAAGTCCGGCCGGACCCGCACCGACAGCGCACAAAAGGTCGTGGATTTCATACGCGAGCACCGCCTGCAGGTCGCGTTCATCCTGGAGACTCACGCACATGCGGACCATCTGTCTGCCGCGCCGTGGCTGCGAGAGCAGCTCGGAGGGAAGATAGCGATCGGATCCCGGATCCGCACTGTGCAGGAAGTCTTCAAGGGTATTTTTCATCTCGAAGCCGCGTTTCGCGCTGACGGATCGCAGTTTGACCGGTTGATCGAGGACGGCGAGACCTTTCAGATAGGCGCACTCACAGCCGAGGCTATTTCGGTGCCCGGTCATACCCCCGCTTGCATGGCCTACCGGATCGGCGATGCGGTATTCGTGGGTGATACGCTTTTCATGCCCGATGTCGGTACCGCGCGCTGCGACTTCCCTGGCGGCGATGCCCATACGCTTTATCGCTCGGTGCGTAAGCTGCTGAGCCTGCCGCCTGCTACCCGCCTGTTCATGTGTCATGACTATCCGCCCAACGGCCGCGCCATCCGTTTCGAAAGCACTGTGGCAGAGCAGCGGACAGCCAATATCCACATCAACGATGGAGTGAGCGAGGCGCAATTCGTCGAGATGCGCAGCAAGCGCGATGCGACACTCGACATGCCGGTACTGATTCTGCCCGCCGTGCAGGTAAATATCCGCGCCGGACAAATGCCTCCTCCTGAGGCCAACGGGGTCGCCTATCTCAAAATCCCGGTCAACGCGCTCTGATTGCACGCAGCTTTTCCCGCGCTCGGGCATGATCCGCGCATGATCGCTCTACCCAACCCCCTGCGGGATGCTCCGATCGCGATAATCGGCGCGGGCGCAGTTGGCTGCTACTACGGCGCCCTTCTCGCCCGTGCCGGCCTGAACGTGACGCTGATCGGCCGCCCGGCAGCCGTTGCCGCGCTGCGCGACCGGGGCCTGCAACTGCTTTCGGGCGAGGCGCGATCGACGTTTCGAGTCCGTGCCGACGAAGATGCTCGTGCCGCTGCCGCAGCGCGGCTGGTGTTGATCTGCGTTAAATCCTCCGACACAGGCCAGGCGGCAGCCTCGCTCCGCCCCCACCTCGGTGCCGATACCCTGGTCCTCAGCCTTCAGAACGGTGTCACCAATGCCGAGAGCCTGCTTGCTAAGCTAGATCAGCCCATAGTTGCCGCTGCCGTATATGTAGCGGCGGCACTCGAGGCACCAGGGACAGTGCGGCACTTTGGCGGCGGCGCACTCACGATTGGAGCGCCTGCAACGCGCCCGGTCTCCGCTCCGGAAACAGCCGCGCTCGCAGCTCTCCTGAACGGCGCGGGTATTGAGACCACCGTAACCCCGGACATCACTTCGGTGCTTTGGGGAAAGCTGGTCGTCAACTGCGCTTACAACGCACTTTCAGCGATCACTCAGCAGACCTATGGCCAACTGGTCGCATCGAGCGCGATTCGGCGAGTGATGCAAGAGGCGATCGATGAAGTCCTCGAGGTCGCCAAAGCACGTTCGATCGCGCTTCCGGTTGACATGCACGAGCGGGTCATGAAGGTCGCCGGACTGATGCCGGGCCAGCGCTCATCGACCGCACAGGATCTCGCCCGCAGACGCCCGACCGAAATCGATTACCTGAACGGCTACATTGCGGCAGAGGGCGCCCGGCTTGGCCTGGCAACGCCCGTCAATCAAACGCTGGGCGCACTCGTTCGCCAGCTCGAATCGACTCACCTCCCGGCCGACGCCAGGTCGAGTGCGGCGACCTAGGGCCGCCTACTCGCCTGACAGACCAAGGCGGTTGGGCTGGCGACGTTCGACGCTGTATCGGATCAAGGCCGCGACGCGAAACACCGCATGGGCGAATTTGCCATAGGGCATGGTGAGGAAAAACGCCATCACAGCGCCCAAATGAACGCAAAGCATGAACGGCATGGCCGATGTGGTCCGTAGCACGGACAGCGCGAGGCCCGTCGCGCCAGCAAGAAAAAGCAGCACGATAAAGCCCAAATCCATGCCGTGCTGCGAAGGCTCCAGGTGGTCGGGATGGCGCCGATGGCGCAGGCGCCACAGACCGAAGGTACCCCACACCATGAGGATTCCTCCCGGGACACCGAGGAGCTTGGGGGCACTCAGCCAACCGTACGGAGCATGAATATTGAGACCGTAGTGCATGAGCGTCGCAACGCTCGTTGAAGCAAAGCAGAGAGCAAATCCGATCACGGTCAGGTGATGGAAGCGCTTGCGATCAAGCGTCCAGGCATCGTCTTCGTTATGACAACCTTCGCCGTGGCCGCCGTCGAGATAGCGCAGCCGCGCAGCATCATGAAACGCCTCAGCGGCTGATGCCAGATCCGCTGATGTCTTGCCGGTCGAATTCCTGACCGCACGATTGAATCGGATCGCGCCCATACCGAGGGCAAACACCGCCCAGGCAAACACCGGGAGAAACATCGCCACCATCAACCCGTGCGGGAATATCCGATAAAAATCCCCGCGCATCGCGCCACCCCAGACTGAGCCGTGCAGCGCGGCCGCAAGCAGGAGAAACAGGGCGAACGCGCCTGCCAGGGCAAGCGAGACCGTCAGCCCATTACGCCGATAAAGCATACCAAGCGCAGGTGGCCAGGCGAAGTCGGCATAGGTCTCGCGGCGCACGCGCGCGAGTGCCCTGGGCAGGTTGACCGCAAATTCGTGCGGCGGAGCGTACTGGCACGCATGCAGACAGGCGCCGCAGTTGTGGCAAAGGTTAGCAAGGTAGTGAACGTCGGCGCGATGAAAATCGAGCCGCCGCGTCATCGCCGGAAACACAGCGCAAAAGCCCTCACAGTAGCGGCATGCATTGCAGATGATCATTTCGCGCGCGACTTCGGCTTCGTCAGCGCTCATCGCTGAGGCGCCGGGAGGGCGCGCATGCGCAGCGCTCGCCGCTGAGCCGGAGGCGAGCGCCTGGGCTTGTCTCGCAAGCGTCTCAAGCGGCTGCATGGTCGCTCTCCCGGATGAGGTCAAGCGTACGATCGCCCGACTTTCCCAGTGCGGCCGCAGCCGCACGCGTTCCGGCGATCCGGCCAAACGCCGTCCCGATCGTCATCCCCACACCCGCCGTATAGCCCTTGCCCAATACGTTACCCGACATCAGCTCTCCCGCCGCAAAGAGGTTCGGACTAGCACGCCCGCTGAAGTGGACTGCAGTCGTTTCATCGGTCTTGAAGCCGAGATAGGTGAAAGTGATACCAGGACGCACCGCGTAGCCGAAAAAGGGCGGTGTGTCGATCGGGCGCGCCCAATGCGTCTTGGGCGGTGTGAGACCCTCGGTCACGCAATCGTCGAGCGTCGTATGGTCAAAGCGGCCAGGCCGACACGCCTGGTTGAAATCGGTGATCGTCTTCACAAACTGGGCGGTATCCAGTCCCAACTCGACGGCTAGCGACTCGAGCGAATCAGCGCGGGTGCCCGGAAATACAGGCGGCATAAAACGACCGATCGCCTTGGCATCGATCACGCACCACGCAATCTGGCCCGGCTGCAGCGCCACCAGCCGACCCCAGATGGCATAACGCTTGGGCCAGAAATCCTCCCCCTCGTCATAAAAACGTCTGGCGTGGCGGTTGACGACCACGCCAAGCGATACGCAATCGATCCGGGTGCAGATCCCCCCGTCATAAAGAGGCGCCCGGGCGTCAATTGCCACCATGTGCGCCTGGGTCGGATCGCCAATCATGTCGGCGCCCTTGTCGCGCAGCCGACCGATCAGTGTGCCGGTGTTATAGCGGGTACCGCGAATCAGAAAATTGTCAGCCGGATGCTCGCCAAATTCGTTGACGCCCCAGGCCTCGCGGAGCCACTCTCGGTTCGACTCAAAGCCTCCGCATGCGAGCACGCACGCTCGAGCGGTTACGCGCTCTTCGCGAACCGTCCCATCAGCGAGTACGTGTCGGACATGCGCCGCCTCGAACCGATCGCCATCGAGCTCGATATCGATTACCTCCGCCTGGTAATCGATCCGTGCGCCAAGCGACTCGGCACTACGGAAATACGCATTGACCAATGCTTTGCCGCCACCCATGAAAAAAGCATTGGTTCTCGCAGTATGAAGCGCGCCCGACAGCGAGGGCTGGAACCGCACGCCATGGCGGCGCATCCAGGGTCGGCAGCTTGCCGAAGCGCGAATCACGAGCCGGGCGAGATGCTCATTGGTCAGCCCCCCTGTCACGCGAAGCAGATCCTGCCAGAACTCTTCCTCGGGATACGCTTCGACCAACACATCCTGGGGCGCATCGTGCATGCAGCGAAGATTGCGCGTGTGCATCGAGTTACCGCCTCGCCATTCGCGGGGAGCGGCTTCTAGAAGACGGACTCTTGCACCCGACTCGAGTGCCATCAACGCGGCGCAAAGCGCTGCATTGCCCCCGCCCACGACAAGTACATCAGTGTCGTATCCCTTGCTCGAAACCAGTTCCGGGTTCATCTCAATCCGCACGAATGCTCGCCCGCCGCACGATATCGCCCCAGATTTTCTGCTCGCTCCGAATGAAGGCACTAAATTCCGCAGGTGGGCCGCCACCGGCGATGGCGTTGTCGGCGGAAAATCTCTCTTTGACCGATGTCGACGCGAGCGCCTTTCGCGATTCCTCGTGCAGCCGCGAAATAACCGCCGCAGGCGTACGCGCCGGTACCAGCATGCCGTACCACTGCGCCGTCTCAAAACCGGGGTAACCCATCTCCGCCACAGTCGGCACATCGGGCAGCGCCGGGATGCGCTCGGTGGTGCCGACCGCGATGGCTCTGAGCTTGCCGCTACGGATGTGCTGCCCGAGAGCAGGCGTCCCCGCAGAGGTGGCCTGCATGCGACCGGCGAGCAGATCCACCAGTTGCGGGCCTGTCCCCCGGTACGGCACGTGTTCGATTTCCATCCCGGTCACGAGCTTGAGATATTCCATAGCGAGGTGTCCGGCACTCGCATTGCCGGCTGAGCCATAGTTGAGTTTTCCCGGATGCTGCTTGACATAGGCGACAAACTCGCGAAAGTCCTTCGCCGGAACCTCCGGGTGAATAACGAAAAGATTCGGGACTTTCGCCAGCAGCGTAACCGGCTCGAAATCACGATTTACATCGAACGGCTGGCTGCGCAGCATAAACGGATTGACCGCAAGCGTCCCCACATGACCCATCACCAAAGTGTGGCCATCGGGCGCAGCCTTGGCTACGTCGGCCATCGCAGTCACTCCAGCGCCACCGGGTTTATTCTCCACATAGACACTCACGCCGAGCTGGCGGCTGAGTTCGACAGAAACAGCGCGCGCGACGATCTCACTGGTACCACCGGGCGCAAACGGCACGACGAACCGGATCGGCTGTTTCGGCCAATCGCTCTGCGCACTGGCCGCCGAGCCCAGCCCCGCGAACAGAGCCAGGCCAAGCAGTAATGCGGAGCAACCGCCCCGGTCGCGCCGGATCCGGCGAAGGCATCGACTCATGAGATTGCACGCGTCCATCAGAAAGACTCCGGCAGACAATCAATCGGTCAGGCAATACGAAGCAGGCAAATAGCCACGCCGGCCGGGCACCCGCTCAGAACTGATATCGACGCAGGCTGCCATCGACCGGGATCACGGTACCGCTGATGTAGGCGGCGACCGGGGACGCAAGAAATACCGCGAGCACGGCGAGTTCCTCGGGCTCACCGTAGCGGCCGACCGGGATCTCGTTCTCGCTCTGCCACTTCCTGTACTCCGGAGAGTAGTTACGCAGAATCTGCTCTGAGTGGATACGCCCTGGTGGGATGCAGTTGACGGTAATGCCGTGCTGCCCGACCATCCTCGAGAGCCCTTTTGCCCAACTGTGCAGCGCAGCCTTGGCACAAAAAGCGCCATTAACATGATCGGGCTCGCTCTTGCCGGTAATGTTGATGATGCGCCCCCATTTACGTTCGATCATCTGATCGATAAGCGAATCGGCCAGTTGACGCGGGCGATGAAAGTTGAGTGTCATCGCTTCGTCCCACTGCGCCTCGCTCACATGCAGATCCTTGAACGGTCGCGATCCACCGGCGTTATTGACGAGAATATCGACCCCGCCCAGAGCAGCGACGGCATCGCGCGCAAGTCGCGCCGAGGCATCCTGCTCGTACAGGTCACAGGCGAGCACAGCCGGCTCGGGACCGCCGGCGGCGACGATAGCCGCGGCAGTGTCGCGCAGCTTGTCCGTCCTGCGGGCCGATATCGCGACCCTCACGCCCTCGGCCCCCAGCGCCTTAGCGATCGCTGCACCGATGCCAACGCTCGCCCCGGTAACCAGGGCGGTTTTGCCACGTAACTGTAGATCCATTCGAGTTCCCCGATGATGCGCCGCCGCCCTGAAGCGCCGGACGCTCGCACCACGCGGCGACCGCAAGAGCGCTCGCCAGGCGCACGAAGCGACACTTTAACGCCCGGCTGATAATCCTGCGAATCAGCTGGACCGTGTCTCAGGCAGGCGCGGGAAGTACCGGCTCATCGGACACGGCACCGTGCGCGCCGCCAAGGAACAGCCTCTCCATATTGGGGTCGGCGAGCACCTCGGCAGCAGGCTTGTGCAGCACGAGCCGTCCCGACTCGAGCGCTACCGCGTCATCGGAATACTGCAGCGCACTTTTGACATTCTGCTCGACCATCAGCACGGTCGTACCCCGATCGGCAAGCTGCCGCAGCAAACGGAAAACATCCTGTACGACGATAGGCGAAAGACCGATCGAGGGCTCGTCAATCAGCAGCACCCTGGGCCGCAGCAACAGAGCACGGCCGACCTCGAGCTGCTTTTGTTCGCCCCCCGAGAGCGATGCCGCCCTCGAATGGAGTCGCTCCTTGACCCGGGGGAAGAGTTCAAGCACCTCGGGGATCCGCGCCCGCGCTGTCTTCATGCCAAGCGTAATGCCGCCGAGTTCGAGGTTCTCATAAACGCTCAGCTTGCCGAACAGATTCCTGCCTTGAGGCACAAAGGCAATTCCCTGACCCAGAAGGTCGGACGGGCTGGCTGCGCTGATATCGCGCCCGTCGAGCCGGATCGTTCCCTGCCGGGGCTTGAGCAGGCCAAACAGCGTCTTTAGAACCGTGGACTTGCCGGCTCCGTTCGGCCCGATCAGGAGCGTGATGCTGCCCGACCTCACCGAGAAGGAGAGGTTATTGAGAATCATGAAGTCCTTGTAGCCCGCCACGACGTCGTCGAACTCGATGCAGGCAGGCGAGACCCCGCCTGACTCGCTACTCGCCAGTGGTCGAGAGAGATCTTGATCGTTATTCATCAGGCTGCTTAATTACCCAGATACGCATCGAGCACCTGGCGGTTACCGCGAATTTCATCAGGCGTACCGACCGCAAGCACTGTCCCCTCAACCATCACCATGATGCGGTGACAAAGGCTCATCACAAAGTCCATGTTGTGTTCGATCACCACAAAGCTGCCGCGTCGCTCGGCATTAAGTTGCTTCAGCAACCGGCTGATTCCTCCGACCAGAGAGGGATTGACCCCGGCACACGGCTCATCGAGCAGTACCAGATCGGGCTCGCTCATGAACGCCATTGCGATATCGACGAGCTTTTGCTGGCCGTAGCTGAGTTCGCCGGCCTTGCGACCGGCTACGTGACCGATACGAAACTTATCGATCAAAGCATTGGCGCGCTCACCCAGACCAGAGTCAGAGGGCGCGAACATCCTGCTGAACATCGTGCCCTGGTGCTCCTGCGCTGCGACGATCAGATTGTCGCGCACGCTCATCTTGCCAAAGACCTGCAGCGTCTGAAATGTCCGACCCACACCGCGGCGGCTAAGCTCGAGAGGGCCCAGACTTGTGACATCCTCGCCCTTGAATTCAATGCGTCCGCTGTCCGGCCGAATCTGACCCAGCATGCTGTTGAAGAGCGTTGTCTTGCCCGAGCCGTTCGGCCCGATCACGCCAAAGATTTCGCCGGCCCTGACCTCGAACGAAACGCCATCAACCGCGCGGATCGCACCATAGTGCTTGCGAACATCAGTCACTCGCAGCACGGGGGGGGCGCCCGGCGCTTGAGCGGCGCGCTCTGCGCTCATGCTCGTGCGCCCCTGCCCGCTGAGGCAGCGGCTGCGATTCGCGCGGCCGAGGCCTGCCTCGCCTCACGCCGGGCGCGCAGGCGGTCTGGAATTGAGAGCAGACCATCGGGCAGCCATATCATCAGCAAGATCACGGCTGCGCCGAAAACGAATAAATACCAGCCCTGAGCAAAGCGCAGCCACTCTGGCAAGACCACCCCTACTGCAGAACCCAGTACCGGACCCAGGAAGTAACCCGGCCCGCCCACGACGACCATCAGATACATCATGATCGATGCGCCGACCGTGAATAGCGCAGGATCGATGAACTGTACCTGCGAGGCGTACAGGCCACCGGCGATGCCGGCATACGCGGCACCGATGGCAAAGCTCAGCAGGGTGTAGCCGCGGGTATCTATACCCAAGCTCTCCGCCCGAATCGGATTGTCGCGAAGCGCGGTAAAGGCCTTACCCCAGGGCGAATGCAGCAGAGCTGCCAGCAGTGCCGCGAGGACGAGCGCGAAGATCAGCACAAAAAAGTAGTAGGCGAGATTGCCGTCGAGACTGATTCCGGCAAATGACGGGCGCGCGATATTGTTGATCCCGAAGGTGCCCCCCGTGAGCCACTCCTCGTTTCGCATCACCAGCCAGATCGCGGTATTGAATCCCAGTGTCGCAAACGCCAGGTAAATCGTCTGAACACGCAGGGCGGGAAACCCGATCACCAGCCCCGACCCGAAGCAGATCAATGCGGCCAGCGGCAAACCCACCCAGAAGCTGATGCCGGCCTTGAGAAGAATTGCAACGGTATAGGCGCCGATACCAAAAAATGCTGCATGACCCAAAGACTTTTGACCCGCATAGCCGACCGTCAGATTGAGCCCCATCGTGGCGATGACGAAGACCAGCCAGGTGGTGAACAGATGAATGCCGTAGTTCTTCAAAAACGGCGGCACGAATACAAAAAACGCCAGCACGACCGCCCCGATCATCAGGGTTCGCCGGGTCATACCTTGCGCTCCTCCCGAGTGCCAAGCAGCCCCTGGGGTTTAAAGAGGATGACAATCATGAACAGGACGAGCGCCACTGCGTCCTTGTACGCCGGAGATATGTAGGCGGCAGCAAGGTTCTCACACGCGCCGACAATCAGTCCGCCCAGCAGCGCGCCACGCGAATTATTGAAGCCTCCGATGATCGCAGCAAAAAACGCCTTGGTCCCGAGACCCTCACCCATGTCGAACTTGGCGAGATACGTGGGCGTGACGAGGAGCGCCGCGGCAGCAGCCAATACTGCATTGATCGCGAAGGTATAAAAGATCATGCGCGGCACATTGATACCGAGCACCGTCGCACTTTCCGTGTTTTGCGCCACTGCCTGCATCGCGCGGCCGGTCACCGAACGGGCCAGAAAAGCCTGAACAGCAAATACCAGCAGGAGGGCCGACGCAAAGGTGCCGATGTCGCTTCCTGATACGGTCACGCCCGCGACTTCGTAGACCTTATCGGGAAAGATCTGCGGAAACGGTTGTGGTTCAGCGCTATAGCCCGCGCGAACAAAATTGCGCATGGCTATCGAGAGACCGATTGTTGCGACGACGATCGGCATCATGCCGTACTTGAAAAGCGGATCGACCAGGCCCCGCTTGAAAGCCCATCCCTGAACCAGCACGGACAGCGCACAGGTCGCGGCAAAAGCTGGCCACAGAGGCACCCCCGAGTGCAGCATCATCACCATCGAAAATGCCGGCAGCATCACAAATTCGCCCTGGGCAAAATTGATCGTCCCCGAGGCCTGCCAAAGCAGAGTGAACCCGAGCGCAGCCAGGGCGTAGATACACCCTGTTGCCATGCCGCTGAAGAGCATCTGGACGAAATCGGTCATTCTGGCCGAACGATTTGTGGTGAAGTCTCTGGACGCTGCCTCATGGCGCGTCTCCGGTCGCGCGTTGCATCACCGCGTGCAAGCACGGTGCCTCGGCAACATTTCACGCCCCGTCGCCGGTATCGGCACCGGCAACGAGGCACTCCGACTGTTTTACCGCTTGACCAGGCCGGCAGGCGGCAGAGTGGCGACCACTTCGATCTTGCCGTTCTTGACCTCGACCATAAAGCTTTCGCGATCCAGGTCACCTTTCGCGTCAAAGCAGACATCCATCAGGATTCCGGGGTGCTGTTTGGCGCTGAAGCAGCTGTTGCGAAGTGCTTCGGCGACAGCCTTGCGGTCGACCTTGCCAGCCTTCTCTATTGCAGCTTTAAGCAGGTAGACGCCCGTGTAGCCTTTGACGCCGTTGTGATCGGAATCGGATTTGTACTCGGCCTTGTATTTCGCGCCAAAGCCCTTGAGCTGCGGCGCATCGACCGTCAACCCGACGTGGGCCTGTGCGCCGTTAGCCGCTTCGCCAGCGAGCTCAACGACCTTTTGACCCGTGAGCGTGGTCTCACCGATGATCGGTTTCTTCACGCCTTGCTTACGCAGCTCGCGCAACAGGCGCGCCGACTCCTCTTCGTTCAGATAGGCAAAGATGGCGTCAGCGTCGCTCTGCTTGGCTCGCAGCACAGCGGCGGAGAAATCAACCTGTCCGGCATCAGTAGAGATGTCCGCGACGATCTTGGTCGATGAGTTGGCGAGCAGTTTAGAGAGCGTATCGCGCCCGCCTTTACCAAAATCGTTATTTACGTAAATGACGGCCAGCGTCTTCGCCTTCTCGTTGATGAAACGCGCGAGTTTGGGGAAGGCTACTGTTTGACCGAACGAGGTCCGGAACACATAGGGGTTGCCCTGCTCAGTAATGGCCGCAGCCTCACCGCCGGTGAAGTTGGGCACTTCAGCGCGGCGCGACTCGGCCATCGAGACCATGATCGAGCCAGAGAACACAGGGCCGAAGATGGCAAAGACGTTGTTGTCGACGGCTTTTTGCGTGAGCCCTTTGGCGACGCCAGGATTGCTCTGGGTGTCTTCGGTGGTGTAGACGATCTTGCGACCGAGAATCCCACCCGAGGCGTTGATTTCCTTGATGGCGAGCTCGACCCCGTTTTTGAACAGGGTGCCAGCGGTGGTGCCCGGGCCGGACAGTTCAACGATGTTGGCAAGCCGGATGTCCTGCGCCTGCGCGATGCCGGCGACGGCCAGGGCCGAGGCTAGCGCGATGGTCTTGAGAGAACGATGCATGGAAGTCTCCGTTTAGTGGGCAGGCCGAGAGAGCCGAGTCCGGAATCCAGACGTTGATGAGGTATGGTCGAACCTGCGCAGGAGCGACTGTAGGGATGTTTGGTCGATGGTGAGAGACATTCGTCGACACAAATGATCGATAATCAGACACAATCGTGCGATAATCGCACGAAATAAGGGATTTCCTTAGTGACCACTTCCCTTCGCTCCGAAGAGTGGATCGCCGGGCTCGAGAAAGGTCTGACCATCATCGAGGCCTTCGACTCCGCTCATCCGCGCCTGACCGCCACCGAAGCGGGCAAGCGCTGCGCGATGACCCGCACCGCTGCACGCCGCTACCTCAAGACGCTGGCGCACCTGGGCTACATGGGCACCGATGGCAAGTACTTTTGGTTAATGCCCAGGGTGCTGCGCCTGGGCCACGCCTATCTTGCCTCCACGCGATTGCCCCGCCTGGTGCAACCACTTTTGCAGCAGATCAACGCAGGCACCGAAGAGGTCGCGTATCTGGGTGTGCTGGACGGCCCAGATACCGTCTTTATCGCACGAAGCGGCACCCACCGGCATACCTCGACCGGTTATCTGCCGGGAGCGAGGCTTCACGCGCAGGTCACTGCCGCCGGCATGGCCATCCTCAGCAATATGCCGCCCTCTGACATGCATGCCTGGGTCGATTCATGCCCGCTGCAGGCATTTACGCTCTTTACGATTTCGTCCAAGGAAGAACTGCTCGGGGCATTGGCCCAGTGCCGCCGCCAGGGGTGGGCGATTTCGGAGCAGCAACTCGACCTTAATAGCCGGGGCATCGCCGTCCCGCTGCTTGACCAGTCAAACCGACCGCACGGTGCAATCAGCGTCACCATGCCGATGAATCGCGAAGAGACCGACCACGCGCTGCACCGCGTTCTGCCAGTGTTACAGGAAGCCGCGAGAAGCCTTCGTCCAATGCTCTGAGGCGCCCGGCATCGACCGCGCCTTGGTTGCATCACTCAGGCATCCCGGCGCGATGGGTTTGCCACCGCACGGAACGGGCCCGTATAATCCGCCTCCCCACACGGGGCGGCTAGCTCAGTGGTAGAGCACTGCCTTCACACGGCAGGGGTCACAGGTTCGAACCCTGTGCCGCCCACCAGAATCCCAAAACGGTTCAACGGCTTAGCGACGCTGCAGGGCTTTGCGGCGTGCGGTTTGTAGTACACCGCGAGGTGTACTACAGATTCCGGGCACGGATTGCCCGAACCGCACATTTGATCGCTGCCTGCGTGGGGTGGTAAATGCCAGCGCCCATCTTCATCTGTGCAGGGTGATTCGCTATGATCCTACGTAGCGGCTGTTTTTTACCCTCGCTTCGTTGCGAACACTTGCAGGTCACCGATGAGACCTTCTGAAGCCTTAGACGCGCATCGACAGGAAATTCGCGACATTGTTGCCGCTCATCGAGCGACAAACGCCCGAGTATTTGGATCCGTTGCCCGTGGTGTGGATACCGAGGGCAGTGACCTCGACATCTTGATCGATCCAAGCCAAGGGACCAGCCTGTTCGATTTGGGGGCAATTCGCTACAAGCTGAGGGCTCTATTAAAAGTCGAAGTCGATGTGCTGACCCCCAACTCTCTCCCAGAGCGGTTCAGGGCCACTGTCATAGAAGAAGCTCGCCCGATATGAGCCGGGACCCTCTACGCGTCCCCAACTACCTGGGCCACATCGTTGACTCAATCGATCGTATTTTTCGATACTGCGCGGGGCTTGATGAGAACGAGTTTTTTTCCAATCAGCTCATTCAGGATGCTGTCATCCGCAATTTCGCAGTGATCGGAGAGGCGAGTCGCAATATCGAGCGTGTAGCACCAGAATTCGTCGAGGCAAACCCCGACTTACCTCTGTCCTTCGCTTATGACATGCGGAATATCCTTGTGCACGGCTACTACCAGGTCGACTTAAAGGTCGTGTGGGATACAGTCAAACGGGATCTACCGACATTGCGGGACAGAGTTGTAGCCGTACGTCGAAGTATCGAGAACGGACACTGAGCTTCGCGACCCCCCATGAACCGACAGCAAGTCCTCACCCTTCTCGCTCAATCTCGCCCCGAGCTCAGCGCGCGATTCGGGGTGACGCGTCT